>NZ_LIRJ01000126.1 GCF_001419745.1 Streptomyces silaceus | reverse complement strand
GCCGCGCCCTGCCCCTCGGGCCACTCCTGCCACTTCCCCCTCGCCAGGCAGTGCCCGACCTCGGCCATGCCGTAGAGCGCCTCGATCCGGCCGTCGACGAGGTGCGCGGCGAACTGGGGCAGGATGCGGCGCAGGAGCGCGGGGTGGTCCCTCCAGTCGGGCGCCCGCCAGGTGCGCTCCAGGAGATCGGGGTCGAGCTCCCGCCCCGGCACCTTCAGGAGCGCGAGCTCCTCTTCGCTGCCCCAGTGGCAGTCGCACTGCGCCTCGTCGGGGTGGGCGGTCATGCCGTGCAGGGTGGCGGTGAGGCGGTCGAGGGCGGCGTCGAGGCGCTGCCGCTCGCGCCGCCGGGGCGGGTCGGCGCGGGTTCCGGGCGTCGTCTCGTGCGGCTCGTGCGCCTCGGACATTTCGTACGGCGCGTACGGCTCGTGCGTCTGGTGGAGCCCGTGCATCTCGTACGGCTCGTGCGTCTCGTACGGCTCCTGCGTCACCCGTGTCATGACGTCTGCCTTCACGTACTCCGGCGGCCGTCGCCGACCGAAGATCCCGACCCTACCCGAAGCCGCCGGGCCCGGATCAGGCCCCGCCCGGCACCCCCGCACCGGCGGTTATCGGACTTCTGCCTGCCCGTGCGCGGCACCGCGCCGCGTCCTGAATCCGCCCCCGCACCTGCACCTCAATCAGGAAAACGGCGCAATTCTCACTCATCCGTCACGGGCGATACGGCCGATTCCGCCCCCTCGTACGGTCTTGTAGCGCTTCACACCACACGAGAGGCTGCCCAGTGGCGGCCGCGGAGCACGGTGCGCAGGACGGCACAGGACGGCGCGGCACACGGGGGACTCGACAGCGCGCCAGTTCAACTCCACGGCACGTCTGTCTAGTTGGGGAGGGAAGCCAGCACATGACTCTGTCGCGAACGAGGCGCCTGCGATGGACCGGGGCCGTCACGGCCGCCACCACGGCCGCGGTGCTCTCGGCCGTCGCACTGCCCGCGCACGCCGGCCCCGCACACGTTCCCGCGGGACGCGTACTCGGCGCAGGAAAGCCCGGCTCCATCAGCAACAGCTACATAGTGACGCTCAAAGGAGGGACGAAGGCACCGTCCGAAGCGGGTAAGGACGTCGCCGAGAAGTACGGGGCGAAAATACGTCACACCTACAGCAAGGCGCTCAACGGCTATGCGGTGAAAGCCGGTTCGGACAAGGCCGAGCGCCTGGCCGCCGACCCGAGGGTCGCCTCGGTCGTCCAGGACAGCGCGGTCTCCCTGCGGCACACGCAGCCGAGCCCGCCCTCCTGGGGCCTGGACCGCATCGACCAGAAGAACCTGCCGCTCGACAAGTCCTACACCTGGCCGGAGTCGGCGGGCGAGGGCGTGACCGCGTACGTCATCGACACCGGCGTCCGCACCACGCACCGCGACTTCGGCGGACGCGCGAGCAGCGGCTGGGACTTCGTCGACAACGACGCCACCGCGCAGGACGGCAACGGCCACGGCACGCATGTCGCGGGCACCGTCGCCGGGGCGACGTACGGCGTCGCGAAGAAGGCGGACGTGGTGGGCGTGCGGGTGCTCGACAACGAGGGGTCGGGCACGATGGCGCAGGTCATCGCGGGCATCGACTGGGTGACGAAGCACGCGCGCAAGCCCGCGGTGGCCAACCTCAGCCTCGGCGGCTACGCCAACGCCCAGCTGGACGCGGCGGTGCGCAACTCGATCGCCTCCGGCGTGACGTACACCGTGGCGGCCGGGAACGACGGGCTGCCGGCGAGCCTGTACTCGCCCGCGCGGGTGCGCGAGGCGGTCACGGTCGGCGCGAGCGACGCGAAGGACGCGCGCGCCGGATTCTCCAACTGGGGCACCCGACTGGACCTGTTCGCGCCCGGCACGCGCATCACGTCCGCGTCGAACGCGAGCGACTCGGCCAAGGCGACCTTCTCCGGTACGTCGATGGCCTCGCCGCACGCGGCGGGCGCGGCGGCCCTGTATCTCGCCGACCACCCGGCGGCGACCCCGGCCCAGGTCGGCAAGGCCCTCGTCGGCCGCGCCACGTCCGGGAAGGTGACGGGCGCGGGGCTCGGTTCCCCGAACAAGCTCCTTCAGGTCAATAACCCCCGAAAGGCCAACAACAGCCTCTAGGGCATATGCAATTGACCCGTACCAGTTAGTGCACTTTCGGACCGGTCCCACCATTCGTGGCGGGGCCGGTCTTGCATGCACCCTTACGTACTAGTAGTTAACAAAGCGCCGGATTGCCCACCCGCAGACAAGGGGAAGGCTCCTCCGGTACGCATTCCGGCATACCGCCGGCACGCACCGCGGACCTTCTCCACACCCTTCGAATCCGTGCACGCGGACAGGAGCGGTCAGACATGCCCGAAGGCACACCCTCGCACCCCACCATCCCCGTCCTGGACGTCTCCCCTGCCGTCCATCGCGGACGAAAACCGGCGAAGGCCGTACCGGGAGAGACGTTTCAGGTCACCGCCACGGTCTTCCGCGAAGGCCATGAGGCGGTCGCGGCCAACGTCGTCCTGCGCGACCCGGAGGGGCGTGCGGGCCCCTGGACACCGATGCGGGAACTGGCACCCGGCACCGACCGGTGGGGCGCCGACGTCACCCCGGACACGGAAGGACACTGGACGTACGCCGTGGAGGCGTGGGGCGACCCCGTCACGACCTGGCGGCACCACGCGCGCGTGAAGATACCCGCCGGCATCGACACCGAGCTGGTCCTGGAGGAGGGCGCCCGGCTCCACGAGCGCGCCGCCGCCGGTGTGCCGCTCGCCGAGCGGGCCGCCGTCCTCGGCGCGGCCGGGGCACTGCGCGACACGGGCCGCCCGCCGGCGGCCCGTCTCGCGGCCGCCCTCACCCCCGAGGTGGAGTCGGTGCTCGCCCGCCATCCGCTGCGCGAACTCGTCACGTCCTCGGAGGAGTTCGCGCTGACCGTGGAGCGCCGCCGGGCGCTGTTCGGCTCGTGGTACGAGTTCTTCCCGCGCTCGGAGGGCGCGGTCGTCACCGAGGGCGCGCCGCCCGTGTCCGGGACCTTCAGGACCGCGGCGGCCCGGCTGCCCGCCATCGCCGAGATGGGCTTCGACGTCGTCTATCTGCCGCCGATCCACCCCATCGGCACCACCTACCGCAAGGGCGCCAACAACTCGCTCTCCCCCGGCCCGGACGACGTCGGCGTGCCCTGGGCGATCGGCTCCCCCGAGGGCGGCCACGACGCCGTCCACCCGGACCTCGGCACGCTCGACGACTTCGACGACTTCGTCGCCCGCGCCACCGAGCTCGGCCTGGAGATCGCCCTGGACTTCGCGCTCCAGTGCTCGCCGGACCACCCGTGGGTGGAGAAGCATCCCGAGTGGTTCCACCACCGGGCGGACGGCACGATCGCGTACGCCGAGAATCCGCCGAAGAAGTACCAGGACATCTATCCGCTCGCCTTCGACAGGGACCTGCCGGGGCTGATCGCGGAGACCGTGCGGCTGCTGCGCTTCTGGATGGGGCACGGCGTGCGCGTGTTCCGCGTCGACAACCCGCACACCAAGCCCGTGGTGTTCTGGGAGCGGGTGATCGCGGACATCAACGGCACCGATCCGGACGTCATCTTCCTCGCCGAGGCGTTCACGCGCCCCGCGATGCTGCGCACCCTCGCGGCGATCGGATTCCAGCAGTCGTACACGTACTTCACCTGGCGCAACAGAAAGGACGAACTCACCGAATACCTGACGGAGTTGTCGCGGGAGACCGCGCACTATCTGCGTCCGAACTTCTTCGTGAACACCCCCGACATCCTGCACGCCTACCTCCAGGAGGGCGGGCGCGCCGCCTTCGAGGTGCGGGCCGTGCTCGCCGCGACGCTGTCGCCGACGTGGGGGGTCTACAGCGGTTTCGAGCTGTGCGAGAACGCGCCCGTGCGGCGCGGCAGCGAGGAGTACCTGAACTCGGAGAAGTACCAACTGAGGCCCCGTGACTGGGAGTCGGCCGCCCGCAGGGGCGACACGATCGCCCCGCTGATCACCGCGCTGAACCGTGTCCGGCGCACCAGCCCCGCGCTCCAGCAACTGCGCCACCTGCACTTCCACACCACGGACAAGGATGCGGTGATCGCGTACTCGAAGTCCGCGACCGGCGACCGGGGTTCGAACATGGTTCTGGTGGTCGCCAACCTCGACCCTCACCACACCCAGGAGGCCACGGTCTCGTTGGACATGCCGCAACTCGGCCTCGACTGGCACGAGACCGTGCCGGTGCGCGACGAGCTCACCGGCGAGACCTACCACTGGGGCAGAGCCAACTATGTGCGCCTTGAGCCGGGCCGTGCGCCCGCGCACGTGTTCACGGTTCTGCGAGCGTCCTCACCGTTGATCGGAGGGTCACCCACACCATGATCGTCAATGAGCCCGTCCAGGACACCTTCGAGGACACGCCGGCCAAGGACCGTGACCCCGAATGGTTCAAGCGCGCCGTCTTCTACGAGGTCCTCGTCCGTTCCTTCCAGGACAGCAACGGCGACGGCATCGGCGACCTCAAGGGCCTGACCGCCAAGCTGGACTATCTCCAGTGGCTCGGCGTGGACTGCCTGTGGCTGCCGCCGTTCTTCCAGTCACCGCTGCGCGACGGCGGCTACGACGTCTCGGACTACACCGCCGTGCTCCCCGAGTTCGGCGACCTCGCCGACTTCGTCGAGTTCGTCGACAGCGCCCACCAGCGCGGCATGCGCGTGATCATCGACTTCGTGATGAACCACACGAGCGACCAGCACCCGTGGTTCCAGCAGTCCCGCAGCGACCCCGAGGGGCCCTACGGCGACTACTACGTCTGGGCGGACGACGACAAGCAGTACCAGGACGCCCGGATCATCTTCGTCGACACCGAGGCCTCGAACTGGACCTTCGACCCGGTCCGCAAGCAGTACTACTGGCACCGCTTCTTCTCCCACCAGCCGGACCTCAACTTCGAGAACCCGGCCGTCCAGGAGGAGATCGTCTCGGCCCTGCGGTTCTGGCTCGACCTCGGCATCGACGGCTTCCGCCTGGACGCGGTGCCCTATCTGTACGCGGAGGAGGGCACCAACTGCGAGAACCTCCCCCGCACCCACGAGCTGCTCAAGCGCGTCCGCGCCGAGATCGACGCCCACTATCCGGACACGGTGCTGCTCGCCGAGGCCAACCAGTGGCCCGAGGACGTCGTCGACTACTTCGGCGACTTCGGCAAGGGCGGCGACGAGTGCCACATGGCGTTCCACTTCCCCGTCATGCCGCGCATCTTCATGGCGGTGCGCCGCGAGTCGCGCTACCCGGTCTCGGAGATCCTCGCCAAGACCCCGGCCATCCCGTCCGGCTGCCAGTGGGGCATCTTCCTGCGCAACCACGACGAGCTGACCCTCGAAATGGTCACGGACGAAGAGCGCGACTACATGTACGCGGAGTACGCCAAGGACCCGCGGATGCGCGCCAACATCGGCATCCGGCGGCGCCTCGCCCCGCTCCTGGACAACGACCGCAACCAGATCGAGCTGTTCACCGCGCTGCTGCTCTCGCTGCCGGGATCGCCGATCCTGTACTACGGCGACGAGATCGGGATGGGCGACAACATCTGGCTGGGCGACCGCGACGCCGTGCGCACGCCCATGCAGTGGACGCCCGACCGCAACGCGGGCTTCTCGTCCTGCGACCCGGGCCGCCTCTACCTCCCGACGATCATGGATCCGGTCTACGGATACCAGGTCACGAACGTCGAGGCCTCCATGTCGTCCCCGTCCTCCCTGCTCCACTGGACGCGCCGGATGATCGAGATCCGCAAGCAGAATCCCGCCTTCGGGCTCGGCTCGTACACCGAACTCCCCTCGTCCAACCCGGCGGTGCTCGCGTTCCTGCGCGAGGCGCCCTCGACGGGGGAGGACGGTGACGACCTGGTGCTGTGCGTGCACAACTTCTCGCGCTTCGCCCAGCCCACCGAGCTCGATCTGCAGGCCTTCAACGGCCGCCACCCCGTGGAGCTCATCGGCGGGGTGCGCTTTCCGGCCATCGGCGAGCTGCCCTACCTCCTCACCCTGGCCGGACACGGGTTCTACTGGTTCCGGCTGCGCAAGGATGCGGCGTAGGCTCCCGCAGCGACGCCCGAGCGGGGCGGTTTCCGCCGCCCCGCCCTGGGCACTCCTACGCACGACCGGCACCCCGCACACGCACCCCCTGGCACCCCCGCACTCTGCCTTGTCCGCCCCGCGGAAAGGACGCGACGCCATGTCGGAAGCCGCCACGCGCCCCGGTGCGCACGCCACCGCGCTGCTCGCCTCGCTCGATCCGCTGTTGCGCGAGTGGCTGCCGCGGCAGCGGTGGTTCGCCGGAAAGGGCCGCCCCATCGGCGCCCTCGAACCGGTCGAACTGACCGAACTCCTGCCGCCCGACGCGCCGTCGCGCCTGCTGCACGTGCTGCTGCGGGTGCACAGGCCGCTCGTCCCCGCGCAGGACAGCGCGCCGGACACCGACGTCGAACGGCCCGGCGACTGCTACCAGCTGCTCCTCGGCGTACGCCGCACCCTGCCGCCCCCTCTCGCGCCCGCCCTCATCGGCCGTCTCACCGAGGGCCCGCTCGCCGGCGGCACGGTGTACGAGGCGCTGCGGGACCCACGGCTCGCCGCGCTGCTCCTGGAGCGGCTGCGCATACCCGGCCGGCACGGCGTGCTCCGCTTCGAGCGCGACCCGGACACCGAGATACCCTCCGGGCTCACCCCGCGCCCGCTGGCCGCCGAGCAGTCCAACACCTCGCTCGTGTACGGCGATACGTTCATCCTGAAGCTGTTCCGCCGTGTGGTGCCCGGCCTCAACCCCGACCTCGAACTCCCGCTGCACCTCGCCCGCCAGGGCTGCGCACGGGTCCCCGCTCCCGCCGCGTGGTTCCTCGCGGACCTCGGCTCCGGAACCGCGGGCACGGCCGGCCCGCCGGGGGCCGCGGCCGACACGACGTGCACGCTCGGCGTGCTCCAGCCCTACCTGGCCGCCGCCGAGGACGGCTGGGACCTCGCCCTGCGGACGCTCGGCAAGGGCGAGCCCTTCACCGGTGAGGCGCGGGCGCTCGGCCGCGCGACCGCCGAGGTGCACGCCTCGCTCGCCGACGCGCTGCCCACCGTCACGCTCGGCCGGGCCCAGGTGGAGCTCATCGCCGACGCCATGGCGGACCGTCTCACCGCGGCGGCGCAGGCGGTCCCGGCACTGCGGCCCTTCGCCCCGGGGCTGCTCACCGCCTTCGAGGCGCTGGCCGACCTGGGCGGCGAGGGCCAGGCGTGGACGGCCCAGCGCGTCCACGGCGACCTGCACCTCGGGCAGTGCCTGCGCGCCCCCGACGGCCACTGGTCGCTCATCGACTTCGAGGGCGAGCCCGCGCGCCCGCTCGGCGAGCGCCGGATGCCGCAGCCGACCGTCCGTGACGTCGCGGGGATGCTGCGCTCCTTCGACTACGCGGCGCGCTCGAAGGGGCCCTGGTCCCCGGAGTGGGCGGCCGACTGCCGGGCCGGGTCGCGGGCCGCGACCCGCGCACGGACCCGGTGCTCCTGCGCGCCCACGAGACGGACAAGGCCGTCTACGAAGTCCTCTACGAGGCGCGCCACCGGCCCGACTGGCTCCCGGTCCCCCTGGCCGCGGCCCGCCGCCTCGCCCAGAACGGCTCCGCCGAAGACGCCCACTGACCACTCCTCCGGAGGAGGATCCTTCCGTGACCCCCCGCTCCCGCAAACCGTCCGACGACTCCACCGCCCCAGCCGCACGCCCCCGTAAGGACGCGACGAGCGGGAAGATCCCGAAGAAGAGCGCGCAGCCGACGAAGAGCACCAAGAGCACGAAGAGCACGAAGAAGACGGCGGCGAAGGCACCGGCCAAG
>NZ_LIRJ01000125.1 GCF_001419745.1 Streptomyces silaceus | reverse complement strand
CCCACCTGCTCCCTTCCCACCTGCTCCCTTCCCACCCGCTCCCTCTCCGTCAGCTCTCCACCCGTCAGCTCCGCAGCCGTCAGCTCCGCAACCGTCGGCCCCGCTCCCAGCCGCCCCCTTCCCCTCCGTCACCTCGGATACGGGCAGCTTCCCTCTGCCTCCGCCCGTGCAGCCGCCCCAGCCGCCGACTCCCCCCACTCCGACTCCCCTGCCTCCGCAGGCACCCGCTCTCGACCTCACGCATGTGCCCTCCCACGTGCCCTCCCCCCATCAGGCCGCGCCTCACGACTCCGCCCACGACTCCGCACAAGCCGTGACGTCAGCGGTGCGCCGCGCCCCCGCCTCTACTTATCCATACACCGCCCAAGCCGCTCAGGTTCCACTTCAGACGCCCCTGAATCCGACGCTTCCGCAGCCCTACGCCACGGCGTTCCCCACCCCGCCGCGACGTCCCGGACCGCCCGCGAAGGTCGCGGTCCCGATGCTGCTCCTCGCCCTGATCTGCCTGACGGTCGGCACCTGGGCGCTGACCCAGATGTAACGTTCCGCCGCCGCTCGGTCGGCCCCCTCACCAGCGCCGCGGCGGCCCGAACCGCTCCGTGTGCTCGGCCCGCTCCGTGTGCTCGGCCACGGCACCAGGCGCAACACCCGTAGCCCCCGCCACCGCAGCCTCTGCCGCCACCGCGGCGGCCGCCCTCCGCCGCGCCACCAGCGTCCACACCCCCAGAATCCCCAGCAGCACCACGCCGGCCCCGATCCCCCCGGCGGCCACCACGGCCATCACCTCGTCGCGGCCACCTCCGGCACCGCCACCGGCGGCGGCCGTCTCCCCCCGCCGCGCGGCCGCCGCGTCCCGCTCGGTCACGCGGAACTCATCGGCTGGCCGCGGCGACCCCGCGTACGCGGGCCCCGGCTTCGGATCCCCTTCCACGTCCACACGCAGCGTCAGTTCCAACGGCCCGTCACCGAACTTCTCCGCGACGCCGGAGCTGAGGTGGACCGCCAGGTAGTACCAGCCGGCGAACCTCATCGTCGCCACCTCGTCGGCGGGGGCGAACCGGTTCTCGTACGCGATCGGCGGCAGCGGTTCCAGAGCCGCCGACTTCTGCCTGCCGTCGTAGGCCGTGTGCGCGTCGTCGACCTGGGCGCGCACGGGGTTGTACAGCGACATGACCAGAGCCGACGAGACGTACCCACTGCCGCGCGCCGTACCGCGCCGCCCCGCGCCGTCCCGCTCAGCGCTCCCACCGGAGCCGTCCACACTCGAACTGCCGAGCTCGGCCGTGGCGGAGAGCCGCTGTCCCCAGTCCACCGGCACGCGGTAGAAGAGGGTCTGCCCGGACTCGATCTCGGCGCCCCAGACCCCTCCCTCCAGCCCTCGCGCGCTGCTGAAGCTCGTACCGCCCTCGCGCGGGCGTCGCTCGCCGGTCGGCGGCACAGGCGTCGAGGAGTCCCACGACTGCGGCGGTTCCTTCTCGCCCTCCGCCTCATCTCCCGCCTTCAGACCGGGTTCTGACGCGACGTGAATCTCCAGGTCCCAGTCCTCCGGGGAAGCCTCGGAAGACCCGTAGCCCTGTGAGCCCTGTGAGCCCTGTGAGCCNNCGTCGGGCCCTACCCTGCGCGACGCCGTGGCCGTGATCGGCCGCGGGCTCTCCGAAGAGCCGAACCGCGCCTCCTCTGCCTCCAGGGGAGTGCAGTTGCCGCCGTCCCCGTCCTGCACGGAGACCTCTACACCGTCGGCGTAGGAGACCTGCGTGCCGGGCTTCGGGATCGCGGTGACGGAGACGTACGCACTCTCCCGCGCGTCGAGCTCCAGGCGGTAGAACCGCTGCCCCGCGCGCGGGAGGGTGCTTTTGTACGACCTGCCGGGGCTGAGCCGGTGCCCCTCGACGTTGCTCGTCGCGCCCTCGACCGTCTCGGTGCCCTCCGCGAAGACGTACGGTCCGGGCGTCCCCGCGGCCCCGGC
>NZ_LIRJ01000124.1 GCF_001419745.1 Streptomyces silaceus | reverse complement strand
GTGTCCGCCGGCCGGTGCGGCGTGGCGCCGTGGGCCCGGAAGACGGAAGGGGTCTCCCGCCGGGCTTTCGGTGTGTCTGCCGCTGAGAGGACTGGATACCGGGGACGTGGCCCGCGCGGAAGGCACGCCTGTGCCGGTGTCTGCAGGGCGGCAGCCCGCAAGGTGCTGGTCAGCCGGAGCCCGGCACTGCGGGGGCGGCTTGGCCGTGGCATGTCCGGCAGGCTCCGGCTCGGTTGGGCGGGGCGTGAGGGCTTCTGCGTCTTACCTGCTCAGTGGCTTGCCGTGCAGCCGGTGCTTTGGGGGCCGGGGGTGCGTGCGAGCATCCTGGCATGCAGCGTTTCGAGACCGTCACGCACATCGCCGCGTCTGTGGAGACCGTTTTCGGCCTGTCGTTGGACGTGGGTCTGCACACCGCGTCCATGGCGCGTTCCCGGGAGCGGATCGTCGGCGGTGTCCGGGCCGGGCGTATGGCGCTCGGTGACACCGTGACCTGGGAGGCCCGGCACTTCGGGATGCGGTGGCGGATGACCTCACGCATCAGTGCGTACAAGTGGCCCGAAAGGTTCGTGGACGAGCAGGTGGCCGGGCCCTTCAAGCGGTGGCATCACACGCACTGCTTCGCGCCGGACGGGCGCGGGGGCACGGTGATGCGTGATGTGATCGAATTCGCGGCGCCCTTGGGCCTGTTGGGAGCGGGGGTGGAGGCGGTGGTGCTGGGCCGGTACATGCGCAGACTCATCGAGTCGCGCAATGCGCATGTGGCGCACTGCGCTGAGGCGCCGGCCTAGGACTTGGGTCTGGGCCGGGTCTGCTGCCGCTGACGGCCCCTGGCTCCGCTCCGCCCCACTCGGCGGCCTGCTGTGCGCGAGGGATCCGTCGGGCGCACGGACGCGGAGGTCCGGGAGCGGCGCGTGCTGCGTGGGCGCTGCGGCGCTTGGCGCCGGTCACGACGCGGGCGCGCCTCGGGTGGACCGACACATCCCAGGTGTGCTCCCTATGCGCGGCGATTTCCGGCTCCATTCCGCTCCATCCAGCTGTGTCCGGTTCCCGGGCCTTCGGACGAGCCGTCGCGGCCGGTGCCGCAGACGGCTGACCGGTTTCTGGTCGGGGCGGTCGGCCGTCACGGCGTACCGGTATGGGTGCCTGCCAGTCGCATGGTGCGCGCGGAACACACCGCCACGATGCTGTGGTTGAGACGTAGCCGGCATCACTTGCTTGAGCGATGGCAGCAAGACGAACTCGTCGCATTGCTGGGAGTTGTGCATCGGAGCACGTTGGTTTTCATGATGTCGTCTCCAGAACCGTCTTCGCCGCCGTCGTCCGGGCCGCGGCGGCTCTCGGTCAGCCGGCTCGGCGCGGCTTTGGGAGCAGTGGTCGGGGTGGTCACGATTGTGGGGACCACGCTCGGGGCTGTGACGGCGTGGCCGGACAACTGGTGGCCCCGTCACCCTCCCGAGCCGGAGATTTACATCAAGTCGGTGGGAAACTCAGGCAACTTGGCAGTCCCGCTGACGGTGAAGGCACTTGACAAGCAGCTTTCCCGAGCGAAGTACACCTGCACGGAGAGTACTGCGAATCTGCTCGAGTCGGTCGGCGGTGTTCCGCATCATGTCTTCATCGACTTCGTGCTGACGACGGAACGGAGCGAGTCGGTCGTCATCCTTGGCCTGGAGCCTCATGTGCGCAGGGTGCCGCAGCCCGTGCTGAGGACTGAGGTGCTGGACTGCCCGGGCGGGGATGGGTACTTCGGCCGGCAGGCGAGCCTTGTCGTGGATGCGAGGCCTCCTCGTTTTCGTCTGTTCGATGAGAGCGGCCCGATCGAGCGTGTCGGGATCAATATGGGGAAGGGTGACGCGGCAGATTTCCATATCGAGGCCACGGCGGCCAGGTCCGGTGCCGCCTACGAGTGGACGGTTGATCTCAAGGTGCTTGTCGGAGGAAAGCCGCGCAACCTTGCGGTCTCTGACAACGGAGAACCCTTCAAAGTGGCTGCACCGCTTCCGAAGAGGGCGCCCAGGGTCGATTTGAGCAAGAAGCTGAAGGACGGCTATGCGTTTTGTTCGGAGCGTCCGCGTGACCCGCTGTGCTGAGTACGTGTGCAGCAGTCTCAGTGGCGCATCTCGGCGCCGTCGCGCGTGGCTCCGCCGTTGGTGGCGGTGGCGGTGGCGGCCGGCCCCGGGGCTCGGGGGTCCGCGCCCCCCCCGGGGCGTCCACGGCGGCTTTCGCGGCGGAGCAGACGGCGGCCGCAAGGCCTGGTGTGGTGGGTCAGTGGTGTGGAGACGCCGATGATGCGCCCGCCTGAGGTGGCGGGCTGTCGGGGGGCGTGTCCTGGTCGGGGCGGATCATTTCTCCTGCTGAGGGGCCAGGACGAGGCGGCCGCGTATCCCGCCTGCCGCGAGGCGGGTGTGTGCCTGGGCTGCTTGCTCGAGCGGGAGGACGTCGGCGACCCGCAGGGTGAGGTCCATGGCGGCCAGTTCGGCCAGGGCGGCGCCGTCGGCTCTGATCCAGTGCTGTTGGATGCGGATGCCGCGCAGCGGGGGAGGGGCCGTGCCGCCCACCACGCTGGCGTAGGCGCCCGCGCTGCGGACGGAGGCCAGGGCGCGGATGCCCAGTCCGGCCGTGTCGAGCGCGCCGTCAACGCCGCCGGGGACCAGGCGGCGGACCTCGGCCGCGAGATCGGTGGTGTCGCGGTCGAGGGTCCATGCGGCGCCGATGCTCCGGGTGAACTCCTTGTCGGCGGCATCGGCCTGGGCGATGACGCGCAGGCCGCGCCGCGCCGCCAGTTCGACGGCGAAGCCGCCGACGGCGCCGGCGGCTCCGGTCACCAGGACGGTGTCGCCCTCGGCGAGGCCGAGCAGGTCCAGGGCCTGGAGGGCGGTGAGGGCGTTCAGCGGCAGTGTCGCCGCGGCCGCGGGGCACACACCGGCGGGCGCGGGCGCGACGGCCGTGGCGTCCAGGACCAGGGAGCCGGCGTATGCGCCCAACGACACATCGAGCAGATCGCGCAGCCCGATCACCCGCTGCCCCGGGGCGAACGCCGTCACGCCCGTGCCGAGCCCGTCGATCACCCCGGCGGCGTCCCATCCCATACCGGTGAGCTCGCGGGCGGCCATCAGCCCGGCCTCGACGAGCGCGCCGGAACGGGTCACCAGATCAACGGGGTTGACCGTCGCCGCCTCGACCCTGATCCGCACCTGCCCGGGCCCGGGCACCGGACGCCGCACCGTCACCAGTTCGAGCACCTCGGGCCCGCCGTACCCACGGGCGGCCACCGCCTGCATCTTCTCTTCATCGGTCATGCTGCTCACCGTAGGTATTGCTACTCTCCATCAGGAAGTACGCACTTGGAGGTGCGTACGGCACCGGGAGGAGAGCCATGCCCACCCGCACCGCGGCCCAGCACCGGGCCGACGCGAGCACCGCCTACGACGCCTACCTCGCCCAGTGCCCGGCCCGCCACCTGCTGGACCGCATCGCCGACAAGTGGGTCAGCCTCGCGGTCAACGCACTCGCCGACGGGCCACGGCGGTACTCCGACCTGCAGCGCACGCTGGCGAGCGTGAGCCAGAAGATGCTCACCCAGACACTGCGTCATCTGGAGCGCGACGGGCTGGTGACACGGACCGTGACCCCCGCCGTCCCGGTCCGCGTCGAATACGAACTGACCCCGCTGGGCCGCTCACTGCTCCCGGTCATGCGCGCGATCAAGGACTGGGCGGAGGAACACATGGACGAGGTGCACACCGCCCGCGCCAACTACGACGCCCCCAGCTGACGGCGCCGCGGGTACATCACCTCAAGCATTCCGGCGGCCCTCGCAACGCATGTCACGTAGGCGCGGGATCTGTCTCCAGGAGCACGTCCAGAACGCGGCCGGCGACGTCCTGGGTAACTGCCGCGTCCGCCCGGCAGCGGCGTCGGCTGTCGTCAGCCAGCTGCACCCCCAGGGCAGCCGGAGCGGCTGCTCACTGGTCATCGTCTCCCGGCGGGAGTGCCGCGCCCGCTCGCGGCGGGAGCGGGCGCTTCCGCATCGTCGGTTTGCGGGTGGTGCACCGCGCCGCGTGCGAAGGCAGCATGTCCGCGCATCTCCTGTTCGGTTCACCGGCGCCCTGTGCGCCGGTGCCGGTGGGAGACCTCAAGGGGCGGAGCGGCGGCCGCTCCTCGTGACGCCAGGGGAGGAGGGTTCCTTGCGCCGCCCTACGCTGCTCACCGCCCTGGCGGCCGCCGGCCCGGCCATGCTGCCCCACCGGTCCGGACGAAGTCGTAGCTGGTGCCTGCGCGTCAGTGGGCGCATCAGGAACCGGGCTCCTGACCACGCGCCTGGGCCCGCCCCAGGCGCCCGGGGCGCCCACCGCGAGCCGGGAAGGCGCACCGCCTTGCTCACCGGCCGGCGCCAGTCCCCGGGGATCCCGCCCGGGCTTTCGGGCGTAGGGGGGACTGTCTCCAGGTAGCCGGAGGTGCAGCCCCGGCCCGGGCTGTCTGCCGTCGGCTTCCGCGCGCGAGGAGGGCAGGCCCGGCGCCGTTGAAGGGGTGCGCCACAGGCCTGCCCGGCGGCGGGACAGGGCCTGCCCAATGTACGAAGCGGTGCCGGTAGGGCTGCCCCGCGGCGGCCCGGGGTGCTCGTGCCGGCACGAGCACCGGATACGGGGCTGTGCGGCCGGGCGTCTGAAATGCGATGTACGCGCGGCAGGATCGCTGTCTATTCTGCTCGGCGGTCCTGTTGTCACCGATCGAGGTGGATTTTGCGCATCTGAGGTACGTGCCCCTGCTGCCAGCACGGCATCTGCCCGTGCGGCCCTGCCGCGCCCGGTCATACCGGCGTCGGCGGTTGTGCACGTGACCTCGGAGCCCCCGGGCCGCCCGGACGCGGTATAAAACCCTGCGCTGCGCTGCCCCCCCCTTGCCTCCGCGCGCCTGTGTGTCTTCCGCCTGCCGTCGTGCCATCGGGCGTGTGCCGCCCCCATTCCCTTGCACCCGCCGCATACGACCGCGGGTGACTGACCTCTCCGGTAGGCGACACCATGACCGCAACCCTCGTAGCCAAGAACCTCGCCGCAGGCCACGGCGACCGCACCCTGTTCACCGGCCTCGACCTGGCAGTGACGCCAGGAGAGGTCACCGGGCTCGTCGGCGCCAACGGGGCGGGCAAATCCACCCTGCTGCGCATCCTCGCCGGGCTCGACACCCCCGAACAGGGCCAGGTACGCGCCGCCCCGGCGACGGCGACCATCGGCTACCTGCCCCAGGAACCCGACCGCCGACCCGGCGAGACCGTGTACGCCTTCCTCGCCCGCCGCACCGGCGTGACCGCCGCCCAGCACGCGCTGGACACCGCCACCCGGGCCCTGGCCGACGGCACCGCCGGAGCGGACGAGGAGTACGCCGCCGGCCTGGAACGCTGGCTGAGCCTGGGCGGAGCGGACCTGGAGGAACGCGCCGAACACGTCGCCGCCACGCTCGGCCTCGGCATCCACCTGGAGCAGGCAATGACCTCACTGTCCGGCGGGCAGGCCGCCCGCGCGCAACTGGCCTCCCTGCTGCTCTCGCGCCACGACGTCCTGCTGCTGGACGAGCCCACCAACGACCTCGACCTGGCGGGTCTGGAACAACTGGAGCAGTTCGTCCGCGGACTGCGCGCGGGCGCCGTCGTGGTCAGCCACGACCGCGAGTTCCTCGCCCGCACCGTCACCCAGGTCCTTGAACTCGACCGCGCCCAGCAGCAGGTGCGCCTGTTCGGCGGCGGCTATGCGGCATACCTGCAGGAGCGCGAACGCGCCCGGCGTCATGCCCGCGACCAGTACGAGCAGTACGCCGAACGCAAGGCCGCCCTCCAGGAGCGCGCGAGCATGCACCGCTCCTGGGCGGACAAGGGAGTCCGCACAGCGCAGCGCCGCGGCCGGGACAACGACAAGTTCGCCCGGCGCGGGCGCATGGAGAACAGCGAGAACCTCGCCGGCAAGGCGAAACAGGCCGAACGCCTCATCGAGCGCCTGGAGGAAGTGGAGGAGCCGCGCAAGGAGTGGCAGCTGCGCCTGCAGATCGCGACAGCGCCCCGTTCCGGCACGGTCGTTTCCACACTGCGCCAGGCCCGCGTGCACCGCGGCGACTTCACCCTCGGGCCCGTGTCCCTGGAGATCGGCCGGACCGACCGCGTCGCGATCACCGGCGCGAACGGCTCGGGCAAGTCGACCCTGCTGGGCGCGCTGCTCGGCCGCATCCCCCTTGATGCCGGCCACCAGACGCTCGGCTCCGGCGTGGTGATCGGCGAGATCGACCAGGCCCGGGCGCTCTTCCGCGGACGCCAAAGGCTGCTGGACGCCTTCCGCTCCGCCATCCCCTCGATGGAGCCCGCCGAAGTGCGCACCCTGCTGGCCAAGTTCGGCCTGGGCGCCGAGCACGTGCTGCGCGAGACGACCACCCTCTCACCCGGCGAGCGGACCCGGGCCGCACTCGCCCTGCTCCAGGGCCGCGGAGTGAACCTGCTGGTGCTGGACGAGCCCACCAACCACCTCGACCTGCCGGCCATCGAACAACTGGAATCCGCCCTGGACACCTACGACGGCACACTCCTGCTCGTCTCCCATGACCGCCGCCTGCTGGACGCCGTGCGCCTCACCCGGCGACTGGCACTGGATGACGGTACGGTCACCGACACCCCGGTGTGACACGCACAGCGGCTGGCCACCACACCCTTCCCC
>NZ_LIRJ01000123.1:54219-54744 GCF_001419745.1 Streptomyces silaceus | reverse complement strand
CACGTTGTGAGCCCCCGCCCCGAACCGCACCCGCACCCGCACCCCGGGCTGCGCCGCCTCGTCCAGCTCCTCCGGCACGGCGTACTCGAAGTACCGGTCGAGATGCAGCACCCCTTTGTCGACCAGCACCCGCGCCACGGGCAACTCCTTGGCCAACGCGGCCCCCCGCCACGTCCGCGGCTTGGCCCGCGGCACCTTGGCCTTGCGCACCGACTCCCGGATCAGCGCCAGCTGCTCCGGCCCCTCGGCCCCCTCCGCCTCGAACCCTTCGTTCTCCCTGCTCACAGCAGCATTCCTACCAGACGGCTCGGACACCGACCCGGCCGTGAGGACGACGAGGCCCGGCACCCCACCAGGGGGTACCGGGCCTCGTGTGAGCCTGTGCGGCCGCGGTTACAGACCGGCGGCCTTCCGCAGCGCCTCCACGCGGTCCGTCTTCTCCCACGTGAAGTCGGGGAGCGCCCGGCCGAAGTGGCCGTACGCGGCGGTCTGCGAGTAGATCGGGCGGAGCAGGTCGAGGTCGCG
>NZ_LIRJ01000123.1:0-54175 GCF_001419745.1 Streptomyces silaceus | reverse complement strand
GCGACGACGTTCTTGGCGACCCAGCGCATCGCGTACGCCGCGGAGCGGTCCACCTTCGACGGGTCCTTGCCCGAGAAGGCGCCGCCGCCGTGGCGGGCCATGCCGCCGTAGGTGTCGATGATGATCTTGCGGCCGGTGAGGCCGGCGTCGCCCATCGGGCCGCCGATCTCGAAGCGGCCGGTGGGGTTGACCAGCAGGCGGTAGCCCTCGGTCTCCAGCTTGATGCCGTCCTCGAGGAGGGCCTTCAGCTCGGGCTCGACCACGAACTCCCGGATGTCGGGCGCAAGCAGCGAGTCCAGGTCGATGTCCGAGGCGTGCTGCGAGGAGACGACGACCGTGTCGAGGCGGACGGCCTTGTCGCCGTCGTACTCGATGGTGACCTGGGTCTTGCCGTCGGGACGCAGGTAGGGGATGGTGCCGTTCTTGCGGACCTCGGACAGGCGGCGCGACAGGCGGTGCGCGAGGTGGATCGGGAGCGGCATCAGCTCCGGGGTCTCGTCGCAGGCGTAGCCGAACATCAGGCCCTGGTCGCCCGCGCCCTGCTTGTCGAGCTCGTCCTCGTCGCCCTCGACGCGCTTCTCGTACGCCGTGTCGACGCCCTGCGCGATGTCGGGCGACTGCGACCCGATGGACACCGAGACGCCGCAGGAGGCGCCGTCGAAGCCCTTCTTCGAGGAGTCGTAACCGATCTCGAGGATCTTCTCGCGCACGAGCTGCGCGATCGGCGCGTACGCCTTCGTCGTGACCTCACCGGCCACGTGGACCAGGCCGGTGGTGATCAGCGTCTCCACGGCGACCCGGGACGTCGGGTCCTCACGCAGAAGCGCATCGAGAATGGTGTCGCTGATCTGGTCAGCGATCTTGTCGGGGTGACCCTCGGTCACAGACTCCGAGGTAAAGAGGCGCCGGGACACATCGCTCCCTGTGGTTGCAGCGGCTGCTGGCTGATCATTTGTGGACTGCCGGAGGCTGCGCCCGGCGTCGTCCGAGACCAGTTTATCGGTCACTCTTGCCCGCCGGACCACATGTCTCGCCACTTGGGAGCCCTGTGACCTGCGGCACTGCATTGTGCGGTACGACGATCAGTCTCCACCAGAGGGCCTCGTGTCCGGTTTTCCCGGATTTGAGGCGGCCGCTGGGGCGAAAATGACATTGAGCCCCGGCCATCGAGACCCCGTCAAGGGATTCGTAGAAAAGCAGCCAAGTTCGGCCAAGAGCCGAAAGGTGCGGACCTCGGGCGATCTTGGCTGCATCGCGGATCGGACAGGATCCGTCACACTTTTTTGTCCGAATGGCGAGACGGGGTGAGACGTGGCGGCTCCCTGCCGGGCTCAGGAGGGCTCGCTCAGGACAGGCGCTCGGCGACCAGGTCCCAGACCGTGTCCGCGAGGGCCTCCTTGGGACCGTACGGCACCGGCGTCTCGCTGCCGTCGGCGCCCAGCACGACCGCCTCGTTCTCCTCGGAGCCGAAGGTCTTGCGCTCCCCGACCTCGTTGACGACCAGCAGGTCGCAGCCCTTGCGCGCGAGCTTGGCGCGGCCGTTGGCGAGGACGTCGTCGGTCTCGGCGGCGAAGCCGACGACCACCTGGCCGGGGCGCTGCCGCTCCCCCGCGACCTCGGCGAGGATGTCGGGGTTGCGGACCAGGGCGATCGGCGCCGGCTCCTCGCCGTCCTTCTTCTTGATCTTCCCTGCGGCGTACGCCGCGGGGCGGAAGTCCGCCACGGCGGCCGCCATCACGACGGCGTCGGCGTCGGCCGCGGCCTTCAGGACGGCCTCGCGCAGCTGCACGGCGGTGCCGACCGGCACGACGTCCACGCCCGCCGGGTCGGGCAGCGCCGCGTTCGCCGCCACGAGCGTCACGCGGGCGCCGCGGGCGGCGGCGCTGCGGGCCAGCGCGTAGCCCTGCTTGCCCGAGGAGCGGTTGCCCAGGAAGCGGACGGGGTCGAGGGGCTCACGGGTGCCGCCGGCGCTCACGACGACATGGCGTCCTTCGAGGTCCCGCGCCAGGTCGCCACGGGCGAGCACGCGCCGCGCGACCTCGAAGAGCTCGACGGGGTCGGGGAAGCGGCCCTTGCCCGTGTCGACGCCGGTGAGGCGGCCGACGGCGGGCTCGACGACCAGGGCACCGCGGCGGCGCAGCGTGGCGACGTTCTCCTGGGTGGCCGGGTGCTCCCACATCTCCGTGTGCATCGCCGGGGCGAACATCACCGGACAGCGGGCCGTCAGGAGCGTGTTCGTGAGCAGGTCGTCGGCCAGGCCGTGGGCGGCCTTGGCGAGCATGTCGGCGGTGGCGGGGGCGACGATCACAAGGTCGGCGTGCTGCCCGATGCGCACGTGCGGCACCTCGTGGACGTCGGACCAGACCTCGGTGGAGACGGGGTTGCCGGAGAGCGCCGACCAGGTCGCCGCGCCGACGAAGTGCAGCGCCGACTCGGTGGGCACGACGCGTACGTCATGGCCCGACTCGGTGAGCCTCCGCAGCAGCTCGCACGCCTTGTAGGCGGCGATGCCCCCGCTGACCCCCAGGACTACCTTCGGCTTCTCGGCCACTGCCTCTGTCTCCCCGCACTCGGATGCGTACGCGTTCGGATGCGTACCACTCCATGACACACCACAGGCCCGGCAGCCGTGCTGCCGGGCCTGTGGTGAAAGGCGCGAACGCTTACTGGGCGGGGCCCTCGATGGCCTCGGACGTCAGCAGACCCGCGTTGATCTCGCGGAGCGCGATCGACAGCGGCTTCTCGTGGACGTGCGTGTCCACCAGGGGGCCGACGTACTCCAGGAGGCCCTCACCGAGCTGCGAGTAGTACGCGTTGATCTGACGGGCGCGCTTGGCGGCGTAGATCACCAGGCTGTACTTCGAGTCGGTTGCTTCGAGCAGCTCATCAATCGGCGGGTTGATGATGCCCTCGGGCGCGGTGATGGAAGAGGACACTCTCTGCCTTCCGATGGGGTCAAGACCAGAGGGTCGAGACAGGGGTAAAGATCAAAGAACCTTCATCAAGGCTAGCAGCTCACGCGCCACGTCCTCGACGGAGGTATTGACCAGGGTCGTGTCGAACTCGGCCTCGGCGGCGAGCTCCACCTTGGCGGCGGCGAGCCTGCGCTCGATCACCTCGGGCGCCTCGGTGCCCCGGCCGGTGAGCCGGCGGACCAGCTCGTCCCAGCTCGGCGGAGCCAGGAAGACCAGCTGCGCCTCGGGCATCGACTCGCGCACCAGGCGCGCGCCCTGCAGGTCGATCTCCAGGAGGACCGGCTCGCCCGCCTCCAGACGTTCCAGCACCGCGCGGCGGGGTGTGCCGTAGCGGTTGCCCGCGAACTCGGCCCACTCCAGGAGCTCGCCGTTGGCGATCAGCTTGTCCATCTCCTCGTCGGAGACGAAGAAGTACTGGACACCGTGCTTCTCACCGGGGCGCGGCTTGCGTGTGGTGGCCGAGACCGAGAGCCAGACGTCGGGGTGTTCCTTGCGCATATGGGCGACGACCGTGCTCTTGCCGACCCCGGAGGGGCCGGAGAGCACGGTCAGCCGCGGACGTTCACTCATGCAGCGATTATCCAGGTTCTCAGGAGTGCCTGAGAACATCAGCCGGCGGCACTGCCACCGAACTCGCGCTCGAGCGACGCGATCTGGTTGGAGCCGAGACCGCGTACGCGGCGGCTTTCGGAGATGCCAAGGCGCTCCATGATCTGCTTGGCGCGGACCTTGCCCACGCCCGGCAGGGACTCCAGGAGAGCGGAGACCTTCATCTTGCCGATGACGTCGTTCTCCTGGCCCTGCTTGATGACCTCGTGAAGGGAGGCGCCGGAGTGCTTGAGTCGATTCTTCACCTCGGCCCGCTCCCGGCGAGCCGCGGCGGCCTTTTCGAGCGCGGCTGCGCGCTGTTCAGGGGTAAGGGGCGGAAGAGCCACGCCTACGTCACCTCGGATGTCGAACTGTCGGATACGGACCGGTGAGGAACCTAGTCGCCCCACACCTGGTGAGCAACGTGCAACGCGCTTGCCCGTTGGCTCTCGTCGGAGACTAGCGGCCAAGGCCGCCCGAGTCAGCGAGAACAGACGAAAAGTCCTGGTCAGCCTCTGCCGAGACGTACATATCGGGCATTTCGCACCGGATTTGGGGTGGTGACCCGCCAACGGAACGTATGCGCGGGGCTCGACACGCCGCTCAGGCCGCTTCGACGGCCGCCCTGATCTCGTCCGCGAAGCGCGCCGCGGAGTCGCGCAGGCCCCCGACGTCGGGTCCGTTGCGCAGGACGCCCCGGCTGACGCTCGGCACCACGTTGCGCACGGCCGCGCCGAACACGCCCGGCAGGTCGGCCGGGGTCGCCCCCTGCGCGCCGATGCCCGGAGCGAGCAGCGGACCGTTGACCGCGAGGTCGTACGAGGACAGGTCGCCCAGCGTCGCGCCGACGACCGCGCCGAAGGACCCCAGGGGCGCCGCCCCGGCGTTCTCCGCGGCGAGGTGGCCGAGGATCGTGGCCCCGACCGTGCGCCCGTCCTCGCGCACCGCGTGCTGCACCTCGGCGCCCTCGGGGTTGGAGGTCAGCGCGAGCACGAAGAGCCCGGCGCCGTTCTCGCGCGCGAGGTCGACGGCCGGCTTCAGGGAGCCGTACCCGAGGTAGGGCGAGACCGTGAGCGCGTCGCTGAACAGCGGCGAGTCCTTGTGCAGGAAGGTCTCGGCGTACGCGGCCATGGTCGAGCCGATGTCGCCGCGCTTGGCGTCCATGACGACCAGGGCGCCGGCCGCGCGCAGCTCCTCGACCGCCTTCTCCAGCACGGCGACGCCGCGCGAGCCGAAGCGCTCGAAGAAGGCGCTCTGCGGCTTGAACACGGCGACCGTGCCGGCCAGCGCCTCGACGACGGTGCGCGTGAACCGCTCCAGGCCCGCGATGTCGTCGTTCAGGCCCCAGGCGGACAGCAGCGAGGCGTGCGGGTCGATGCCGACGCACAGGGGACCGCGCTCGTCCATGGCGTGGCGCAGGCGCGTGCCGAAGGGCTCCAGGGGGCTCATGCGGGCTTCCTCACGTCGGCGCCGACCGCGTCGGCGAGGGTGGCGTACGGGCTGGTGCGCAGGCGCGCGGCGAGGCCCTTGTGGATCGCGCGGCCCCAGAAGGGACCCTCGTAGATGAAGGCGCTGTAGCCCTGGATCAGGGTGGCGCCCGCGAGGATGCGCTGCCAGGCGTCCTCGGCGTTCTCGATGCCGCCGACGCCCACCAGGGTGATCCGGTCGCCCACGCGCGCGTAGAGGCGGCGCAGGACCTCCAGGGAGCGCTCCTTCAGGGGCGCCCCGGACAGTCCGCCGGTCTCCCCGTAGAGGGCGGGGTCGGAGGTCAGACCGAGTCCCTCGCGCGCGATGGTGGTGTTCGTGGCGATGATGCCGTCCAGGCCGAGCTCGACGGCGAGGTCGGCGACCGCGTCGACGTCCTCGTCGGCCAGGTCCGGCGCGATCTTGACGAGCAGCGGGACGCGGCGGCCCTCGACGCTGCGGTCGGCGGCCTCGCGCACGGCGCTCAGCAGGGGCCGCAGCGACTCGGTGGCCTGGAGGTTGCGCAGGCCCGGGGTGTTCGGGGAGGAGACGTTGACCACGAGGTAGTCGGCGTGGCGGGCCAGGCGCTCGGTCGACTTCACGTAGTCGGCGGCGGCCTCCTCCTCGGGGACGACCTTGGTCTTGCCGATGTTCACGCCGACGACCGTCCTGAAGACGGGCGTACGCGCCGCGAGGCGCTCGGCGACGGCCGCCGAGCCCTCGTTGTTGAAGCCCATGCGGTTGATCAGCGCGCGGTCCGGGACCAGGCGGAACAGCCGCTTCTTGGGGTTGCCGGGCTGCGGCTCGCCGGTGACCGTGCCGATCTCGACGTGGTCGAAGCCGAGCATCGACATGCCGTCGATGGCGACGGCGTTCTTGTCGAAGCCGGCGGCGAGCCCGAAGGGGCCGTGCATCCGCAGCCCGAAGGCCTCGGTGCGCAGCTCCTTGTGGCGCGGCGCGAGGACGGCCGCGACGAACGTGCGCAGGACGGGGACGCGGGCCGCGAGGCGGATCCAGCGGAAGGCCAGGTAGTGCGCCTTCTCGGGGTCCATGCGCTTGAAGACGAGGTCGAAGAAGAGCTTGTACATGAGAGGTGTCCTCACCAGAAGGGGGACACCGTGGTGTCGGTGTCCCCCTTGTGGGCTGCTAGTCGCGGGCCGCGGTCAGGTGTTCCGCGTGTTCCTGGAGCGAACGGACGCCGACGTCCCCCCGGCCGAGGGCGTCGATGCCCTGGACCGCGGCGGCGAGCGCCTGGACCGTCGTCAGACACGGCACGGAGCGTGCCACGGCCGCCGTACGGATCTCGTAGCCGTCGAGGCGGCCACCGGTGCCGTAGGGGGTGTTGACGATGAGGTCGACGCCGCCGTCGTGGATGAGCTGGACGATGGTCTTCTCGCCGTTCGGGCCCTCGCCCTCGGACTGCTTGCGCACGACGGTGGCGTTGATGCCGTTGCGCTTGAGCACCTCGGCCGTGCCGGACGTGGCGAACAACTCGAAGCCGTGCGCGACCAGTTCACGCGCCGGGAAGATCATCGAGCGCTTGTCGCGGTTGGCGACGGAGATGAAGGCGCGGCCCTTGGTCGGCAGCGGACCGTAGGCGCCCGCCTGCGACTTGGCGTACGCCGTCCCGAACACCGAGTCGATGCCCATGACTTCACCGGTGGAGCGCATCTCCGGGCCGAGCACGGTGTCGACGCCGCGGCCGTGGATGTCGCGGAAGCGCGACCACGGCATGACGGCCTCCTTGACCGAGATCGGCGCGTCCATCGGCAGCGTGCCGCCGTCGCCGGTCGCCGGCAGCATGCCCTCGGCGCGCAGCTCGGCGATGGTCGCGCCGAGCGAGATGCGCGCGGCGGCCTTGGCCAGCGGCACCGCGGTCGCCTTCGAGGTGAAGGGGACGGTGCGCGAGGCGCGCGGGTTGGCCTCCAGGACGTAGAGGATGTCCCCGGCCATCGCGAACTGGATGTTGATCAGGCCGCGCACGCCGACGCCCTTGGCGATGCCCTCCGTGGAGGCGCGCAGACGCTTGATGTCGAAGCCGCCGAGGGTGATCGGGGGCAGGGCGCACGCCGAGTCGCCGGAGTGGATGCCGGCCTCCTCGATGTGCTCCATGACGCCGCCGAGGTAGAGCTCCTCGCCGTCGTAGAGCGCGTCGACGTCGATCTCGATGGCGTCGTCGAGGAAGCGGTCGACGAGGACCGGCCGCGAGGGGCTGATCTCGGTCGACTCCTCGATGTACGCGGCGAGCCGGGTCTCGTCGTAGACGATCTCCATGCCGCGGCCGCCGAGCACGTAGGACGGGCGGACGAGCACGGGGTAGCCGATCTCGTCGGCGATGGCCTTCGCCTCGGCGAACGTCGTCGCGGTGCCGTGCTTGGGCGCCGGCAGGCCGGCCTCCGCGAGCACGCGGCCGAACGCGCCGCGGTCCTCGGCGGCGTGGATGGCCTCGGGCGAGGTGCCCACGATCGGCACGCCGTTGTCCTTGAGCGCCTGCGACAGGCCCAGCGGGGTCTGACCGCCGAGCTGCACGACGACGCCCGCGACCGGGCCCGCCAGCGTCTCCGCGTGGACGATCTCCAGGACGTCCTCGAGGGTCAGCGGCTCGAAGTAGAGGCGGTCGGAGGTGTCGTAGTCCGTGGAGACCGTCTCCGGGTTGCAGTTGACCATCACGGTCTCGTAGCCCGCGTCGCTCAGCGCGAAGGAGGCGTGGACGCAGGAGTAGTCGAACTCGATGCCCTGGCCGATGCGGTTCGGGCCGGAGCCCAGGATGATCACCGCGGGCTTCTCGCGCCGCGCGACCTCGCTCTCCTCGTCGTACGCGGAGTAGAAGTACGGCGTCTTCGCGGCGAACTCGGCGGCGCAGGTGTCGACCGTCTTGTAGACCGGGCGGACACCGAGGGCCTGGCGCACCTCGCGGACGACGTCCTCGCGCAGGCCGCGGATCTCGGCGATCTGGGCGTCGGAGAAGCCGTGGCGCTTGGCCTCGGCGAGCAGGTCGGCGTCCAGGCGCTCGGCGGCGGCCAGCTCGTCGGCGATCTCCTTGATCAGGAAGAGCTGGTCGACGAACCACGGGTCGATCTTCGTGGCGTCGAAGACCTCGGCCGGGGTGGCGCCGGCGCGGATGGCCGCCATGACGGTGTTGACGCGGCCGTCGGTCGGGCGGACGGCCTCTTCCAGGAGCTCGGCCTTGTCACCGGGCTCGCCCACGAACGTGAACTGCGAGCCCTTCTTCTCCAGCGAGCGCAGCGCCTTCTGCAGCGCCTCGGTGAAGTTGCGGCCGATCGCCATGGCCTCGCCGACCGACTTCATGGTGGTCGTCAGGGTCGAGTCCGCCGACGGGAACTTCTCGAAGGCGAAGCGCGGGGCCTTGACGACGACGTAGTCGAGGGTCGGCTCGAAGGAGGCCGGGGTCTTCTCGGTGATGTCGTTGGGGATCTCGTCGAGCGTGTAGCCGACGGCCAGCTTCGCGGCGATCTTCGCGATCGGGAAGCCGGTGGCCTTGGAGGCCAGCGCGGAGGACCGCGAGACGCGCGGGTTCATCTCGATGACGATGACCCGGCCGTCCTCGGGGTTCACCGCGAACTGGATGTTGCAGCCGCCGGTGTCGACGCCGACCTCGCGGATGATCGCGATGCCGACGTCCCGCAGGATCTGGTACTCGCGGTCGGTCAGCGTCATCGCGGGCGCGACGGTGATCGAGTCGCCGGTGTGCACGCCCATCGGGTCGAAGTTCTCGATGGAGCAGACGACCACGACGTTGTCGTGCTTGTCGCGCATCAGCTCCAGCTCGTACTCCTTCCAGCCGAGGATGGACTCCTCCAGGAGCACCTCGGTGGTCGGGGAGAGCGTCAGGCCCTGGCCCGCGATGCGGCGCAGTTCCTCCTCGTCGTGCGCGAAGCCGGAGCCTGCGCCGCCCATGGTGAAGGAGGGGCGGACGACGACCGGGTAGCCGCCGAGGGTGTCGACGCCGTTGAGGACGTCGTCCATGGAGTGGCAGATGACCGAGCGGGCGGACTCGCCGTGGCCGATCTTCTTGCGGACCTCCTCCACGACCTCCTTGAACAGGTCGCGGTCCTCGCCCTTGTTGATCGCCTCGACGTTGGCGCCGATGAGCTCGACGCCGTACTTCTCCAGGACGCCCTGCTCGTGCATGGAGATCGCCGTGTTGAGGGCCGTCTGGCCGCCCAGCGTCGGCAGGAGCGCGTCGGGGCGCTCCTTGGCGATGATCTTCTCGACGAACTCCGGGGTGATCGGCTCGACGTACGTGGCGTCGGCGATCTCCGGGTCGGTCATGATCGTCGCCGGGTTGGAGTTGACGAGGATGACGCGCAGGCCCTCGGACTTGAGGATGCGGCAGGCCTGGGTGCCGGAGTAGTCGAACTCGGCTGCCTGACCGATGACGATCGGGCCGGACCCGATGACCAGGACGGACTGGATATCGGTGCGCTTAGGCACGCTGGCCCTCCATCAGGGATACGAAGCGGTCGAAGAGGTAGGCGGCGTCGTGCGGGCCCGCGGCGGCCTCCGGGTGGTACTGCACCGAGAAGGCCGGCTGGTCGAGCAGCTGGAGGCCCTCGACGACGTCGTCGTTGAGACAGACGTGGGAGACCTCGGCGCGGCCGAAGGGCGTCTCGCTGACCTTGTCGAGCGGCGCGTCGACCGCGAAGCCGTGGTTGTGCGCGGTGACCTCGACCTTGCCGGTGGTGCGGTCCTGCACCGGCTGGTTGATGCCGCGGTGGCCGTACTTCAGCTTGTAGGTGCCGAAGCCGAGGGCGCGGCCGAGGATCTGGTTGCCGAAGCAGATGCCGAAGAGCGGCGTCCTGCGCTGGAGGACGGCGGTCATGAGCGCGACCGGGCCCTCGGCGGTGGCCGGGTCGCCCGGGCCGTTGGAGAAGAACACGCCGTCGGGGGCGACCGCGTACACGTCCTCCTCGGTGGCGGTGGCGGGCAGGACGTGCACCTCGATGCCGCGCTCGGCCATGCGGTGCGGGGTCATGCCCTTGATGCCGAGGTCGATGGCGGCGACGGTGAACTTCTTCTCGCCGATCGCCGGGACGACGTAGGTCTCCTTGGTGGCGACCTCCTCGTACAGGCTCGCGCCCTTCATCTGGGGCTGGGCCTGCACGCGGGCGAGCAGCTCGGCGTCCTTGGCCAGCGCGTCACCGGAGAAGATGCCGGAGCGCATGGAGCCGCGCTCGCGCAGGTGGCGGGTGAGGGCGCGGGTGTCGATGCCGGAGATGCCGACGATGCCCTGGTTGACCAGCTCGTCGTCGAGCGAGCGCTTCGCCCGCCAGTTCGAGGGGATGCGGGCGGGGTCGCGGACCACGTACCCGGAGACCCAGATGCGGCTCGACTCGTCGTCCTCGTCGTTCCAGCCCGTGTTGCCGATCTGCGGGGCGGTGGCGACCACGATCTGGCGGTCGTACGAGGGGTCGGTGAGGGTCTCCTGGTAGCCGGTCATGCCGGTGGAGAACACCGCTTCACCGAAGGTCTCCCCCACGGCCCCGTAGGCACGGCCGCGGAAGATGCGGCCGTCCTCCAGGACGAGTACGGCAGGAACCTTGCTGGCTCCCCTGGTGGAGGTCGTCATCGTGCGGTGCCTTCCGTCGTGCTGGTGGTGGTGATCATGTTGTTGATGGTCTCGACCCACTCCGCCTGCTCGGCCGCGTGGTCCGAGCGGAAACCGGAGTCGATCAGCTTCCCGCCGTGCTCCCAGGTGACGATCAGCAGACCGCCCTCCGCGAGGACCTTGCCGGCGATGCCCTTGTCGAGGCGGGCCTCGCGCAGTTGGCCGGCCGGGACGAAGAAGTCGGTGGCGCCGGGGCGTACGACGTCCAGACCCGCGTCGGTGAGCGTCAGCTCGACGCGACTGCGGGTGCCGAGGCCGTGCGCCACGATGCGGTCGAGCCACTGCCCGGCCGAGGTGGAGCCGTGGTACCGGCCGCTCAGCTCAAGTCTCGCCGGACCCGGCTCGCTCGGCGCGCCGGGCAGCTCGGGCAGGTCGCCCTGGAGCGTGCCGCGCCACTTCCAGCCCTCGCGCATCAGCCAGTAGACGAGCGCGATGAAGAAGAGCAGTCCGACGACCCAGCCGATGCGTGCGGCCCAGTCGGTCACGTCCGCCGATTCCTTCTCGGCGGCCAGTTGAAGAAGAGATGTCACGCGAGCTTCCCGTCGACGAGCGTGGCCCGACCCCGGAGCCACGTGTGCGTGACGCGGCCCGGCAGCTCACGGCCCTCGTAGGGAGTGTTGCGGCTGCGCGAGGCGAAGCCCGCGGGGTCCACTGCTCCACGGTAATCGGCATCGACCAGAACCAGGTTGGCGGGCTCACCTGCCGAGACGGGACGTCCATGGCCGGTCGCCTGCCCGATCTCCGCCGGCTTGACGGACATCCGGTCGGCGACGGCCTCCCAGGTCAGCAGGCCCGTCTCGACCATCGTCGCCTGGACGACGGAGAGCGCGGTCTCCAGGCCGACCATGCCCATGGCGGCCGCGGCCCACTCGCAGTCCTTGTCCTCGTGGGGGTGCGGGGCGTGGTCGGTGGCGACGATGTCGATGGTGCCGTCGGCGAGGGCCTCGCGCAGCGCCATGACGTCGCGCTCGGTGCGCAGCGGCGGGTTGACCTTGTAGACCGGGTTGTACGTGCGCACCATCTCGTCGGTGAGGAGCAGGTGGTGCGGGGTGACCTCGGCGGTGACGTCGATGCCGCGCGACTTGGCCCAGCGCACGATCTCCACGGACCCGGCGGTCGACAGGTGGCAGATGTGCACCCGCGAGCCCACGTGCTCGGCGAGGAGCACGTCACGCGCGATGATCGACTCCTCGGCGACGGCGGGCCAGCCGCCGAGGCCGAGCTCCGCGGAGACGACGCCCTCGTTCATCTGGGCGCCCTCGGTGAGCCGCGGCTCCTGCGCGTGCTGGGCGACGACGCCGCCGAAGGCCTTCACGTACTCCAGGGCGCGGCGCATGATCACGGCGTCGTCGACGCACTTGCCGTCGTCGGAGAAGACGGTGACGCCGGCGGCGGACTCGTGCATGGCGCCGAGCTCGGCGAGCTTCTTGCCCTCCAGGCCCACGGTGACGGCGCCGATGGGCTGCACGTCGCAGTAGCCGGACTCCTTGCCGAGGCGGTAGACCTGCTCGACGACGCCGGCGGTGTCGGCGACGGGGAAGGTGTTGGCCATGGCGAACACGGCGGTGTAGCCACCGGAGGCGGCGGCGCGGGTGCCGGTCAGGACGGTCTCGGAGTCCTCGCGGCCCGGCTCGCGCAGGTGGGTGTGGAGGTCGACCAGGCCCGGCAGGAGGACCTTGCCCTCGGCCTCGACGACCTCGGCGCCCTCGGCACAGAGCCCGGCGCCGACGGCCTCGATGGTCTCGCCGTCGATCAGGACGTCCTGCGCCTCGCCGCCGAGCACCTTCGCACCACGGATCAGGATCTTGCTCATGTTCTTACTTCTCCTCGGTACGGGGGTGGGTGCTGGCGGGCTCGTTGCCGCCCAGCAGCAGATAGAGGACGGCCATGCGGATGGAGACGCCGTTGGCGACCTGCTCGACGACCGTGCAGCGGTCGGAGTCGGCGACCTCGGCGGTGATCTCCATGCCGCGGACCATCGGGCCCGGGTGCATCACGATGGCGTGCTCGGGCATCTTCGCCATGCGCTCGCCGTCCAGGCCGTAGCGCCGCGAGTACTCGCGCTCGGTGGGGAAGAACGCGGCGTTCATGCGCTCGCGCTGCACCCGCAGCATCATCACGGCGTCGGACTTCGGCAGCACCCGGTCCAGGTCGTACGAGACCTCGCAGGGCCAGCTCTCGACGCCGACCGGCACCAGGGTGGGCGGGGCGACCAGGGTGACCTCGGCGCCGAGGGTGTGCAGCAGGTCCACGTTCGAGCGGGCCACACGGCTGTGCAGGACGTCGCCGACGAGCGTGATGTGCTTGCCCGCCAGGTCCTGGCCGAGGCCGGCGTCGGGGCCGACGAGGCGGCGCCGCATGGTGAAGGCGTCGAGCAGGGCCTGGGTGGGGTGCTGGTGGGTGCCGTCGCCCGCGTTGATGACGGCGGCGTCGATCCAGCCGGAGGTCGCCAGGCGGTAGGGGGCGCCGGAGGCGCCGTGGCGGATGACGACGGCGTCGACGCCCATCGCCTCCAGGGTCTGGGCGGTGTCCTTGAGGGACTCGCCCTTGGAGACCGAGGAGCCCTTGGCCGCGAAGTTGATGACGTCGGCGGAGAGGCGCTTCTCGGCGGCCTCGAAGGAGATCCGGGTGCGGGTCGAGTCCTCGAAGAAGAGGTTGACCACGGTGCGCCCGCGCAGCGCGGGGAGCTTCTTGATCGGCCGGTCGGCGACCCGCGCCATCTCCTCGGCCGTGTCGAGGATCAGGACGGCGTCGTCGCGGGAGAGGTCGGCGGCCGAGATGAGGTGTCGCATCATCTGGGTGTACTCCGGTGTGAGGAGGTCTTGCGGGCACGCGGGCGCGCAGGGGTGTGCCCCGGGCCCGTGAGGGAGGAAGCCGGTCCTATGCGGAGGCGGGCTTGGCGCCGAGCAGCACGGCGTCGCGGCCGTCCTCCTCGGCGAGCTGCACCTTGACCGTCTCCCGCAGCGACGTGGGGAGGTTCTTGCCGACGTAGTCGGCGCGGATGGGCAGTTCGCGGTGGCCGCGGTCGACGAGGACGGCGAGCTGGACCGCGCGGGGGCGGCCGATGTCGTTCAGCGCGTCGAGGGCGGCACGGATGGTGCGGCCGGAGAAGAGCACGTCGTCGACCAGGACGACCAGGCGGCCGTCGATGCCGTCACCGGGGATCTCGGTGCGGGCCAGCGCGCGCGGCGGATGCATGCGCAGGTCGTCGCGGTACATGGTGATATCGAGGGAGCCGACCGGGATCTTTCGACCGGTGATCTCTTCGAGCTTCTCGGCGAGCCGGCGGCCGAGGAAGACGCCGCGGGTGGGAATGCCGAGCAGCACCACGTCGTCGGCGCCCTTGGCGCGCTCGACGATCTCGTGGGCGATGCGGGTCAACACCCGCGCGATGTCCGGGCCTTCGAGTACGGGCCGCGCGACACCGGGGTCATTCGTGTCCATGAGAAACGGACCTCCTTCTCCGCCTCACGGGACGGACTTTAAAGGACGTCGAAATTGCGCCATCCACAGTACCAGCACTGATGACGGGCCACGTCATCACCCTCCACCGAAGGGGCGGTACGGACCATTCGGCTTGACGCAAGCAAGTAACGCTGCGTAACCTCACAGTGAGTTACCAGCCACGCGGCGGAGCCGCATGATTGTCGCAGCGTCCGGGGAGCTATATGTCCAGCGAATACGCCAAGCAGCTCGGGGCCAAGCTCCGCGCGATCCGTACCCAGCAGGGCCTTTCCCTCCACGGCGTCGAGGAGAAGTCCCAGGGACGCTGGAAGGCGGTCGTCGTGGGGTCGTACGAGCGCGGCGACCGTGCCGTGACCGTGCAGCGCCTCGCCGAGCTGGCGGACTTCTACGGCGTCCCGGTGCAGGAGCTCCTTCCGGGCACGGCCCCCGGTGGCGCCGCCGAGCCGCCGCCGAAGCTCGTCCTCGACCTGGAGCGGCTGGCCCACGTGCCGGCCGAGAAGGCGGGCCCCTTGCAGCGTTACGCCGCCACGATCCAGTCGCAGCGCGGTGACTACAACGGCAAGGTGCTCTCGATCCGCCAGGACGACCTGCGCACCCTCGCCGTCATTTACGACCAGTCCCCCTCGGTGCTCACCGAGCAGCTGATCAGCTGGGGCGTCCTGGACGCGGACGCGCGCCGCGCCGTCGCCCACGAAGAGGTCTGAGCCCCGCGCAAGACTTCAGCAGAAACGTGCCGCCGGGGTGGCCGCAGCCGAAAGGCCGCGGCCGCCCCGGCGGCTTTCTGCTATTTCCCGCGCATTTCCTCCACGGCCCTCTCCCCGAAAGACTCCGCGGTCCCCCTCGGGCCGCCGGACCGCCGGGAATCCATGGCCAATGCCGGGGCCAATCCCGAGGCACACGCCGGGAAAACCCGGAGGGCCCGCAGCAAAGGCGCTGCGGGCCCTCCGGGTGTCGTACGGGAAGGCTTACGCGTCGTCCCGGCGCAGGGACGGCTTCAGGTCCTTGAAGCGCCCGAGCAGGCCGTTGACGAACGACGGGGACTCGTCCGTGGAGAACTCCTTGGCGAGCTGGACCGCCTCGTCGAGCACCACGGCGTCCGGCGTGGCATCCACCCAGACGAGCTCGTAGGCACCGAGCCGCAGGATGTTCCGGTCGACCACCGGCATGCGGTCCAGGGTCCACCCGACGGCGTACTGCGAGATGAGCTCGTCGATGCGGCGCTCGTGCTGGGCATAGCCCTCGACGAGCTCCATCGTGTACTCGCTCACCGGCGGCTGCCGGGTGTCGGACCGCGAGTGGCGCACCCAGTCCGCGAGGACCGTCAGGACGTCGGTGCCGCGCTGGTCGGCCTCGAAGAGGATCTGGAAGGCGCGCTTGCGGGCCGTGTTACGAGCAGCCACGGTTAGCTGTTCACCCGGCCGAGGTAGCCGCTGTCACGGGTGTCGACCTTGATCTTCTCGCCCGTGGTGATGAAGAGCGGGACCTGGATCTGGTGGCCGGTCTCCAGCGTGGCGGGCTTGGTGCCACCGGTGGAGCGGTCGCCCTGGACGCCCGGCTCGGTCTCCTGGATGACGAGCTCGACGGCGGCGGGCAGCTCGACGTAGAGGACCTCGCCCTCGTGCTGCGCGACGGAGGCGGTGAAGCCCTCGATCAGGAAGTTGGCGGCGTCGCCGACGGCCTTCTTGTCGACGTGGAGCTGGTCATAGGTCTCCATGTCCATGAAGACGAAGTACTCGCCGTCCATGTAGGAGAACTGCATGTCGCGCTTGTCGATCGTGGCCGTTTCGACCTTGACGCCGGCGTTGAACGTCTTGTCGACGACCTTGCCGGAGAGCACGTTCTTGAGCTTGGTGCGCACGAAGGCCGGGCCCTTGCCGGGCTTGACGTGCTGGAACTCGACGACGGACCAGAGCTGGCCGCCTTCGAGCTTGAGCACCAGGCCGTTCTTGAGGTCGTTCGTGGAAGCCACGGTTGCGGAATCTCCTGGACTGACGTGGACGACGCAGGGGGCAGGCGCCGCGGCGGATGCCGCTACAGCGCGAGCAGCTCCTTGGTCGTAATGGTGAGTAGCTCGGGTCCGCCGTCCGCCTCGGGGCGCACGACGAGCGTGTCATCGATCCGGACGCCGCCCCTGCCCGGGAGGTGAACCCCCGGTTCGACGGTGACCGGCACGCAAGCGTCCAGTTTACCCATGGCCGCGGGGGCCAACTGCGGGTCCTCGTCGATTTCGAGGCCGACGCCGTGTCCGGTCAGCGGAGGGAGTCCATCCGCATAGCCCGCGGAGTCGAGTACGTGGCGTGCCGCGTGATCCACGTCGCGGCAGGCCGCACCGGGTACGAGGGCCTCGCGGCCAGCCCGCTGGGCGGCGAAGACGAGGTCGTACAGCTCGATCTGCCAGTCGGCGGGTGACGTGCCGATGACGAACGTACGCCCGATCTCGGAGCGGTATCCGCGGTAGCTCGCGCCCAGGCAGACGGAGAGGAAGTCGCCCTCCTCCACCCGGCGGTCCGAGGGGCGGTGCCCGCCCTTGCCGGAGTTGGGTCCGGTGCCGACCGAGGTGGCGAAGGCGGGGCCGTCGGCGCCGTGGTCGACGAGACGCCGCTCCAGTTCGAGGGCCAGGTGCCGCTCGGTGCGTCCCACCAGGATCGATTCGAGCAGCTCCCCCAGCGCCTGGTCGGCGATCTCGGCGCCGATCCGCAGACAGGAGATCTCCTCCTCGTCCTTGACGTATCGCAGCTGCTCGACGGCCGTGCCGAGGTCCGTCAGGCGCAGCCCGGGAGCGACCGAACCGAGCGCCCGGTGCCGGGCCACGGTCAGGTGGTGCTCCTCGACGGCCAGCGCGTCGACGCCCTGGGCGGCCGCGAGGCCCGCGCCCGCCACGGCCGGGTCGGCGCCGGGCGCGGACAGCAGCTGCGTCCGCAACGCCTCGTCGGGCCGCCCGTCCCCCGGCTGCTCACCGGGCGGACGCCCGCACAGCAGTACGTCCTCGTCACCGCCGATCAGGAGTACGGCGCCGTGGGGCGCCGCACCCGCGAGATAGCGGACGTTGGCGGGCCGGGAGACCAGCGCCGCGGCACCCCCGGCCCCGGCACACCGCTCCCTCACCCGCTCCCTGCGCACCGCGTACACCTCTGACATGGCACGAGCCTAAGAGCCCCACCCCCACCCGGCCCGATCAGCGCGTCCGACCGGGCGTCGGGGGACGTCAGTGCGAGGTCAGGCGGTCGGCGCCGCTACCACGTGGGCGGGCTCGCGATGGCTCGGGCGAGGACGTCGTCCAGGACCTGGGCCGTGGCGGGGACGTCGAGTTGGGAGTTGTCGATGATGGGGAGGCCCGAGCCGTACCAGCCGGCCATGCGGCCGTGGATGCGGGCGACCTCCTCGTCCGTGAGGCGGCGGTTGCCGCTGCGCTCGGCGTTGCGCTCCAGGACGATCTCCAGGCCCGGGAGGAGGACGACCGGCAGCAGGCCGGGGCCCACGTGCCGCTTCCAGCCGCCGAGGCCGACGACCGGGCGGTCCGGGAACACCGCGTCGTCGAGGATGCAGGAGATGCCGTTGGCCAGGAAGTTGCGCGCGGCGAAGCCGCAGGTACGGCGGGCCAGGCGGTACTGCGCCTCCGAGTGGTCGTTCCACCCCGACTGGGGGTCGGCGAAGCCAGAGCGCACCCACTCGCGCACGTCGTCGAGGCTGATGTGGGCCGTCGGCACCCGGCGGTGCTCGGCCCAGTACTTGGCGACGCTGGTCTTGCCCGCGCCCGCGGGGCCGATCAGGAGCACGGCGAGCGTCGTGGCGCCGGTGTCGGCCTGGGCCGTGCCCTGCGGCGGGCTCGGCATCGCGACGGGACCGCCCGGCGGCAGCTGGACGTGCCCCGTGGTGTCCGGGTTCGGCGGCACGGGACCGCGGCCGAGCTGAAGAGTGGCAGGCGCCTGCCCCGGAGCGGGGGGCGCCTGGCCCGGAGCAGGAGGTGCCTGAGGTGCCTGGCCCGGGGCCTGGGGCGCGGAGCCCACGAAGCCCGGCGCGGGAGGCGGCGGCGCACCCTGCGGCGCGGCGCCCGGACGCGGCGCGCCCGGATGGTGTGCGGCCTGCGGCCAGCCGGTGGCCGGTCCGTGCCCCGGCTGGTGGGGCGGCGGCAGCGGAGATCCCCCTGCGTGCTGCATCCGGTGCCACTCCGTCTCGTACGACTGACGCTGCTCGGGCGGCGCCCGAGCCGCCCGTTACCGAACGGTACCGTCCCCGGCCGCCGTTGTGTGAACGGCCGGGGAGGCCCCAAGGTGCCCGTGGCCAAAACGCCCGGCCACGCGCGCGTGGTTACTGGCCCACTTCTCCGTACGCGGCGAGCAGCACGGCCGGGTCGGGACCCTCCAGGACGGTCGGCTTGCCGAGGCCGTCCAGGACGATGAAGCGCAGCAGGTCACCGCGGGACTTCTTGTCGACCTTCATGGTCTCCAGGAGCTTGGGCCACTGGTCGTAGCGGTAGTGCAGCGGCAGCCCGACCGACTCCAGGACCGTGCGGTGGCGGTCGGCCGTGGCGTCGTCGAGCCGTCCCGCGAGACGGCCGAGTTCGGCCGCGAAGTGCATGCCGACGGAGACCGCCGCACCGTGCCGCCACTTGTAGCGCTCGTTCTTCTCGATGGCGTGCGCGAGGGTGTGGCCGTAGTTGAGGATCTCGCGCAGGCCCGCCTCCTTGAGGTCGCCCGAGACGACCTCGGCCTTGACCCTGATGGAGCGCTCGATGAGCTCGGCGGTGTGCGGGCCGGCGGGCGTACGGGCCGCCTCCGGGTCCTGCTCGACGAGCTCCAGGATCACCGGGTCGGCGATGAAGCCGGCCTTGATGATCTCCGCGAGCCCGGACACGTAGTCGTTCACGGGGAGCGAGTCCAGCGCCGCCAGGTCGCACAGCACACCGGTGGGCGGGTGGAAGGAGCCCACGAGGTTCTTGCCCTCGGCGGTGTTGATGCCGGTCTTGCCGCCGACCGCCGCGTCCACCATGCCCAGCACGGTGGTCGGCACGGCCACCCACCGCACACCGCGCAGCCAGGTCGCCGCCACGAACCCTGCGAGGTCGGTGGTGGCACCGCCGCCGACACCGACGATGACGTCGCTGCGCGTGAAGCCGGACTGCCCGAGGGCCTTCCAGCAGTACGCGGCGACCTCCGCCGTCTTGGCCTCCTCGGCGTTGGGCACCTGGATGGCGACGGCCTCGTACCCCTGGTCGGCGAGGTCCTGGCGCAGCGCCTCACCGGTCTCGGCGAGCGCCTCGGGGTGGATCACGGCGACCCGCTTGACCTGCTCGCCGATGAGTCCGGGCAGCTCCCCGAGGAGCTGCCGACCGACCAGGACCTCGTACGGATCCGAGCCGGCGGTGCCGCCGACGTGGATGCGGGTGGGGGTCTGCTCCGTCGTCATGCTTCCTTCAACTCCAGTGCGTCGAGGACCGCCTGGGCGACCTCTTCGGGGGTACGGCCGTCGGTGGCGACGACCGCGCGGGCGACGTCCGCGTACAGCGGGCGGCGGGCGTCCATCAGCTCGCGCCACTGCTTGCGCGGGTTGACCGCGAGCAGCGGGCGGGCCTGGGCGAGTCCGGTGCGCTTGACGGCCTCCTCCACCTCCATCGAGAGGTAGACGACGGCGTGCGCGGACAGCAGCGCGCGCGTCGACTCGTCCATGACCGCGCCCCCGCCCAGCGCGAGGACACCGTCGTGGTCGGCGAGCGCGGTGCGCACGGCCCGGCGCTCCAGGTCGCGGAAGTACGACTCGCCCTCGTCGACGAAGATGTCCGCGATCTCCCGGCCCTGCGCGGCGACGATGTCGGCGTCGGTGTCCCGGAAGCCGGCACCGAGCCGCGCGGCCAGCAGCTCGCCGACCGTCGTCTTGCCCACGCCCATCGGGCCGACGAGAACGATCTGCGGGCCGGTCACCGGATCTGCAGGTTGTCGAGGTACGACCGCACGTTGCGCCGGGTCTCGGGCACGCTGTCGCCGCCGAACTTCTCGGCGACGGCGTCGGCCAGGACGAGCGCGACCATGGCCTCCGCGACGATGCCGGCGGCCGGGACCGCGCACACGTCGGAGCGCTGGTGGTGCGCCTTGGCGGCCTCGCCGGTGGCGACGTCGATCGTGGCGAGCGCGCGCGGCACGGTCGCGATGGGCTTCATCGCGGCGCGCACGCGCAGCAGCTCGCCCGTGGTCAGGCCGCCCTCGGTGCCGCCGGAGCGGCCGGAGGTGCGCTTGATGCCGTCGTCGGTCGTGACGATCTCGTCGTGCGCCTGGGAACCCGGCACGCGCGCCAGCTCGAAGCCGTCGCCGACCTCGACGCCCTTGATGGCCTGGATGCCCATGAGGGCGGCGGCCAGACGCGCGTCGAGACGGCGGTCCCAGTGCACGTGCGAGCCGAGGCCGACCGGGACGCCGTAGGCGAGGACCTCGACGACGCCGCCGAGGGTGTCACCGTCCTTGTGGGCCTGGTCGATCTCCGCGACCATCGCCTTCGACGCGTCGGCGTCCAGGCAGCGCACGGGGTCGGCGTCGAGCTTCTCCACGTCGGCGGGGGTCGGGTAGACGCCGTAGGGGGCCTTGGCCGCGGCCAGCTCGGTGACGTGGCTGACGATCTCGATCCCGGCCGTCTCCTTGAGGTAGGAGCGGGCGACCGCGCCGAGCGCGACGCGGGCGGCGGTCTCGCGGGCGGAGGCGCGCTCCAGGACGGGACGGGCCTCGTCGAAGCCGTACTTCTGCATGCCGGCGAGGTCGGCGTGGCCGGGACGGGGCCGGGTCAGCGGCGCGTTGCGGGCGAGCTCGGCGAGCTCGGCCGGGTCCACCGGGTCGGCCGCCATGACCTGTTCCCACTTGGGCCACTCGGTGTTGCCGACCATGATCGCCACCGGTGAGCCCATGGTCAGACCGTGCCGGACGCCGCCCAGGAACGTGACCTCGTCACGCTCGAACTTCATCCGCGCGCCGCGCCCGTAGCCGAGCCGTCGGCGGGCCAGGTGGTCGGCCACCATGTCCGTCGTGATCGGGACGCCGGCGGGCAGCCCTTCCAACGTCGCCACAAGTGCGGGTCCGTGCGACTCCCCCGCGGTCAGCCAACGCAACCTGCTCAACGGTGCTCCTCATGCTCGCGCCTCGAACTGCTGTCTTCGACGGCGCGGCCGGGTGCGCGGCCCTGGCCCGCCACCCCCGATCCTCCCACGACCCGGGGGCCGCTCCGGCCTGCGGTCCACCTGCCGGACGGCCGCGCGCACCTGTCGGTACGGCGCGGCCGGGGCGCTAGCGTGCGGCGAGCGCGTGCTCCCCCGCCTTGCGCATGGCGTCGAGCGGTGCGGGAGCGCGGCCGGTCATCTGCTCGACCTGGAGGACGGCCTGGTGCACGAGCAGGTCGAGACCGCTGACGACCGCCCCGCCGTACGCCGACCAGCGGGCCGCGAGGGCGGTGGGCCACGGGTCGTACAGCACGTCGAAGAGGGTGGCGGGGCGCTCGGGCACGGCGGATGACAGGGCGTCGGTGGTGCCCGCCGGCGTGGTGGCGATCACGAGCGGGGCGCTCAGCGCCTCGCGGGCGTCGTCCCAGGCCTCGGTCCTGACCTCGACGTCGAGGCGCTCGCCCCACTGGCGCATCTCGGCGGCGCGGGCGTCGCTGCGGACGTACGCGACGACCTCACCGGTGCAGATCCGCGCGAGCGCGGCCAGCGCGGAGGACGCGGTGGCGCCCGCGCCGAGGATGGCCGCGGACTCGACCTGTTCGATGCCGCGCTCGCGCAGCGCGGCGATCATGCCGGGGATGTCGGTGTTGTCGCCCCGGCGCCGGCCGTCCTCGCCGAACACCACGGTGTTCACGGCCTCGACGGACGCGGCCGTCTCGCTGACCTCGTCGAGCAGCGGAATGACCGCCCGCTTCAACGGCATGGTCAGCGAGAGCCCCGCCCACTCCGGACCGAGCCCCTCGACGAATCCGGCCAGCGCCGCCTCGTCGATCTCGAAACGGTCGTACGTCCAGTCGCTCAGCCCCCATTCCGCGTAGGCGGCGCGGTGCAGCACCGGGGAGAGGGAGTGGGCGATGGGAGAGCCGAGGACGGCGGCTCGACGGCCATTGCCTTGCTCATTAGCCATTCTTCTGCCGCTCGTTGAATTCGTCGACCAGCTTGTCGTGCTCAGCCAGCGTCTTGGTGAACTGGGTCTTCTTTCCGTCGACGGAGACGAAGAACATCCAGCCCCCACCGTCCGGCTCCAGCGTGGCCTTCAGTGCCTCGTCGCCCGGGTTTCCGATCGGCCCCGGCGGGAGGCCCCTGTGGTAATAGGTGTTGTACGGGTCGGGGTCATTCCTGATCTCCGAGATCGGGATCTTGATCTTGCTCTGACCCTTGAGGTAGTTGTACGCCGAGTCGAACTCGAGTTTCTGGTTGGTCGCCGTGTTCGTCGCCTTGAGGCGGTTGTAGACGACGGCCGCCATCTTCTTGAAGTCGTCGTGCGTCATGCCTTCGGCCTGTACGAGGCTGGCCACCGTGAGGACCTGCAACGGGTCCTTCAGATTCAGCTCGTCGGCCTTCGACTTGAGGCCGAACTCGTCGTACTTCTCGTTGGCCTGGGCGATCATCTTCTTGAGGACATCCTCCGGCTTCTGCCCCTTCGCCACCGGATAGCTGGACGGGTAGAGGAATCCTTCCAGCGGGTCCTTGATGTCCTTGTTCGTATTCGCCCAGGAGGGAAGTCCGAGACTCTTCCATTCCTTCTTGGCGACCTTCGCCGTGGTGCCCTTGTCCAAATCCAGACGCGTGTCGATCTGCTCGTAGACCCACGCGTTCCGCCTGCCCTCGGGAATGATGAGGTTGCTGCGGCTCTTGGGGTTGAGCATCAATGCGACGGCGCTCTTGGCGGACATCTCCTTCTTCAGCACATAGACGCCCGCCTGAATGGTCTTGCCCTGCGGGTTCTGGCCCTGTGCCGAGACGAAGGCGTCGACGCTCTTGACGACCCCGGCTTCCTTGAGTTTCTGGCCGATCGCGTAGCCGCTGGAGTCCTTGGGGATCTCGACCGTGGCCTGGCCCGTGCCCTCGCCCGCGTAGTCCGGGGCGGTGCCGAAACGGTCCTGGTAGAACTGGTAGCCGAAATAGCCGACGCCGCCGAGGCCGCCGGCGAAGACCAGCGTGACGACCAGACAGGCGCAGCCGCTGCGGCGTTTCTTGGGTTTCTTTCCGCCTCGTCCGCCGCGCCGGTCACCGCGGCCACCCCGACGGCCGGGCTCATCGGCATCGTCGTACTCGTCGTCGTCCCCGCCGCCCGCGAAGAAGGCGTGTTCGCCCTGGTCGGGGCCCGGGTCCCAGTCGGACGACGCGGCCGGGTCGGGCTCCGGCTCGGGCGAACGGCGGCGGCCCGGCGGCTCGGGCGGCGCATACGCGTCCGGCGTCGCGTAGTAGTCGTTGCCCTCCGCGCCATAGCCGTTCTGCTGGCCCCCGTAGGGGTCCATCGGGTCGCCGCCGTAAGGGACCTGGCCCTGGCCACCGGTGTCCCAGCCGCCGTTGTAGGAGTCGGGGCCGCCGTTGTGACCCTGCCCCGGGCCGCCGTCGTAGCCCTGGCCGGGGCCGTTGCCGTACCCCTGGCCGGGGCCGCCGTTGTAGGCCTGGGCGGGATCACCGTGGTACTGATGTTGGCCGGTGTCGTACGGGTGCTGACCCGTGTCGTACTGCTCCCGGCCGTAGCCCTGCTGCTGCCCGGTGCTCCAGTCGCCGCCGTACTGTGCCTGGTGGGACGGCTGGTGCTGATGCTGGTGCGGCTGCTGAGGGTGGTACTGCCCCTGGCCGCCGTAGGTGGACGGACCGCCCGCGGGCGACTGTCCTCCCCATCCGCTGTCCCCGTACAACGGGTCCTCCGGATGCCACGGTTCGGAGCCTGGGCCCCGGCCATACTCAGTCATCGATCCCCTACATGCCGCGAGGCGGGGCCGCCGTCCGAGCAGTCGGGCAACCGTTCCGCCTCTTGATGCTGTGCGGCAGCTGTTCGAACACCGCCGCATCGCGCGGAACGTTACCGTATCGCGATCAGATGACCACTTCGACGCCCTCGCCGGGAGCTTTACCTGACGCCCGTTCGGACTCCAGGGCCTGCTGAAGGATGATCACCGCGGCCGCCTGATCGATGACAGACCTGCCCTTTTTGGACTTCACGCCGGAGGCGCGCAGGCCCTGACTGGCCGTCACTGTGGTCATCCTCTCGTCCACGAGCCTCACCGAAATGGGGGCGACCATGCGGGCGAGCTCCTGGGTGAAGGCACGGATCTTGGCGGCCGCCGGGCCCTCGCCCCCGTTGAGGGAGCGAGGGAGTCCGACGACGATCTCGATCGGCTCGTACTCGTCGGCGAGCTGCTTCAACCGGCGCTGGGCGGCCGGGACATCGCGTCCCGGCACCGTCTCGACCGGCGTGGCGAGGATCCCGTCGGGGTCGCACGAGGCGACCCCGATACGGGCGTCACCGACGTCGATGGCCAGACGCCGGCCCCTGCGCATGCCCTGGGCAGGCTCGGACATCAGGCCGTCTCGGTGACGAGGCGCTCGACCGCGGCGATGGCGTCGCCGATGGCGGCCGGGTTCTGGCCGCCGCCCTGGGCGACGTCCGGCTTGCCGCCGCCACCGCCGCCGAGGGTCTTGGCCGCGGTGCGCACCAGGTCACCGGCCTTGAGGCCACGCTCGCGCGCGGCTTCGTTGGTGGCGATGACGGTGAGCGGGCGGCCGTTGGCCGTGGTGAACAGCGCGACGACGGCCGGGCGGTCGCCCTGGATGCGGCCGCGCACGTCGAGGACCAGCTTGCGCAGGTCGTCGGCGGTGGTGCCGTCCGGCACCTGACCGGTGACCAGCGCGACACCGCGTACGTCCTTGGCGCCCTCGACGAGACCCGCGGCGGCCTGGAGGACCTTCTCCGCGCGGAACTTCTCGATCTCCTTCTCGGCGTCCTTGAGCTTGGCGAGCATGCCGGAGATCTTCTCGGGCAGCTCCTCGGGACGGCCCTTGACCAGCTCCTGGAGCTGGGCGACGACCGTGTGCTCCTTGGCGAGGAAGTTGTACGCGTCGACGCCGACCAGGGCCTCGATGCGGCGCACGCCGGAGCCGATGGAGGACTCGCCGAGCAGCTTCACCAGGCCGAGCTGGGCGGTGTTGTGGACGTGCGTACCGCCGCACAGCTCCTTGGAGAAGTCGCCGATGGTGACGACGCGCACCCGCTCGCCGTACTTCTCGCCGAACTCGGCGATGGCGCCCTGCTTCTTGGCGTCGTCGATCGACATGACCTCGGCCTGGACGTCCAGCTCGCGCGAGAGGACCTCGTTGATCTTCTGCTCGACGTCCGTCATCACGGCCGTGGGCACGGCGGACGGCGAACCGAAGTCGAAGCGGAAGCGGCCGGGCTGGTTCTCGGAACCGGCCTGGGCGGCCGTCGGGCCGAGCGCGTCGCGCAGCGCCTGGTGCGTGAGGTGCGTGGCGGAGTGGGCGCGGGCGATGGCCCGGCGGCGGTGCGAGTCGATCGTGGCCCAGACCGGGGCGCCGACGGTGACCTCGCCGACCTGGACGACGCCCTTGTGCACGTGCACGCCGGGGACCGGCTTCTGCACGTCGCGGACCTCGATGACCGCGCCGCTGTCGAGGCGGATGCGGCCGGTGTCACCGATCTGGCCGCCGCCCTCGGCGTAGAAGGGGGTGCGGTCGAGGACGACCTCGACCTCGTCGCCCTCGGTGGCGGCCGGCGAGGAGACGCCGTTGACCAGCAGGCCGACGATCACGCCCTCGTTCTCGGTGAGGGAGTAGCCGGTGAAGTCGGTGGCGCCGGAGGCGTCGGCGATCTCACGGTAGGCGTGCAGGTCGGCGTGGCCGGTCTTCTTGGCCTTGGCGTCGGCCTTGGCGCGGTCCCGCTGCTCCTTCATCAGGCGGCGGAAGCCGTCCTCGTCCACGGAGAGGCCCTGCTCGGCGGCCATCTCCAGGGTGAGGTCGATCGGGAAGCCCCAGGTGTCGTGGAGCAGGAAGGCCTTCTCGCCGGCGAGGACCGTGCCGCCGGCGGCCTTGGTCTCGGTGACCGCGGTGTCGAGGATGTTCGTGCCGCCCTTGAGGGCCTTGAGGAAGGCGGCCTCTTCGGCGAGCGCGACGGTCTCGATGCGCTTGCGGTCGGTGGCGAGCTCCGGGTACTGCAGGCCCATCGTGTCGATCACGACGCCGATGAGGTCCTTGACGACCGGGCCCGTGGCGCCGAGCAGGCGCATGTTGCGGATGGCGCGGCGCATGATGCGGCGCAGGACGTAGCCGCGGCCCTCGTTGCCGGGGGTGACGCCGTCGCCGATGAGCATCGTCGACGTACGGATGTGGTCGGCGACCACGCGCAGGGAGACGTCCGAGCCGTGCTCGGCGCCGTAGCGCACGCCGGTCAGCTCGGTGGCCTTGTCCATGACGACGCGCAGGGTGTCGGTCTCGTACATGTTCTGCACGCCCTGCAGGATCATGGCGAGACGCTCGAGGCCCAGACCCGTGTCGATGTTCTTCGACGGCAGGTCGCCGAGGATCGGGAAGTCCTCCTTGCCGTCACCGGCGCCGCGCTCGTACTGCATGAAGACCAGGTTCCAGATCTCCACGTAGCGCTCGTCGTTGACGGCCGGGCCGCCCTCCTCGCCGAACTCCGGGCCGCGGTCGTAGTTGATCTCCGAGCACGGGCCGCAGGGTCCGGGGACGCCCATGGACCAGAAGTTGTCCTTCTTGCCCAGGCGCTGGATGCGCTCCTTGGGGACGCCGACGACCTCGTGCCAGATGCGCTCCGCCTCGTCGTCGTCGAGGTAGACGGTGATCCAGAGCTTCTCCGGGTCGAGGCCGTAGCCCCCGTCGGCCACGGAGCCGGTGAGCAGCTCCCAGGCCAGCTTGATGGCGCCTTCCTTGAAGTAGTCGCCGAAGGAGAAGTTGCCGCACATCTGGAAGAACGTGCCGTGGCGCGTGGTCTTGCCGACCTCTTCGATGTCGGGTGTGCGCACGCACTTCTGCACGCTGGTGACGCGCGGGGCGGGCGGCTTGACCTCACCCAGGAAGTAGGGCTTGAAGGGCACCATGCCCGCGGGGACGAGGAGCAGAGTCGGGTCGTCCGCGATGAGCGACGCCGAAGGGACGACGGTGTGCCCGCGCTCCTCGAAGAAGCTCAGCCAGCGGCGGCGGATTTCAGCCGACTCCATCAGTGGTCCTCATTCCGGTTGTACGAGTACGTCGTGTTCTCGATGTACTTCGTCTTCTTGTCGAGCGTGTTGCTCTTGTTGCTGCGGTGGTTCTCGATGACGGCGAAGCGGCGCTGCGCGGGAAGTTCGGCGTCGGGGTGGTCGTTCAGGCCCAGGGCCTCGCCCAGTTCGGCCTCGCGCTCGGCCATGCCGTCGCGGATGTCGAGCGCGAAGTCCTTCAGGCGGTGACCCGTCTCGATCGCCTTGTTCGCGGCCTGCGCGGCAAGGCTCTCGGGGGTCAGCTGCTTGAGCTTGCGGTTGACCTTGGTGGTGGCCCACACGCCGGCGGCTGCGCCCGCGGTGAACCAGAACGTACGGCGGAACATCGCTGCGTCAGTCCTTCTTCCGCTTACCCCGCCGTGCGGCCGGTACGGTGCGGCCCACGATCACCGTACGACGGGACGGCTTGGCGGGCATTTCCTTCGCCTCGGGACCGGCCTTGCGGCTGATGGCCCGGCGCACGCCGTAGCCGAACGCGGCCACCTTCACGAGCGGGCCGCCGAAGGTGGAGGCGACCGTCGTGGAGAGCGCCGACGCGTTCGACGTGACCTCCTGGACGTCGGAGGCGATGGCGTCCACGCGGTCGATCTGCGTCTGCGCGGACCGCACCGCGGTGGAGGCGTCCGCCAGGAGGGGGACCGCCTGCTCGGTCACGTCCGCGACGAGCTTGGTGGTCGCCCTGAGCGTCTGGGCCAGCCTCGCCAGTGCCACCGCGAGGAAGGAGACCAGGATCGCCCAGAAGACGGCCACCAGGATCCCGGCAACCTCTCCACCGGACACTTGGCACCGCTCCCTGAGACATCGTCGAGACATCGTCTCTGAACATCGAAAAGTCGTCCCCCGACCCTATCGCGCCAGGGCCGCCGGTCCGTACCGCATTCCCCCTCACCGCAACAGGAGTTGCCCCGAGTGATTGTACGTACCGCATACGGATGAGTACGCTCCGTACCCCATGCGCCCCCCACAGCCCGGCAACCTCCCGCTGGAACTCAACGCATTCGTCGGACGCGCCGACGAACTCGCGGCGCTGGCCTCGGCGTTGGAGGACGGGCGGCTGGTCACCGTGACCGGGGTCGGCGGGGTCGGGAAGTCACGGCTGGCCGCGCGGGCGGCGGCCGCCACCGCGCCGCGGGACGGCGTCTGGCGGGTGGACCTCACGCCGCTGCGCGACACGAACCTGCTGGAGCACGCCTTCGCCGAGGCCCTGGAGCTGACGGACCACACGAGCAGGCCGCCGCGCCAGGTACTGCTCGGGCACCTCGCCGAACGGGAACTGCTGCTGGTCGTCGACGGGTTCGAGCACCTCGTCGACGCCTGCGCCCCGCTGGTGCGCGAGCTGCTCATCCACTCCCCCGGCCTGCGGGTGCTCGCCGTGGGGCGCAGGCCGCTGGAGACCGAGGGCGAGCGGCTCTTCCCGCTCGCGCCGATGCCCGCGCCGGACGCGGCGGCGCTCTTCACCGACCGGGCGGCGGCCGGGCTGCCCGGTTTCGCCCTCGACGACGGCAACCGCGAGGACGTCCTGGAGCTGTGCCGGCGCCTGGACGGCATCCCGCTCGCCGTGGAACTGGCAGCCGGCCGGCTGCGGGCCCTGTCCCCCGCGCAGCTCGTGGCCCGGCTCGACGACCGGTTCCGGCTGCTCACCGGCTCGCGGCGCGACGGGCCGCCCCGGCACCAGACGCTGCGGACGGCCATCGGCTGGAGCCACGAGCTGTGCGCCCCGTCGGAGCGGCTGCTGTGGTCGCGGCTCTCGGTGTTCGCCGGGCAGTTCGACCTGGAGGCGGTCGAGTACATCTGCGCCGGGGACGGGCTGCACGCCGACGACGTGCTCGACGTCCTCGACGAGCTGCTCGCGCAGTCCGTCGTGATCCGCGAGGAGAACCCCTCGGGCGTGCGCTACCGCATGCTCGACACGGTCAGGGCGTACGGCGCCGACTGGCTGGAGGCCGCGGGCGAGAGCGCGCGGATGCGGCGCAGGCACCGCGACTGGTACATGGGGCTCGCCACCTGGTGCGAGCTGGACTGGTTCTCGCCGCGCCAGCCGGAGGTCGCGGCCCTGGTGGACACCGAGCTGCCCAATCTGCGCGCCGCCCTGGAGTTCTGCCTCACCGAGCGGGACGAGGCCCACCTCGGCCAGTACCTCGCCGGGACGCTGTGGTTCTACTGGGTCGGCTGCGGCCGGCTCGCCGAGGGCAGGCACTGGCTGGACCGGGCCCTGGACCTGGACGGCGGCCACGAGGACTCCCGGCTCAAGGCGCTGTGGGTGCTCGGGTACGTGGCGGTGCTCCAGGGCGACACGGTCACCGCGCTCGGCGCGCTGCACGAGTGCCGGGACGAGGCGGAGCGCACGGGCAGCGCGATCGCGGCCGCGTACGCCGAGCACCGCATCGGCTGTCTGGCGCTGGTCACGGACGACGTCCCGCGCGCGGAAACGCTGCTGCGCTCGGCGCTGGAGCGCTACCGGGAGATCGGCGAGCTCAACAGCAACGTCCTGATGGGACAGATCGAGCTGGCCATGGCGCTCGCCTTCCGGGGCGAGCTGGCCGACGCGGTGGAGCTCTGCGAGGACGTGCGCCGGGTCTGCGAGGACCACGGCGAGCGCTGGGCGCTGGCGTACGCCCTGTACGTCCTGGGCTTCGCGGCCTGGACCCGCGGCGAGGCGGGCACGGCCAGGGAGCTGCTGTGCGAGTCGCTCGCCCTCGACCACCGCTTCCACGACCTGCTGGGCACGGTCCTGTCGATCGAGCTGCTCGCGCTGTTCACGGCGGCGGAGGGCGATCCTGCGGAGGCGGCGGTGCTGCAGGGCGCCGCGGCCGGCATCTGGCCCTCGGTGGGGCTTCCGCTGTTCGGCTCGGGGAACTTCGGCGGCCCGCACGTGCTGTGCGAGGAGCAGGCCCGCGAGGCGCTGGGCGACGAGCGGTACGAGGAGTGCGTACGGGAGGGGGCGCGGCTCGGTCTGGACGCGGCGGTGTCGCGTGCGCTGCGCACCGAGCCCGGGAACGAGCGAACCCGCCGCCCGCCCCGCCGGGAAGGGCGGGGAGGCGACGGGCTGAAGCAGGGTGAGCTACGTCCGGGTCAGCGGGCGTAGTACTCGACGACGAGCTGCTCGTCGCAGATCACGGGGATCTCCTTGCGGTTCGGGTCGCGGTCCAGGCGGAAGGCCAGGGCCTTCAGGTTCACCTGGAGGTAGCGCGGGGTCTCGCCGTCGGGGGCGAAGCCACCCTCGCGCGCGACCTGGAACAGCGGCTTCTCGCGGCTGCGCTCACGGACCATGACGACGTCGTCCGGCTTGACGCGGAAGGACGGCTTGTCGACCTTCTGGCCGTTGACCTCGATGTGGCCGTGCACGACCATCTGGCGGGCCTGGTAGATCGTGCGGGCGATGCCCGAACGCAGAACCAGGGCGTCGAGACGACGCTCCAGCTCGATGACCAGGGCCTCACCGGTCTTGCCCTGCGTCTTGGCGGCACGCTCGTAGGCGCGGACGAGCTGGCGCTCGGACACGTCGTACTGCGCGCGCAGACGCTGCTTCTCGAGCAGACGGACCTTGTAGTCCGAGTTCTGCTTGCGCCCACGGCCGTGCTCGCCCGGCGGGTAGGGGCGGGCCTCGAAGTACTTGACGGCCTTCGGGGTCAGCGCGATGCCGAGGGCACGCGACTTCTTGACCTTGGGGCGGGACTGGTTCGGCATGAACCAACCTCTCTGTTCTGTGTGAAATCGGCTTCACCAGTGGTTAGGGGAGGTCGCATCCGCAGCCTGGGAAACCTCGCGGGTCCTGGGCTCGAAAGCCGTGGGCCGTGAGGCAGCCGCTCCCTGGTCTGGGCACTATGTGCAGCACGCGAGTGGCCCACCGACCGGTTCCCGGGGCTCCGGGATGGTGGTGGGCTGCCCGCGACACCTTCGACGGTGCGCGACGCTCCTGGATCCCCTGTGCCGTGCGGCGGTGGGGTTCCGGCTGGATGTCCCGCTCTGGTGGTGCCGGTACGGGACCGGGCACGGGACGCAGCACTTCGGGCAAGTGTACCGGGTACGGCGAGGTGCCTCAGCCGCGGGCCCCGCCCCGGTCCCCTCGGCGGCAGGTGGCGAGGAGGTCCTGGAGGGCCAGTTTCTCGGGGGCGGTGACCGTCAGCCCGTACTTGGCCTTGATGCCGGTCCAGCGCCGCGCGTACTCGCACCAGTATTCCTTGCGGGGCGGCTTCCACTTGTCGGGGGTCTGGCTGCTCTTCTTGTAGTTGGTGTCCTTGTCGGCGGCGAGCAGGACGTCCAGGTCGTTGGCGTAGGTCAGGCGCCGCTGCGGGGTCCAGGCCCAGGCGCCGGCCCGCCAGGCGGCGCCGAGCGCGACGACGTGGTCGGTCTGGATCTGGGAGGCGCGGCGGTAGTCATAGGGCAGTTCCTTGCCGGTGTACGGGTCCAGCAGGGTGCCGGAGAGGACGACGCAGGGGTTGCGGTCGCCCTCGCGCAGGTTCTTCAGGTCGCGGCGCAGCACGTCGTCGCGGGTGTCGCAGCCGTTGCGCCCGCCGGGGGCGTCGACGTCGTCGGACCAGCCCACGCCGAACTCGGAGCGTTGGTATGTCTGCCAGTTCTTGCCCCAGGCGACGGTGAGGCGGGCGAGCTGGTCGCGGGCCCGGGCGGCGGTGGGCGGGAAGCCGGGGCCGACGAGGGGCGCCTTCGACGACGGAGGGGGTGTCGTCGGGCTCGGTCTGGGCTTCGGTGACGGCGGGGTCCTGTCGGGCGATGTCGCCGGGGTCTTCGTGTACCGGGAGTCCGCCGTGTACCGGGAGTCCGCCCGGTCCAGCTGCGGCGGTGTGCAGGACGCGGTCACCGCGGCAAGGACGAGCAACGCCCCCACGGCCGGCCCCGCTGCTCTGCCCATGCCGCCGAGCGTAGGCCGCGGTGCCCGGCCGCGCCTGTCGGCTTAGGCGTCGCCGGGCTGCTCGCCCTTGAGCCGGGCGCGGACCCGCTCGACCACGTCGGCGTACCGCGCCTCGGCGCCGTACCTCGTGGGCTGGTAGTAGCGCTTGCCCTCGATGGCGTCCGGTGCGTACTGCTGGGTGGCGATGCCGCCGGGGACATCGTGCGGGTACACATAGCCCTGGGCGTGGCCGAGCTTGGCCGCGCCCTTGTAGTGGCCGTCGCGCAGGTGGGGCGGGACGGGGCCCGCGAGGCCCGCCTGGACGTCGGCCCGGGCCTGCTGGATCGCGATCGTCGCCGCGTTCGACTTCGGGGCCAGGGCGAGGGCGATCGTGGCGTGGCTGAGGGTGAGGGCCGCCTCCGGGAAGCCGATCATGGCGACGGCCTGGGCTGCGGCGACCGCGGTGGGCAGCGCCGTCGGGTCGGCGAGGCCGATGTCCTCGCTCGCGGAGATCATCAGGCGCCGGGCGATGAAGCGGGGGTCCTCGCCCGCCTCGATCATGCGGGCCAAATAGTGCAGCGCCGCGTCCACGTCCGAGCCGCGGATGGACTTGATGAGGGCGCTCGCCACGTCGTAGTGCTGGTCGCCGTCCCTGTCGTACTTCACGGCGGCGCGGTCGACCGACTCCTCCAGGGTCTGGAGGGTGATCTCCTTCTCGCCCTTGGCCAGGGCCGAGCCGGCGCCCGCCTCCAGGGCGGTCAGCGCGCGCCGCGCGTCCCCGCCCGCGATGCGCAGCAGGTGCGCCTCGGCCTCCTCGGGCAGCTCGACCGCGCCGCCCAGGCCCCGCTCGTCGGTGAGCGCCCGGCGCAGCAGGCCGCGCAGGTCGTCGTCCGTGAGCGGTTCGAGGGTGAGCAGCAGGGAGCGGGAGAGGAGCGGGGAGATGACCGAGAAGTACGGGTTCTCGGTGGTCGCCGCGATGAGCGTGACCCAGCGGTTCTCGACCGCCGGGAGCAGGGAGTCCTGCTGGGCCTTGCTGAAGCGGTGGATCTCGTCGAGGAAGAGGACGGTCTCCTTGCCGTGCCCGCCCATCGCCCTGCGGGCGCCGTCGATGACCGCGCGCACTTCCTTCACGCCCGCGGTGATCGCGGAGAGCTCGACGAAGCGCTTGTTCGTGGCTTTCGAGACGACGTACGCGAGAGTCGTCTTGCCGATGCCGGGCGGGCCCCACAGGAACACCGAGGACGGTCCGGCCGGGCCGCCGCCGCCCTCGCCGACCAGGCGGCGCAGGGGCGAGCCCGGCTTCAGCAGATGCTGCTGGCCGACGACCTCGTCGAGGGTGCGCGGACGCATCCGGACGGCCAGCGGGCTGCCGGACGGGTCCTTCTCCTGGCGGTCTTCGGCTGCGGCGGTGAACAGGTCGGGCTCCACGTCAAGAACCCTATGTCACCCCACTGACAATCCCGCCGGGAGGCGGAATCGGCGGTCCCCGGGCCGACGGCTCGGGGACCGGAACCTCAGGCCCAGAGGTCCGCGCCCCAGCGCGTGAGGATCAGCATCGCGATGACGCCGATGTGCATGACCGGGAGCGCCCAGGTGAAGTCCGCGAGGAAGCTCTTGGCCCAGTTCGGCGCGGGCAGGAAGCCCTTGCGGATGTTGAAGGACGTGACGTACCAGAACATCAGGAGCGTGGCGACCCAGGCCAGGCAGCACCACAGGCAGAGCGCGTTGATGTGGTAGAGCGACTGGATCATCAGCCAGGTGCAGAATCCGACGCCGAAGAGCGTGCCGGCGTTGAAGGTGAGCCAGTACCAGCGCGGGAAGCGGGCCCCCGCGAGCAGGCTCATGCCGACGCAGATCACGATGCCGTAGGTGACCAGGCCCAGCATCGGGTTGGGGAACCCGAACGCCTCGGCCTGCTCGCTCTTCATGATGCTGCCGCAGGCGACGACGGGGTTGATGCTGCACCCCGGCTGGAAGTTCGGGTCCTTCAGGAGCTCGAACTTGTCGAGGGTGATCACCCAGGCGGCGAGCAGACCGGCCGCGCCCGTGATCACCAGGAGCAGGGCGAGCGCGCGACTGCCGCCGACGGCGCCGGGAGCCTCCCTCCGCTCGTGCTCGTCCAAGGCGTCGTCCTTCGCAGACATCGTTTTGCTCATCACGCCGTTCCGTCGCTTGTGGTGGCCAGCGGGCACGCACATTGTGCCGCACGCTCCTGTGTGTCCACCGTTCGATGGACATAAGCAGGCCCGCACGGTGGTCCCGACGCGTCCGCTCCGGCGCGAAGCTCGACGGCATGCCGGCAGACGGACCCGAACTCGCGGTCGACGGCGTCGACCTGGCGATACGCCGGAGGAGGTCTTCACCGTGCTCGGCGCCGCCCCGGACACCGCCCCGCGCGCGTGGCGCTCGCGCGTCGGCATCGTCCGGCAGGACGAATCCGCGCCCGCCGAGTTGACGGTGAAGACGCCGGAGGGGCCGGAAAGTCCGGCCCCTCCCACGCTCGTTCTCGGGACGCGTCAGCCGAGCTTCGTCTTCAGTTCCGCCACGATCTCGTCCACGGCGACGGCCGACTGCTCGCCGGACTCCATGTCCTTGAGCTGGACGACGCCCTCGGCCAGGTCGCGCTCGCCGGCGACGACGGTGAAGCGCGCGCCCGAGCGGTTGGCGTTCTTCATCGCGCCCTTCAGGCCCTTCCCGCCGTACGAGAAGTCCGCCGCGATCCCGGCCTTGCGCAGCTCCGTCACCTTGGCGAACAGGACACGACGGGCCTCGTCGCCGAGCGGGACCGCGAAGACGCTGGTGGCCGCGGGCAGTTCGAGCTCGACGCCCTCCGCCTCCAGGGCGAGGACCGTGCGGTCCACGCCGAGCGCCCAGCCGACCGAGGGCAGCGAGGGGCCGCCGATCATCTCGGACAGGCCGTCGTAGCGGCCGCCGCCGCCGACCGCGGACTGCGAGCCGAGGCCGTCGTGCACGAACTCGAAGGTCGTGCGGGTGTAGTAGTCGAGGCCGCGGACCAGCTTCTCGTCGTCCTCGAAGGCGACGCCCGCCGCCGTGACCAGCTCGCGGACCTGCTCGTGGTACGCCTTGCAGGCGTCGCACAGGTAGTCGCGCAGCGACGGGGCGCCCACCAGCTGCTTCTGGACGTCCGCGCGCTTGTCGTCGAGGACCCGCAGCGGGTTGATGTCGATACGTCGACGTGTCTCCTCGTCCAGGTCGAGCCCGCGCAGGAAGTCCTGCAGCGCGGCGCGGTAGACGGGACGGCACTCCTTGTCGCCCAGCGAGTTCAGCAGGATGCGGAAGTTGCGCAGGCCCAGCGTGCGGTACGCCTGGTCGGCCAGGATGATCAGCTCGGCGTCGAGCGCCGGGTCCTCGGCGCCGATCGCCTCGGCGCCGACCTGGGAGAAGTGCCTGTAGCGGCCCTTCTGCGGGCGCTCGTAGCGGTAGTACGAGCCGGAGTACCAGAGCTTGACGGGGAGGTTGCCCGCCTTGTGGAGGTTGCCCTCCAGCGCCGCGCGCAGCACGGAGGCGGTGCCTTCGGGGCGCAGCGCGAGCTCGTCGCCGCCCTTGGTCGTGAAGGCGTACATCTCCTTGGTCACGATGTCGGTGGACTCACCGACACCGCGCGCGAACAGCTCGACGTTCTCGAAGCCGGGCGTCTCGATGTAGCCGTACCCGGAGTTGCGCAGCGGCGCGGCGATGGCCTCGCGCACCGCCAGGAACTTCGCGGAGTCCGGCGGAAGCAGGTCGTACGTGCCCTTGGGGGCCTTGAAGGTGCTCACGGAATTTCTCTCGTCACATTCCTCGTCGCGGGGCGGACGTGTCGTCCGCGCCCAGGCCGGCGGCCACCTGCCGCAGATACGGGTTGGTGGCGCGCTCCTGGCCGATGGATGTCTGGGGGCCGTGGCCGGACAGCACCACGGTCGAGTCGTCGAGCGGCAGGCACACGCGGGCCAGCGACTGGAGGATCTCGGCGTGGCTGCCGCCGGGCAGGTCGGTGCGTCCGATGGAGCCGGCGAAGAGCAGATCTCCCGAGAAGAAGACCGAGGGGATCTCGGCGGTCTCGGGCATCTGGAAGGTCACCGACCCCTTCGTATGGCCCGGCGCGTGCGCGACGGAGAAGTCGAGGCCCGCCAGCTTCAGGTCGGCGCCGTCGGACAGCTCGCGCATGTCGTCGGGCTCCCCCACCGTGAGCTCCCCCATGAGCGGCATCCCGATGGAGCGGCCGAGGGCCTTCTCGGGGTCGCTCATCATGTACCGGTCGGAGGGGTGGATCCACGCGGGCACGTCGTGGGCGCCGCACACGGGGACGACCGAGGCGACATGGTCGATGTGGCCGTGGGTGAGGATGACCGCGACGGGCTTGAGCCGATGCTTCTTGAGTGCGTCCTCGACTCCCTGGGCGGCCTGATGGCCCGGGTCGATGATCACGCACTCCTCGCCAGCGGCGGGGGCGACCAGGTAGCAGTTGGTGCCCCAGGCCCCGGCGGGGAACCCGGCAATGAGCACGATCGTCCTTCGTTCGTCGTCCGGCGGCGGTCGCCGCGGGTCCCTGCGGGAGATCGCGGCAGATCAGAGCCTACCGGCGCTGCCGAATCCACAGGTAACCCATATACGGTACGGGGCACTACGCAGCGTATGACGGGACAGCCGAGACATACGCGGGAGAAGGGGAGAAGAGCCGGTGGTCAGCCAGGAACAGCGGCGCAAGCAGCTCGCCCGGGAGAAGCTCGCGCGCCAGCAGCAGCGGCGCGAGGCGGCACGGCGCCGCGCGCGGATGCGCAACGCGGTGCTCGCGGGCGCGCTCGCGGTGGTCGTGGCGGGCGGCGCCGTGTCGTACGCGGCGGGCGCCTTCGACGGGGACGGCACGAAGGACGACGCGAGCGCGCAGCCGAGCAGCACTCCGCCGAAGGACCCGTGCGAGAAGGCGGCGCCCGGCAAGGTGAAGCCGCTGAGCTTCAAGAAGGAGCCGGCGCTGAGCATCGACAAGTCGGCCGACTACACGATGAGTCTGAAGACGACGTGCGGCGACATCGATCTCGACCTGGACGCGGCGAAGGCGCCGCACACGGTCAACTCCTTCGACTTCCTGGTCAAGAAGGGCTATCTGGACCACACCCGGTGCCACCGCCTGACGACCGGCGGCATCTACGTGCTCCAGTGCGGCGACCCGAAGGGCACCGGCGAGGGCGGCCCCGGCTACTCGATCCCGGACGAGAACCTGAAGGACAAGCGCCTGAAGGGGAACGTGTATCCGGCGGGCACGGTGGCGATGGCGAACCAGTACAACGCCCAGAAGAAGAAGGGCCGTGACACCGGCGGCAGCCAGTTCTTCCTCGTCTACCAGGACAGTCAGCTGCCTCCCGACTACACACCGTTCGGGACCATTTCCGAATCCGGTATGAAGGTGCTCAAGAAGATCGCCGCCGCCGGGGAGAACAGCGGGCAGGGCGACGGCGCACCGAACGCGACGGTCGTCATCGACAAGGCGACCGTCACGAAATCCTGACCGCCGGCGGGCAAACTTCGGTCGCGCGGGATGCGGACAGCCGCCCCGCCGGTCGCCTATGTTGGCGGTGACGAAACTGTGGACGATGCCGGGGGCCCCGAGGCCCTGCGCAGGCATCATGTGGAGGAGGCGCTGTGAGCAGCGACCCGTGGGGCCGCGTCGACGAGACGGGGACCGTGTACGTGCGTACGGCCGACGGCGGCGAGCGAGTGGTCGGTTCGTGGCAGGCAGGATCTCCCGATGAGGCCCTCGCTTACTTCGAGCGCAAGTACGACGGTCTGGTCGTCGAGATCGGACTTCTCGAGCGCCGGGTGAAGACGACCGACCTGTCGGCCAAGGACGCCACGACGGCCATCGACCACCTGCGCCAGCAGGTGGACGAGGCGCACGCCGTCGGCGATCTGGACGCCCTGGGCAAGCGGCTCGACAAGCTCGTGGAGAGCGTCGAGGCGCGCCGCGAGGAGCGCAAGGTCCAGAAGGCCAAGCAGTCCGACGAGGCGCGGCACGCCAAGGAGGCCCTGGTCACCGAGGCCGAGGAGCTGGCCCAGAGCGAGCAGTGGCGGGCGGCCGGCGAGCGGCTGCGGGCCCTGGTGGACACCTGGAAGGGGCTGCCGCGGCTCGACCGCAAGTCGGACGACGAGCTGTGGCACCGCTTCTCGCACGCCCGCTCGGCGTTCTCCAAGCGCCGCAAGGCGCACTTCGCCTCGCTGGACGCCCAGCGCGAGGAGGCCCGCAAGGCCAAGGAGAAGCTGGTCTCGGAGGCCGAGGCGCTGTCCAACTCGACGGACTGGGGCCCGACGGCCGCGCGGTACCGCGAGCTGATGGCCGACTGGAAGGCCGCGGGCCGCGCGCAGCGCGAGCACGAGGACGACCTGTGGAACCGCTTCCGCGGGGCCCAGGACGTCTTCTTCGCGGCGCGCAGCGCGGTGTTCGCGGAGCGCGACGCGGAGCAGGGCGAGAACCTCAAGCTCAAGGAGGAGCTGGCGGCCGAGGCCGAGAAGCTCGTCCCGGTGACGGACCTGAAGGCGGCCCGTGCCGCGTTCCGCGGGATCAACGAGCGCTGGGAGGCCATCGGCCACGTCCCGCGGGACGCCCGCCCGAAGGTCGAGGGCCGGATGCACGCCGTGGAGCGGGCGCTGCAGGAGTCCGAGGAGGCGGAGTGGCGCCGGACGAACCCGGAGGCGCGTGCGCGCGCCGAGGGTCTCACCGGTCAGCTGCAGGCGGCCGTGGACAAGCTGCGGGGCCAGATCGAGACCGCCCGCGCCGCGGGCAACACCTCGAAGGCCGACAAGCTGCAGAAGGAGCTGGACGGCCGCCAGGCGCTGCTCGACCAGGCGCTGAAGGGCCTGCACGAGTTCGGCGGCTGAGCGTCTCCCGCTGAGTCTCCCGGGTACGCGACGGCCCGGACCGCATCCCCGCGGTCCGGGCCGTTTCGCGTCCCGGGGTCCTAGCGGGCGGCGGCGTGGTCGTGCTCGGCGATGTCCAGGGCGTGCTTGAGCACCTCGCACGCCTCGATGTGGTTGCCGGACTCCTGGAGCAGTTCGGCGAGGCGGCGGCAGACGAGCACGGCCTCGGGCCCGTACATCTTGTGGACGCGCTGGAAGGCGGACTCCAGGATCTCTATGGCTTCCTTGTTCTGTCCGGTCTCGGCGAGCAGTTCGGACAACTCCAGCTGTACGGCGAGGAGTTCACCGGATCCTTCGGCGCTCTGTTCCTCCAGGGCGAGGCGCAGCACGGGCAGCGCGTCCTTGATGGTGCCCTCGGCGCGCAGCAGCCGGGCGAGGTTGAGTCCGGTGGCGACCATCGCGGCGCGCACGTCGGCGTGCAGGACGGGTCCGGCCGGGGCGCTCGGGGCGGAGCGGGCGCGGTTGCGGGCCAGGGGCAGCCGGCCGACGCCGTTCTCCTGGGAGCGCTGCGGCTGGGGGCGGTTCTTGGCGCGCAGGCGTTCGTCGAGGACGCGGTACAGCGTCTCCAGGTCGATGAGGTCGGGGCCGTCGGGCACGCCGTCCCGCAGGATCCCGAGGAGTTCCCCGGTGAAGGCGGTGTACCGCTCGCCGTCGGGGGCGAGGGCCACGCGGTCGCGCGGCGAGGCCGTCAGGACGTACGCGCCGTCGACGGCGGCCTGGGCGGCGAGCACGTCGTCGCCGCCGAGGGCCCGCGCGGCCCGGCCGCTGAAGCAGCAGTCGAGGATGACGATCTTGCGGCGGGCCCGGGAGGCCCGCAGGCCCGCGCGCAGGTGCTGGTAGGCCACGGCGGTGTAGCCCATGTTCTCGCGGGACTCCCCGAGGGCCAGGTACAGGTCGGCGGACTCGGCGTCGCGCATGCCGTGCCCGGCGTAGTACACGAGCAGCGTGTCCGTGGCCTCGTCGGCCGCCTGGTGGACGGGGTCGAGCATGGCGGAGGGGCTCGACGGGTCCGCGACGACGGCGCAGTGCTGCACGGGCAGGCCCCAGACGGTGGCGTCGCACAGCTCGCCGGCCAGATCGACCAGGTTCGTCTCGACGGCGGAGAGCTGCGGCAGGTGCCGGTAGGAGGCCGTGCCGATGAGGACGGCCCGCGACAGGGTCGGGTCAGGCAGCGCCGCCATCGCGCTCCCCGTCCCCGGCTGTGACGGCCGTCCGTCGGTCCAGGAGCTCCACGACGCGGCGCAGCGTCTCGGCGTCGCGGGCGCCTTCCGGGGTCACCTCCACGCGCAGCTCCCCCTTGCTGAGGACGAGGGCCGGCGCGCGCCTGCGGGCGAGCTGCCACTGGAAGAGGGAGACGGCGAGCGACGCGGTGGACAGGCCACTGCCGAGGGCGAGCTGCAGGATGTCGAAGCCGCTCGTGCCCATGTGGCCCGGGACCGGTTCGGCCGAGGCGGCGAACGCGCCGCGCACGGCGCCGCCGAGCGTCTCGTCCCGGTCCAGCCAGCGCAGCAGGGACCGCAGGGCTTCCTCGGTGTCCGCGTCCCGGTCCGCCGCCGCCAACTCCACCCGGACGTCAGTCACTTCCCGCTCCTTTGCGCCGGTCGACGTACTTGTTCACCCGGGCAAGCAGCTCCAGGGCCTCTCGTCCGGCGTCCAGCCGGGCCAGGCATACAGCTTGCCAGTACTGGCTCGTCAGCGTGGTCGGATGTTCGGGTCCGAGACGGGCGACACACACGGGCACGACGGCCGCCAGCATCCGTGCGGCGGCCTCGAGTTCACCGCGCTGGACGAGGTTGACGGCCTCGCGCTGCCGGGACAGGGCGGTCTCGCGGGACATGCTGCCGATCACCATGCGCCGGGTGTTGTCGCTGAGCGTCGGGGGCCCGGCGCCGGGGACGAGCGGCGCCACGGACGGCGGGGCGTCACCGGCGCGCGGGAGGGGCACGGCGGCCTCGTCCCAGGCGTATTCGGGCCCCTTCTTCAGGCGTACGCCCCGGGCCGTCCGTACGGCCTGGTCGCGCAGGAGCGTGGCGAGCCGCCCGGCCACGACCTCCTGGCCGCCGCCGAACAGCGGCCCGAGCGCCTCCACGACCTCGGCGGCGCCGCGCGGCCTGCGGGCCGGGTCCTGCGCGCACAACCGGTCGACCAGGTCGATCAGTTCGGGTGGGGCGCCGGGGGTACGGCTGGAGAGGGGCGGGATGCCGGAGCCGAGCGCCCGCTCGACGACGGCGCCGACGTCGACGGCGGGGCCGAGCGGACTCTCGCCCGTGAGCATGAAGTACATGCAGGCCCCGAGCCCGTACAGATCGGCCGCCGCGTCCGCGAGCCCGCCCTTCATGGTCTCCGGCGCCATGAACTGCGGGGAGCCGAGCACCACCCCGGTGGCCGTGATGGCCCGTTCACCGGCCAGGCGGGCGAGCCCGAAGTCGTGGAGCACGACGCGGCCGTCCCGGGTGAGGCTGACGTTCGAGGGCTTGATGTCCCGGTGCATCACCCCGGACCTGTGCGCGGCGGAGAGCGCCTCGGCCATGCTGACGGCGATCCAGCACACGGCCCGCACGGGCAACTGGCCGGTGGACCCCACGAGGTGGGCGAGGTTGCGTCCGTCGAGGATCTGCATCACCAGATACGCGACACCCCGGTGCAGCCCGCTGTCGTACAGCGTGACCACACCGGGGTGTTCGATCCGCGCCATGGCGCGGGCCTCGCGCCGGAACCGGTCGACCTCCTCGCCGTCCGGCGCCATGCCGCCGACGGCGGTCAGCAGCTTCACCGCGACGCGGCGGCCCAGCTGGGTGTCCTCGGCCTCGTGGACCTCGCCCATGCCGCCGCGCCCCAGGAGCCCCACCAGGCGGTAGCGTCCGTCGACCAGTTCGCCCCGCGTCATGCCGTCTCCCCGTGAACTCGCCCTGGGAGCAGGCTAGTTCACGGGCGGCGCGCCGACGTCACGCGATACACGTCATAGACGCCTTCCACGCCACGGACGGCCTTCAGTACGTGCCCCAGGTGCTTGGGGTCGCCCATCTCGAAGGTGAAGCGGGAGGTGGCGACGCGGTCGCGGGAGGTCTGCACGGCCGCCGAGAGGATGTTCACGTGCTGGTCCGAGAGGATGCGCGTGACGTCCGACAGGAGCCGGGAGCGGTCCAGCGCCTCGACCTGGATGGCGACCAGGAAGACGGAGGACTGGGTGGGGGCCCACTCGACCTCCAGGATCCGCTCGGGCTCGCGCGAGAGCGAGTCCACGTTCACGCAGTCGTTGCGGTGAACCGATACTCCGCTGCCGCGCGTGACGAAGCCGATGATGGGGTCGCCGGGGACGGGCGTGCAGCAGCGGGCCAGCTTGACCCACACGTCGTCGACGCCCTTGACCACGACGCCCGGGTCGGCCTTGGCCCGGCGCTTGCTGCGGCCGCGGGCGGGCGGCGCGCTCTCGGCGATGTCCTCGTTGGCGGCCTCCTCGCCGCCGAGCGCCTGGACGAGCTTCTGCACGACGGACTGCGCGGTGACATGGCCCTCGCCGATCGCCGCGTACAGCGACGAGATGTCCGGGTAGCGCATCTCGTGCGCGAGCGTGACCAGCGAGTCTCCCGTGAGGATCCGCTGGATCGGCAGGTTCTGCTTGCGCATGGCGCGCGCGATGGCGTCCTTGCCCTGCTCGATCGCCTCGTCGCGGCGCTCCTTGGAGAACCACGCGCGGATCTTGTTGCGCGCCCGCGGCGACTTGACGAAGCCGAGCCAGTCGCGGGAGGGACCCGCGCCCGCGGCCTTGGAGGTGAAGACCTCCACCAGGTCGCCGTTGTCCAGGGTCGATTCGAGCGGCACGAGCCGGCCGTTGACCCGCGCTCCTATGGTGCGGTGGCCCACCTCGGTGTGCACGGCGTACGAGAAGTCGACGGGGGTGGCGCCCGCGGGGAGCGCTATGACGTCGCCCTTCGGCGTGAACACGAAGACCTCGTTGCGCGACAGGTCGAAGCGCAGCGATTCGAGGAACTCGCTCGGGTCCTCGGTCTCCTTCTGCCAGTCGAGCAGCTGGCGCAGCCACGCCATGTCGTTGAGGTGGTCGTCCTTGCCGCCGCCCTTCTTGGGCACGTCGGTGCGGACCTTGGAGGCGCCCGCGACGGCCTCCTGCTTGTACTTCCAGTGCGCGGCGATGCCGTACTCGGCGCGGCGGTGCATGTCGAACGTACGGATCTGCAGCTCGACGGGCTTGCCGTTCGGACCGATCACCGTCGTGTGCAGCGACTGGTACATGTTGAACTTGGGCATCGCGATGTAGTCCTTGAACCGGCCGGGGACCGGGTTCCATCGCGCGTGCACCGTGCCGAGGGCGGCGTAGCAGTCACGGACCGTGTCGACGAGGACGCGGATGCCCACCAGGTCGTAGATCTCCGCGAAGTCACGGCCGCGGACGATCATCTTCTGGTAGACGCTGTAGTAGTGCTTGGGGCGGCCGGTGACGGTGGCCTTGATGCGGGCGGCGCGCAGGTCGGCCTGGACCTCGTCGGTCACTATGGCGAGGTACTCGTCCCGCTTGGGGGCGCGCTCGGCCACCAGACGCACGATCTCGTCGTACATCTTGGGGTAGAGGATCGCGAAGGCGAGGTCCTCCAGCTCCCACTTGATGGTGTTCATGCCCAGGCGGTGCGCCAGCGGAGCGTAGATCTCCAGGGTCTCGCGGGCCTTCTTCTCCTGCTTCTCGCGCTTGAGGTACCGCATCGTGCGCATGTTGTGCAGGCGGTCGGCGAGCTTGATGACTAGGACGCGAGGGTCCTTGGCCATGGCGACGACCATCTTGCGGACGGTCTCGGCCTGGGCGGCCTCGCCGAACTTGACCTTGTCCAGCTTGGTGACGCCGTCGACGAGCAGGGCGACCTGGTCGCCGAAGTCGCGCCTGAGGGTGTCCAGGCCGTACTCGGTGTCCTCGACCGTGTCGTGGAGCAGGCCCGCCATGAGGGTGGCGGGATCCATGCCCAGCTCGGCGAGGATGGTCGTCACGGCGAGCGGGTGCGTGATGTACGGATCGCCGCTCTTGCGCTTCTGGCCGCGGTGCCAGCGCTCGGCGACCTGGTAGGCGCGCTCGATCTGGCGGAGCGTGGACGTCTCGATCTTGGGGTCGTTGCTCCGCACTATGCGCAGCAGCGGCTCCAGGACCGGGTTGTACGGGTTCGAGCGCTGGACGCCGAGGCGGGCGAGACGGGCCCGTACGCGGTTGGAGGAGCCGGACCGCGCGGGCTGGCCCGTGGCGGGCCGGATCGCGGGGGCCGTCGGGTGGTGGTCGGCGGGCGGCACCGGGCGGGGCCGCTCGGCCGGCTTGTCGCCCCGGGAGACCTCTCCCTGGACGCGCTGCGCTGACGTGCCGCCCTGCGGGCCCTCTGCCTTCTGCGCGGGCGCGGCGGAGCCCGCCGAGGGCTCCTTGCCCTGCTGGGCGGCCTTGGCGGCGGTGAGTGGCTGGGACTCGTCTGGCAAGAGCGCTCCCTGTGCGCGATCGGGGTCCCCCGGTCAGGCCCCGAAGAGCCCATGGTATCGATCCTGGGCCTTTCGCTCGCCTTCGGCCGGTGAGACAGCTCTGTACTGGAGAAACGCGAGGGGCGTGCGCCCGATTCCCGCCGGCTCCGCCCCGCGCGCCCCGGCGGGCCTCCCCCGCCTCTCGCGCCGCTCGCGGCACTCCCGCCGGGGCGCCGTCCAGAGCGGGAACCGGCCGAAACGACGAGGGGCGCCCCGGTGGATACCGGGACGCCCCTCGTGCCGTCCTGCGTGCCGCCGTGCGCGGCTCATGGCCTCAGACGGTGATCAGCGCCTCCAGCGGCGCCCCGTCCAGGGCCTGCTCCAGCTTCCGGCGGCCGTCGAGGAAGCCGAGCTCCATGAGGACCGCGACGCCGGCCACCTGCGCGCCCGAGCGCCGGATCAGCTCCAGCGAGGCCGCCGCCGTGCCGCCGGTGGCGAGGACGTCGTCGATGACCATGACGCGGTCGCCCGCGGTCAGGTCCTCGGCGTGCACCTCGATCTCGGCGCTGCCGTACTCCAGGTCGTACGCCTGGCGCAGCGTCGCTCCGGGGAGCTTGCCCGCCTTGCGTACGGGGATGAAGCCGAGCCCGGCGCGGAGCGCGACGGGGGCCCCGAGGATGAACCCGCGGGCCTCCAGACCGACGACCTTCGTGGCGCCGTGGCGCACGCTGAGGTCGGCCAGCGTGTCCGTGAGCGCGGTGAACGCGGCCGGGTCCGCCAGGAGCGGGGTGATGTCCTTGAACATCACCCCCGGCTTCGGGTAGTCCGGGACGTCACGGATGCGGCTGAGCAGCAGGCCCGTGACGTCTGCGAGCTCGGTCATCGGCGCTTCCCCGAGGGGCGGCCCTTGCCGCGGTTGCGCGACGTGGGCTGCGAGCGGGGGCCGACGACCGCCGCCGCGGCGTCCCCGTGCACGGTGTCCTCGGGCTCGTCGTCCACCGCGGACTCCGGCGCCTCCGCCGACTCGCCCTTCGCGGCGGCCGCCGCGCGCTTGGCGAGCACCCGCTTCTTGAGGGCCTTCATCTGCGGCTCGCGCTCCTTGAAGTCGGCGACGAGCGGCGTGGCGATGAAGATCGAGGAGTACGCACCGGCCGCGAGGCCGACGAACAGCGACAGCGAGATGTCGTTGAGCATGCCCGCGCCCAGGACACCGCCACCGATGAACAGCAGGCCCGCCACCGGGAGCAGCGCGACGACCGTGGTGTTGATGGAGCGCACCAGGGTGCCGTTGATGCTGCGGTTGGCGAGTTCGCTGTAGGTGTACTTCGTCTGCTTGGTGATGTCCTTCGACTGCTCCTTCAAGCTGTCGAAGACCACCACGGTGTCGTAGAGCGAGTAACCGAGGATGGTCAGCAGACCGATCACCGTGCCGGGCGTGACCTCGAAGCCGACCAGCGCGTACACACCCACGGTGATGGTGATGTCGTGGATGAGCGCGATCAGTGCGGCCAGGGCCATGCGCCACTCGAAGGCGATGGCCAGGTAGATCACCACGAGGACCATGAAGATCGCCAGGCCCTGCCAGGCCTTGTTGGCGATCTGCTCGCCCCAGCTGGGTCCGACGAGGTCCGCGTCGATGTCGGCGGCCTTGACGTCCAGGTCCTTGGCCAGGTCCTTCTTGATCTGGTCGGACTTGTTGATGTCGACGCCCGCGATCTGGATGCGGAGCTTGTCGTCACCGAGCTTCTGGACGATCGCGTCGTGGCCGGACGCCTTCTCCGCCGCCTGCTCGGCCTGGGAGACCGAGGCGGTGGTCTTCGGCGTGTTGAAGACGGCGCCGCCCTCGAACTCGATGCCCATGTTCAGGCCGCGCACCGCCAGGCCGACGATGGCCGTGATGGTGATCAGGATCGAGATGCCGTACCAGATCTTGCGCTTGCCGACGAAGTCGTAGCCGACCTCACCGCGGTAGAGCCTGGCGCCGAGATTGCCGAGCTTCGACATCTCACGCCTCCTTCGGGTCGACAGGGCCGGCGGTGGGAGCGGTGACACGGCGGGACCGGCGCAGCGGAGGCTTGGCGCCCAGTCGCTTCGGGTCGAGACCGGACCACTTGTGGCCGTTCGCGAAGAACTTCTTGCGGGCCAGGATCGTCATCAGCGGCTTGGTGAACAAGAACACCACGACGACGTCGAGGAGCGTGGTCAGGCCGAGCGTGAACGCGAAGCCCTGCACCTTGCCGACCGTGACCACGAAGAGCACGGCGGCGGCGAGGAACGACACGAAGTCGGAGACCAGGATGGTGCGCCGGGCGCGGGGCCAGCCCCGCTCGACGGCGGGCCGCAGCGTGCGTCCCTCGCGGACCTCGTCCCGTACGCGTTCGAAGAACACGATGAACGAGTCCGCTGTGATGCCGATGGCGACGATCGCACCGCACACCGCGGGGAGGTTCAGCGCGAACTTGATGGTCGGACCGAGCAGCGTCATGATCGTGTACGTCAGCGCCGCGGAGACCAGGAGGCTCGCGATGGCGATGAGCGACAGACCGCGGTAGTAGACCACCAGGTAGATGACGACCAGCGCGAGGCCGATGGCGCCCGCGATGAGGCCCGCGTGGAGCTGCTCGCCGCCGAGGGCCGGGCTGACCGTGGTGACGCTCTGCTCGTGGAAGGTCAGCGGCAGGGCGCCATAGGACAGGATGTTCGCCAGGTCCTTGGCCGACTCCTGGGTGAAGCTGCCGGAGATCTCGGCGTTCTTGCTCAGGGTCGTGTTGACGCTGGGGGCCGAGGCCACCTCGCCGTCGAGGACGATCGCGAACTGGTTCTGCGGAGGCTGCTGCTGCGAGAGCTTGCTGGTGATCTTCGAGAACTTGCTCGAGCCGTCCTTCGTGAACTCCATGTTGACGACCCAGGCGGCGGTCTGCTGCTGGATCACGGCCTGGGCGTCGTCGACGTCCTTGCCGTTGATCTCGGCCGGGCCGAGGATGAACTTGTCCCACGACTTGCCGTCGGGGCTCTTGCCGCAGGCGATGGTGTTCTCGGACGGCTTGGCGCCCTTGCCGGCCTTGGCGCGCTGCTGCTTGTCCGTGCAGTCGAGCTTGGCGAACTGCTCCTGGAGCTTGGCGGTGGCCGGGTCGGCGGACGGCGTGGACGACGGGTCGTCCTTCTTCTTCTCGTCCTTGGCCTTGTCCGAGGGGGTCGACGACGGCGTGGCGTCGGCCTTCAGGGCGTCGGTGACCGCGCGGCCCTGGGAGGTCGGAGTGGCGGTCGGGGAGGTCGCCTTGTCCGTGGCCTTGTCGCCGGCCTTGTCCTTCTCGTCCTTGCCCTTGTCCTTGCCGGACGAGCTGGCGGACGGCTCGGGCATGGGGGCGCCACTGGTCTGCGTGATCACCGGACGGAAGTAGAGCTGAGCGGTCGTGCCGACCTGGTCGCGTGCCTGCTTCTCGTTCGTCCCCTTGGGGATGTTGACGATGATGTTGCGATCGCCCTGGGTCTGGACCTCGGCCTCGGAGACACCCAGACCGTTGACGCGGTTGTTGATGATGTCAACCGCGGTGTTCATGTTGGTCGGGTTGATCGCGTTCTTCTGACCCGGTTCGTTCTTCGCCTCGAGCGTGATGCTCGTGCCGCCGGCGAGGTCGATGCCCAGGCGCGGCGTGGTGTGCCCGGAAAGGAACATTCCCCCGGTCAGCGCCACGAGGGCGATGAGGATGAAGAGCAGTGAGCGCCCCGGCTTCCCCTGGGCGCCCTGCCTTCGGCCCTTCTTCGGTGCTGCCACCTTCTCGTTCTCCCTGTCCAACCGCCCGGCGTCCGGTCCGTCCCCGTTGCGGTGCGGGTGGACCCGGGCGGGCGGCCATGAAGTGGTGTCGAGATTCGGCGCGAAATGCACGTGCTCCGGGACCCGTGGTGCGCGAGCGGCGCGCCCCGCGGGCCCCGGGCGTGACTACTTCGCGTCGGACTCGCCGTCGGTCTTCTTCGGCTCCGCGTCCTCGGCCGTGTCCTTCTTGCCGAGGTCGATGGGCGAGTCGTCGGAAGCGGCGGCGGGCTCGTCGTTCTCGGTCAGGGAGGAGGCGTCGTCCGGAACGACGGGGGTGTCCTCGTGGTCGCCCTCGGTGCCGTGCACGATGCGGTTGTACTCGTCGTCGCCCAGCACGGCGCCGATCGCGTTCTTCGCGTAAACCGCGTGGACACCGGGGGCCACCTCAAGAAGGACCGCGTCGTCGTGGACCTCCTTGACGGTGGCGTACATGCCGCCGATCGTGCGGATGCCGGTGCCGGGCGTCATCTCGTTGCGCATCTGCGCCGCGGCCTGCTGCTTCTTCTTGGCAGACCGGGTCATCAGGAACATGGCCCCGATGAGCACGATGAACGGGAGGAGGGTCACGATATTCACGGGACGGAGTTTCCTTCGCACGACCGCGCAGCTAAGCGGCCTGGTGGATGGGGGTGGGCACGCCGCCCGCAAAGGCGGCATCGGCGGAGTCTAAGCGAGTCCGCGCCTAACGAACAACGCTCAGCATGGCACCGCAGTTCCTGAGCGGGCGACTATCCGCGCCGTTGCGCCACTGTTCGACCGCCGGTGCGCGCTCCGCGCCCGGCCGCCGTGCCGCCGTCGCGCATCCGTCACGCCCCGAACAGGTCCTGTTGTCCCTTTCCGCCCCCGTGCTGCGGGGGCACGAGCCCCAGGTGGGCCCAGGCCGCCGGGGTGGCGACGCGCCCGCGCGGGGTGCGGGCGAGCAGCCCCTCGCGTACGAGGAAGGGCTCGGCGACCTCCTCGACGGTCTCGCGCTCCTCCCCCACGGCGACCGCGAGGGTCGACAGTCCCACGGGACCGCCGCCGAAGAGCTTGAGCAGCGCCTCCAGGACCGCCCGGTCGAGGCGGTCGAGACCGCGCTCGTCGACCTCGTAGACCGCGAGGGCCGCGCCGGCGATCTCCCGGGTGATCGCGCCGTCGGCCTTGACCTGGGCGTAGTCCCGGACGCGGCGCAGGAGGCGGTTGGCGATGCGGGGCGTGCCGCGCGAGCGGCCGGCGATCTCGGCGGCGCCGTGCGGGTCGATGCCCACGTCGAGCAGCGCGGCGGAGCGGTGCACGACGCGCTCCAGCTCCGCGGGCTCATAGAACTCCATGTGCGCGGTGAAGCCGAAGCGGTCGCGCAGCGGCGGGGGCAGCAGTCCCGCGCGCGTGGTGGCGCCGACCAGGGTGAAGGGCGGCAGTTCGAGGGGGATGGCGGTGGCGCCGGGGCCTTTGCCGACGATGACGTCGACGCGGAAGTCCTCCATGGCCATGTAGAGCATCTCCTCGGCGGGCCGCGACATGCGGTGGATCTCGTCGAGGAAGAGGACCTCGCCCTCCTGGAGGGAGGAGAGGATCGCGGCGAGGTCGCCGGCGTGCTGGATGGCGGGGCCGCTGGTGATCCGGATCGGGGCGCCCATCTCGGCGGCGATGATCATCGAGAGGGTGGTCTTGCCGAGGCCGGGGGCGCCGGAGAGCAGGACGTGGTCGGCGGTGGCCCCCCGCGCGCGGGCCGCCTTCAGGACGAGGTCGAGCTGCTCGCGGACCTTCTCCTGGCCGATGAACTCGTCCAGGTCCTTGGGGCGCAGGGCGGCCTCGACCGCCTGGTCCTCGCCGTCGGCGGACGCACCGACGAGCCGCTCGGCCGCGCCGGGTGCGGCGGTCGCGTCGTCGGTGGTGTCGTCCCAGTTCATGAGGTGTGCCTCGCGGTGATCGGTGCGGGGTGGCCGGCGGGAGGGCCGGCCGAGGTCAGCGGGTGCGGTTCAGCGTCTGGAGGGCGGCCTTGAGGAGCTGGCCCACCTGCGGGGTGCCTTCGGCGGCCTCGGCCTGCGGGGTGACGGCGACGACGGCCTCGTCGGCCTCGCGCGTGGCGTACCCGAGGCCGATGAGGGCGGCGTGCAGCTGGTCGCGCCAGCCGGCGGTGACGGCGGTGCCGATCGCGGGGCCGCCGGTGCCGAGGGGCTCGCCGAGGCGGTCCTTGTACTCAAGGAGGAGCTTCTGGGCGCCCTTCTTGCCGATGCCGGGGACGGCGGTGAGCGCCTTCTCGTCGCCCGTGGAGACCGCGCGGCGCAGGGCGTCGGGGGTGTGCACGGCGAGCATGGCCTGGGCCAGGCGCGGTCCGACGCCGCTCGCGGTCTGCAGCAGCTCGAAGGTCTGGCGCTCGTCGTCGTCCGCGAAGCCGTACAGCGTCAGGGAGTCCTCGCGCACGACCAGGGAGGTGGCGAGCTTGGCCTGCTGGCCGACGCGGAGGGTGGAGAGGGTGTTGGGCGTGCACTGGACGGCCATGCCGACACCGCCCACCTCGACCACCGCGAGATCGGGGGCGAGGGCGGCGACGGGGCCGCTGACGAAGGCGATCATGCGGTACGGCCTTTCTGTGCTGTGGAGGTCTTCGCTCCCGGCGCCTTCCCGGTCGGGGACTTCGCCGGCGGGCGTGCCGCGGTCTGCGCGGCGTGCCGGGCCACGGCCTGCTGGAGGCGGTTCTGCGCGGGGGCGCGCCAGATGTGACAGATGGCGAGGGCCAGGGCGTCCGCGGCGTCGGCGGGCTTGGGCGGTGCGTCGAGCCGCAGGATGCGGGTGACCATCGCACCGACCTGCGCCTTGTCGGCGCGGCCCGTGCCGGTGACGGCGGCCTTGACCTCGCTGGGGGTGTGCAGGGCGACGGGGATGCCGCGGCGCGAGGCGCAGAGCATGGCGACGGCGCTGGCCTGGGCGGTGCCCATGACCGTGCGCACGTTGTGCTGGCTGAAGACGCGCTCCACGGCGAGGACTTCCGGGTCGTGCTCGTCGAGCCACTGCTCGATGCCCTGCTCGATGGCGACCAGGCGGTGGCCGAGCTCCGCGTCGGGCGGGGTGCGGACCACGCCGACGCCGTGCATCGTCAACGGCCGTCCCGCGACGCCCTCGACGACACCGACACCACACCGGGTGAGCCCCGGGTCGACCCCCAACACGCGCACGTAGCCCCTCCAATCGCCTGTCTGTGCAGGCTATCGGGTCCCTCTGACAACGCGACGGGCCGACGGGGGTGTGTCCCGTCGGCCCGTTCGCACCCCAGAGGGGCGCGGGTCTGCGCGGAGCGCCTACGCGTCGACCTTCGCCATGACCTCGTCGGAGACGTCGAAGTTGGCGAAGACGTTCTGCACGTCGTCGCTGTCCTCCAGCGCGTCGATCAGCTTGAAGATCTTGCGGGCGCCCTCTTCGTCCAGCTCGACCTGCATGGTCGGGACGAAGTTGGCCTCGGCCGAGTCGTAGTCGATGCCGGCCTCCTGGAGCGCGGAGCGGACCGCGACCAGGTCGGTGGCCTCGCTGAGCACCTCGAAGGTCTCGCCGAGGTCGTTGACCTCTTCGGCGCCCGCGTCCAGGACCGCGCCGAGGACGTCGTCCTCGCCCAGCTCGCCCTTGGGGACGATCACGACGCCCTTGCGGTTGAACAGGTACGACACGGAGCCCGGGTCGGCCATCGAGCCGCCGTTGCGCGTCATGGCGACGCGGACGTCGGACGCGGCGCGGTTGCGGTTGTCGGTGAGGCACTCGATGAGCACCGCGACACCGTTCGGGCCGTAGCCCTCGTACATGATCGTCTCGTAGTCGGCGCCGCCCGCCTCGAGACCGGCGCCGCGCTTGACCGCGGAGTCGATGTTCTTGTTCGGGACCGAGCTCTTCTTGGCCTTCTGGATGGCGTCGAACAGCGTCGGGTTACCGGCGGGGTCGGCGCCGCCCGTGCGGGCCGCGACCTCGATGTTCTTGATCATCTTCGCGAAGAGCTTGCCGCGCTTGGCGTCGATCACGGCCTTCTTGTGCTTCGTCGTAGCCCATTTAGAGTGGCCGGACATCTGCCTGTCTCCTTCGCGTTACCCAACAACCAGTACGAACTCTCCCAGACCTTAAGGCCCCGGGGGGATCCCACGAGATCCTACAAGGATCCCGCGCGCCCGTTCCCCCGCACCATCTCCACGAAAAGCGCGTGGATGCGGTGGTCACCCGTCAGCTCGGGGTGGAACGACGTGGCGAGTGCGTTGCCTTGACGCACGGCGACGATGTGGCCCTCGTGCTCGGCGAGCACGTCGACCTGGGCACCGACCGACTCCACCCAGGGGGCCCGGATGAAGACACCCTCGACGGGGTCGCCCTCGACGCCCTTGACCGCGACGGCCGCCTCGAAGGACTCGTTCTGCCGCCCGAAGGCGTTGCGCCGCACGATCATGTCGATGCCGCCGACCGTCTCCTGGCCCGAGCGCGGGTCGAGGATCTTGTCGGCGAGCATGATCATGCCCGCGCAGGTGCCGTAGACCGGCAGACCGTCGCGCACGCGCGCGCGGAGGGGCTCCAGGAGGCCGAAGAGAGCGGCCAGCTTGGAGATGGTGGTGGACTCGCCGCCGGGTATGACCAGGCCGTCCACCTCGGCGAGCTCTTCGGGGCGCCGCACCGGCCTGGCCACGGCGTCCGCCGCGGCCAGGGCGATGAGGTGCTCCCGTACGTCCCCCTGAAGGGCGAGGACGCCCACTACGGGAGTGGTCATCACCAGCCTCGGTTCGCGTAGCGCTCGGTCTCGGGCAGGGTGTCGCAGTTGATGCCGACCATGGCCTCGCCGAGGTTGCGGGAGGCGTCCGCGATGACCTTCGGGTCGTCGTAGAAGGTGGTGGCCTTCACGATGGCGGCGGCGCGCTTGGCCGGGTCGCCGGACTTGAAGATGCCGGAGCCGACGAAGACGCCCTCGGCGCCGAGCTGGCGCATGAGCGCGGCGTCGGCGGGGGTGGCGACGCCGCCCGCGGAGAAGAGGACCACGGGGAGCTTGCCGAGCTCGGCGGTCTCCTTGACCAGCTCGTAGGGGGCGCGCAGCTCCTTGGCGGCGGCGTACAGCTCGTTGTTGTCGAAGCCGCGCAGCTTGGCGATCTCGTTCTTGATCTGGCGCAGGTGGCGGACGGCCTCGACGACGTTGCCGGTGCCGGCCTCGCCCTTGGAGCGGATCATCGCGGCGCCCTCGGCGATGCGGCGCAGGGCCTCGCCCAGATTGGTGGCGCCACAGACGAACGGGGTCGTGAAGGCGAACTTGTCGCTGTGGTTGACCTCGTCGGCCGGGGTGAGCACCTCGGACTCGTCGATGTAGTCGACGCCGAGGGACTGCAGGACCTGGGCCTCGACGAAGTGGCCGATGCGGGACTTGGCCATGACCGGGATCGAGACGGCCCCGATGATCTCCTCGATCATGTTCGGGTCGGACATCCGGGCCACGCCGCCGTCCTTGCGGATGTCGGCGGGCACGCGCTCCAGCGCCATGACGGCGACGGCGCCGGCGTCCTCGGCGATCTTCGCCTGCTCGGCGTTGACGACGTCCATGATCACGCCGCCCTTGAGCTGCTCGGCCATGCCGCGCTTCACGCGCGCGGTGCCGGTCTCGGGCGACGGGTTGCTGCTGGAGGGGGTGCTGGACACGGAGGTGACCTCACTCGGTGAAAGACGTTGTCGGCAACTCCGAGGAAACTCCCGGCGACCAGGCCACAGCAAGGGCCAATGGATGACCGGTGGCTCATTTTTCCGGGGCGCCCCAGGTCAGGGGGGTGCCGAGGGCCGCCGTGACGGCGTGGCGACGGGGCTCCGGGCGGGTGGAGGGC
>NZ_LIRJ01000122.1 GCF_001419745.1 Streptomyces silaceus | reverse complement strand
CAACGGGACGTGGCGCAGCTTGGTAGCGCACTTGACTGGGGGTCAAGGGGTCGCAGGTTCAAATCCTGTCGTCCCGACTTTGCGAAGTCGTGAGGGAGAGGCCGCATCGGAGAAGATCCGATGCGGCCTCTCTTTCGTTTCCGGTGCCGGTCCGTCGCCTTCTTCCGGCTCCTGGACTCAGGTCGCCGAGGGGGCGCGGTCCTGGGCCGACTCGGGCTCGGGCTCTGTCTTGGGGGCGGTCGCGGACTCGGGTCGTGCCGTGACCCGCTGGGACGTGCGGCTCTTGGAGAAGCGGCGCATCAGGGGCAGCTCGAAGTAGCGGTGGATGACCACGGAGAGGGCCACCGACACGGCGATCATCGCGAACACGACGCCGAAGCGGGCGCCCGTGGACAGGTCCGGCTCGCGCCCGAGCGCGTGGCGGACGGCCATCATCAGGGGGAAGTGCGTGATGTAGAGGGCGTACGAGGCGTCGCCCAGGGTGATGAGGGCGGGCCGGGGCAGCAGGCGCGAGCGGCCCTCCTGGTCGGCGACGGCGATCTTGGCGATGAGCGCGGCGAGCATCGGCGCCATCCCGGTGGCGAACGCGTACTGCGGGGGCAGGGCCGGCAGCGCGAGGACGAACACGACGAACCCGCCGGCCACCACCCAGTTGCTGACGCGGGGCCAGACGCCGGTCTGCAGCATGCGGGCGGTCACGATGCCGAGCACGAACTCCAGCAGCCGCACGGGCGGGAAGTTGTAGCTGAACCACATGCTGTGCTCGTTGATGGGGAACCAGTCGTACAGCTTCGGGCCCGGGACGAGCGTGGACACCAGCGGCATGAGGAGGATCGCGGCGGTGAGGCCCAGCCACGCGCGGCGCAGCCGCTCGGCGGGGATCTTGCGGACCAGGACGATGAGCGCGGGGAACAGGGCGTAGAAGAACAACTCGCAGGAGATCGACCACGCCGGGGTGTTGAAGCCCCCGAACACGTCCGAGTCCGGCACCCAGTCCTGCACCAGGAAGAGGCTGGTGAGGGCGGACGTCGCGTCGTGGCCGGGCGGAGCGACGACGGGGACCTGGGCGACGGTGACGGTGAAGAACACCAACGTCGCGGTCCAGCCGAGCAGATGGTTCGGGAAGATCTTCCACAGCCGGCGCCGCAGGAAGGCGCGGGGCCGGTCGTCCGGCCGGTGCACCCAGGCGAGCACGAAGCCGGACAGGACGAAGAAGCCGCTGACCGCGCCCGCGGCGAACGGATAGACGGTGCCGAGCCCGTCGTGCAGGGAGCCGTCGAAGAGTCCCGAGGAGAAGGACATGTGGTACCAGATCACGGGACAGGCCAGGATGAAGCGCAGGCTTGTCAGTGACGGCAGACGGCTGGAAGCGGTCGACGGCAGTTGGCCGGAAGTGGGCACGCCGGACATGAGTCCGTGCCTCCAGGGTGTGAGGTGATTCGGAACAGGGGCGGCGCCCAAGTACCGCTGTGAGCAGGCCGGTTGGGAACGCCGCGGTACCCCCGCGCGCCCAGAGGGGGCGGCAGGCAGAGGGAAGCCCACAGCTGGCGATCATCAAAAGCGACGGCGGGACACGATGAAAAGTGCTGAATCAGCCATCCATGGCGCGCAGTTCGGAAACTCTGGCCGATAATCGCCCCTGACGTTCCGTCATGGCGCGATCCGGCCGCCGTGGACTCCGCTACCTGGGAGCCATTCTGATGGCGCCGTCCAGCCTGACCGTCTCGCCGTTGAGCATGGGGTTCTCCACGACGTGCGCGGCGAACGCGGCGTACTCCTCGGGGTGGCCGAGGCGGGCCGGGTGCGGGACCTGGCGGCCCAGTGCGTCGATCGCGGAGTCCGGGAGCACGTCGAACATGGGCGTGCGGAACAGGCCTGGCGCGATCGTGACCACGCGGATCCGCTCATGGGCGAGATCGCGGGCGAGCGGCAGGGTCATGCCCGCGATGCCGGCCTTGGAGGCCGCGTAGGCGGCCTGCCCGATCTGGCCGTCGTACGCCGCCGCGGACGAGGTGTTGATGATCACGCCGCGCTCCTCGCCCGCCTCCTCGTAGCGCGTCATGCGCGCGGCGGCGAGCCGGACCACGTTGAAGGTGCCGATCAGGTTGACCTGGACGACCTTGGCGAACGCGTCCAAGGGGAACGGGCCGTTCTTGCCGACGGTCCTGAACGCGTTGCCGATCCCCGCGCAGTTCACGGCTATGCGCAGGGTGCCGAGGCTCGCCGCGAGGTCGACCGCGGCGCTGACGTCCTCCTCGCTGGTGACGTCGCCCCGGGAGAACACGACGCCCTCGCCCAGCTCCGCCGCGACCTCCTCGCCCCGCGCGGAACGGCCGAGAACGACCACCCTCGCGCCCCGGTCGCGCAGTTCCCGCGCCGTCGCCAGGCCGAGGCCTGACGTACCGCCGGTGACCAGCGCGACGCTTCCTTCGATTCGCACCTTGTGCTCCTGTCCTGGGGTGTTCCGATGTGCCCGGAAGGGGCGTGATCCTATCTTGCGCAGGTGAGGAACAAGGGTTCCGAGGAGATGTCACGCTCCGTTCCGCGCCTGGAATGGATCATCACACTCTGCTTATTGATCGCGTTGCTTCCGAGGGGTAGCGTCAGCGTCAGCCTTATGGGAGAGCGAAAAGCGGATCGAGTCCCTTCGCGGAAGTCCCGAAGGTGCTGCAAACTGCAGTGTGCGTACTGTAACGGGGGATATTTGATGGAAACTTTCACTTTGCCAATGATGTTTGCGGCAGCATAGGTCTCGTGCTGCCGTAGCGCGCCCGCTCTCCTGCGTCGTGCAGGTGGGTGGGGTGTCGCCGATCTTCTGTATCGTCTGGGCTCCTTGCCTTCCCGACGCCATTCCATTGCTCGGACATCAGCGGTCAGCCATGTCCGGACAGGGCTGGTGGCGTTGTGCCCTGATTCCTTCCGAGTCGACTCGCGCATGCCTGCGTGAAAGGCGTCCGGAAAGGTTTCGTCAATCTTCCGCGGTTGTTCCCGGACCGGGCTCCAGGGCTGGTTCGATGCTGTTCTGGAATGGATAACGATGAGCGACGTGTCGTCATTCGACGAGACTTTCACCGTCACCTCCGACAATCCTTTGCTGCACGGTCACGTCGTGCACGGACGCCGTCTTCTGCCCGGTGTGGGATATGTCGATCTGGTGCTGCAGGTCCTCGCCCGGCACGGCTTCGCGATGCCCGAGGTGGAACTGCGGAACCTCACCATCCTGGCGCCACTGGTCGCCGCCCCCGGTGAGGAGGTCAGGACCACCGTGGCCGGAAAACCCGCCCCCGCGGGCGGGCTGCGCGTCGAGGTGCGCAGCCGCCGGGCCCAGGACACCACGGACGTCCTGCACGCGGTCGTCTCGGCGCACCGGCGCACCCCCGCCGTCTTCGAGGAGAGGCTCCCGCTGCCGCTCACCGACGTCGACCGGGTCACACGTCTCACCGACATCTACACCTGGCTGCGCGAGCGCGAACTGCACCACTCGGGCCTGATGAGGATCGGCGGCACGGTGCACCACCGCGCTGCCGACTGGGTCGCCGAGGTCGAGCTCGGCACCGCGTACCGCGACACCGCGGACGGCTTCCTCTTCCACCCCGCGCTGTTCGAGGGCGGATTGCTCGGCGGCAGTGTGGGCAGCCACATGCTGCACGAGGGCGAGAGCGCCGAGGGCCTCTATCTGCCGCTCGTCTTCGAGTCGTTCCGGGCGGCCGCCCCGCTGGGTACGCGCTGCTTCGTCAGGGTCCCCGCCGACTCGATGCGCAGGGACGACGAACTCATCCGTCTGGCAGTGGAGTTCTACGACGAGAACGGCGCGAAGGTCGCCGAGATCGGGCGGCTCGCGGCCAAGCGGGTCCGGTCGGTGACGGCGCTCGACGTGCGGGACGAGCCCGCCGCCTCGGCCGTCGGTGGTCCCGGTCCTGTCCCGGCCCACGTGCCCGATCCGATCGATGCCCCGGCCGCCGGACGCGATGTCGGCACCGTGCTCCGCGAGCTGGTCGGGGCGCGCCTCGGGACGCCGTCGGCACAGGTCGACGTCCACGGAAGCTTCTACGAACTGGGGCTCGCCTCGGCGGACCTGGTGTCCCTGGTGCCCGAGCTGGAGGACCGGCTGGCCCGGCAGCTCTCACCGACCGTCATGTTCGAGTACCGGTCGATCGCCGAGGTCGCGGCCGGGCTGGGGGAGCCGGCGCCGCAGGAGAGGGCAGCGGCCGACAGGGCCACCGCCCCCCGTACTCCTGCCGCACGGGTCACCGACGACGCGAGCGCCGCGACCCTCGCCGTGCTCACCGACGAGGTCGCCGCCCAGCTGAACGTCCCGGCCGGCGAGGTCGATCCGGACGCCGAGTTCGCCGAGTTCGGGCTCGACATCACCGGACTCGGCCGCCTCGCCGCCCGGCTGACCGACCGCTTCGGCGTGCCGGTCCCGCCCGCCGCGTTCCCGGCGCACCGGACCGTACGGACCGTCGCCGACGACCTCACCGCCGAGCTGGCCGCTCTGCACCCGCACGCGGGGGCGACGTCTCCGCACGTCCCCGGCCCGGCCGCGGAGGCCCGCCCGCACTCCCTGCTGCACGCCCAAGCGCCGGACGTGGACGGCGGCGGCACCGGCGGCGGTGCCGCTGAAGGCGCCTCGTACCGCACGCGGTTCGACGGCGACGAGCCGTTCCTGCGGGACCACCAAGTGCGCGGTGAGCGCATCCTGCCCGCCGTCGCCCAGCTGGAGATGGCGCGCGCGGCGGTCGCGCGAACCCTTGGCGAAAGGCGCGCGGACGGTCCCGTCCGCCTCGACGACGTGGTGTGGCTGCGGCCCGCGACCGCGGGCCCCCAGGGCCTCGAACTCCACGTGGACGTACGCGAACTGCCGGGCCGCGGCTGGGAGTACAGCATCCACGGCCCCGGCACGGACGGCGAGCGCACGCCGTACAGCCAGGGTCGCGCCGGCCTCCCCACGGACGCCGCCCGGAGCATCCCGCCGCTCGCCGAACTGCGCGCGGCCTGCGCCGACCGGACCGTCCCCGCCGCCGATGTGTACGCGCTGTACGCCCAGGTCGGCATGGACTACGGACCGGCCCAGCGCTCCCTCGTGGAACTGCGCCTCGGTACCGACGAGATCGGCCGCCCCCAGGTGCTCGCCGAACTCCGTCTGCCCGCCGAGGCGCCGCCCCTGGACGACTGCCACCTGCACCCGAGCGTCATCGACGGCGCCCTTCAGGCCACCGTCGGACTGCGTCTGGCGCACGGGTCGCGCGACGGGGGACCGGCCAGGCCCGCGCTGCCGTTCGCGGTGGAGCACGTCGTGGCCCACGCCGCGACACCCGCCACCGCGTACGCCTGGATCAGGCACCAGCCGGGCAGCGACCCGGCCGCCGCCACGACCCGCCTCGACGTCACCGTGCTCGACGAGCACGGCCGGGTGTGCGCGGACGTCACCGGGCTGAGCACCCGTGTCCTGGCGGACGCGCCGGGCGCCGCGGGCCGGGAAGCGGACCGCGCCGCGGACCGGGACGCGCACAGCCGGATCACGCCGGTCGTGCCCGCGCCGGCAGCGGCCCCCGCCGCCACCGACATCGCGATCATCGGCCTGAGCGGCCGCTATCCCGAGGCCCCGGACCTGGACACGTTCTGGCAGAACCTCCGCGCGGGCCGCGACTGCATCCGTGAGGTGCCCGCGGACCGCTGGGACCACCGCCGCAACGTCGCCACCGACGGTTCCTCCGCCGGGAAGTGGGGCGGATTCCTCGACGGGATCGACCGCTTCGACCCGCTGTTCTTCCAGATCTCCCTGCACGAGGCCGAACTCCTCGACCCCCAGGAGCGGCTCTTCCTCCAGTGCGCCCACCACACCCTTGAGGACGCCGGATACGCGGCGGGTCCGGCCGGCAAGGTCGGGGTGTTCGTCGGCGTGATGTACCAGGAGTACCAGCTGCACGGCGCGCAGGCGCAGGAGCGCGGGCAGCAGGCCGCGCTCTCGGGCAGCGCGTCGAGCGTCGCCAACCGGGTGTCGTACTTCTACGACTTCACCGGCCCGAGCATGACCGTCGACACCATGTGCTCGTCCTCTCTGACGGCCATTCACCTGGCGTGCGAGGCCATCAAGAGCGGCCAGTGCGAGACGGCCCTCGCCGGTGGTGTGAACCTCCACTCCCACCCCAACAAGTTCCTGATGCTCAGTCAGCGCAGGTTCCTCGCCAGCGACGGCAGGTGCCGCAGCTTCGGCGAGGGCGGCGACGGCTACGTGCCGGGCGAGGGCGTCGGCGCGGTCCTGCTCAAGCCCCTGGAGCGGGCGATCGCCGACGGGGACCACATCCACGGCGTGATCAAGGCGACCGCCCTGAACCACGGCGGCCGGACCTCGGGCTATTCGGTGCCGTCCCCGGCGGCGCAGGGCGCGGTCATCGCGCAGGCGCTGGCGGGCGCGGGCGTCGACGCCCGCTCGCTCGGCTACCTGGAGGCCCACGGCACCGGCACGGCCCTGGGCGACCCGCTCGAAGTCGTCGGCCTGAACAAGGCATTCGAGGCACACGGCGTGCGCCCGGAGCGCTGCGCGATCGGCTCGGTCAAGTCCAACATCGGGCACTGTGAGAGCGCGGCGGGCATCGCGGGCCTCACCAAGGTGCTCCTGCAGATGCGCCACGGCGAGCTCGTGCCCAGCCTGCACTCCGACACGCTCAACCCGCGCATCGACTTCGACAGCACTCCGTTCCGGGTGCAGCAGCACCTGGAGCCGTGGCGGCGGCCGGCCGGTGCGGCCGACGGGACGCCGGGGGCGCTCCCGCGGACCGCCGGGGTCTCCGGCTTCGGCGCAGGCGGTTCCAACGCGCATCTCGTCGTCGCCGAGTACGTGCCGTCGGCCCCGCGCCCGGCGCGGCCCGCCCGCGCGACGCGCCCCGAGCTGCTCGTGCTCTCCGCGCAGAGCGAGAGCCAACTCGTCGCACAGGCGCGGCAGTTGTGGACGCGCCTCGGAGAACTCGCCGACGGGGCGTTCCCGGACGTCGCGTGGACGCTCCCGGATGTCGCGTGGACCCTTCAGACGGGTCGGATGGCTCTGGAGGAGCGGCTCGCCTTCGCCGCCTCCTCGCTCGACGAGGCCCGCGCGCACCTCGACGCGTTCGTGTCCTCTCCCGGCGGTACGGGCGAGTGGGTGCGCGACACCGTGCGGCCCGGCCATCTGCCCGGCGCGGCCGACGAACTCGCGCTGCGCACGGCCGTGTCGGACTGGACGGACCGCGCGGAGCCCGGTGAGCTGCTGCGTCTGTGGGGCCGGGGAGCCACGGTGGACTGGGCTTCGCTGCGCGGCCCGGCGCCGCTTCCGCACCGCGTCGGCCTGCCCGGGTACCCCTTCGCCCAGGACCGGTGCTGGTTCGACGCGGAGCCCGCGCCCGCGGGCCGTGCGCAGGTGGGGGGCTCCGCCCCGGCGGGGGCGGGCAAGGGCATCGACGCGCCGGGCGAGATGGTCCTGCTGCGGTCCACGTGGGTCGAGCAGGCCGCCGCGACCGGCGAAGGTCGCGCCGACGCGGCCTTCGCCGAGCGCCACCTCGTGGTGATCGGCCGGCTCGGAAACGGAGAACGCGACACCCTTCGCGCCGCGCTGCCCGCCGGGACGGCGAGCCACTTCGTGGACCTCGCCGACGGCGCGCCGGCCGACACGTATGCGCAGACCGCCGAGCACGTGTTCACCCTGCTCCGGACGGTCCTCCAGGCAGGTGTGCGGCAGCCGGCGCTGTTCCAGGTCGCCCTGGTCGGCTCGGCCGCGACGGACGGCGCCGAGCGCGAACGCCTGGCCTGCTACGGCGGCCTCGCGGGCCTGCTGCGCACCGCCCACCAGGAGAACCCCCGGCTGCACACGCAGTACGTCGAGTGCCTCGACGGCGCGGCCCCGGAGACCGTCGCCGCCCGGCTGGCCGCCGAGGCGGCGTACGAGCCCGAACCGGAGGTGCGCCACCGCGACGGGCGGCGCCTGCTCGCCCGCCACGCCGAGATCCGTTCCGCCCGCGCCGCGGCCACGCCGTGGCGTGAGGACGGCGTCTACCTGATCACCGGGGGAGCCGGTGGGCTCGGCCGGATCGTCGCGCACGAGATCGCCGCGTCCGTCCGGCACGCCACCGTGGTCCTCACCGGCCGCTCGCCGCTCGACGAGGAGCGGCGCGGCGCGCTGAACGCGCTGCGCGCGGCCGGCCTCACCGTCGACTACCAGCGCGCCGACGTGGCCGACCGCGACGCGGTCGCCCGGGTGCTCGCCCATGTCGCGGACAACCACGGTCCGTTGACGGGCATCGTGCACAGCGCGGGCGTCCTCGCGGACGGCTTCCTGCTCCGCAAGAGCGAGGAGGAGCTGGCGCGGGTCCTCGCCCCCAAGGTCGCCGGCCTGGTGCACCTCGACGAGCTCAGCAGCGACCAGCCGCTGGACGTCTTCCTGTGCTTCTCGTCGATCGCCGGGGCCTTCGGCAACGCCGGACAGGGCGACTACGCGGCGGGCAACGCGTTCATGGACGCGTACGCCACCTACCGCAACGCGCTGGCCGACGCCGGCGCGCGGCACGGCAGGGCCGTGTCGATCGGCTGGCCCCTCTGGGAGGAGGGCGGCATGGGAGGCGGCGCCGTGCGGGAGAACCTGCGCAGCGTCGGCCTGGCCCCGCTGGACACCGCACGGGGACTGAGGGCGCTGCGGTGCGCCCTGGCTCCGGGGGACAACGGCCTCACGGAGGGGCGGATGACCGTGCTCGTGGGGGAGCGGGACGGGGTGCTCGGGCAGCTGGTCGGCGCCGAGGCCGCAGGCGGTGCCGAGGTCGCGGGTGATGCGGAGGCCGCGGCCGACGTCGAGGCCGGGGCCGTCGTGGCGCCGAATGCCGTCGGGGCCTCGCACACCTTCGACACCTCGGGCACCCTCGACACCTCGAACACCCTCGGCGCCTCGAACACCCTCACCGCCTCGGACGACGACGCGGTGCTGGAGGACAAGGCGGTGGCTCACCTGCGGCGCGTGCTCGCGGCGTCGCTCAAGCTCACCCCCGAGCGCATCTCCGCCGACGCGCCCCTGGAGCGGTACGGCATGGACTCGGTCATCGCGGTGGGCGTGATCTCCGGCCTCGAGGAGTCGTTCGGCAGGCTGTCGCGCACGCTGCTCTTCGAGGTCGAGACCGTCCGCGACCTGGCCCGGTACTTCATCACCGACCACCCGCAGGCCCTGCGGGCACTGGTCGGGGTCCCCGAGCGCACCGCGGTGCCCGCGCCGCGTACCCCCGTGGCCGCCGAGGCACCCGTGGCCGACGCGGGCCCCGCGGCTCCGGTCGCACCCGTCGTACGGGAAGACGTCCGCGTCACCGCACGCGACCGCGCCACGGAACCGCCCGCCCCCGCTACCCGGGACGTGGCGATCATCGGCATCAGCGGGCGCTACCCGCAGGCCGACGACCTCGGCGCGCTGTGGGCGAACCTCCGCGGCGGCAAGGACGGCGTCACCGAGGTGCCCGCCGACCGCTGGGACCACGAGGCGCTCTTCGGCGACCTGGCCGACGACCGGGCGCGGCCCGGCAAGTGGGGCGGCTTCCTGGACGGCGTCGACCGGTTCGACCCGCTGCTCTTCGGCATCTCGCCGCGCGAGGCCGCCGCCCTGGACCCGCAGCAGCGGCTCTTCCTGGAGACCGTCTGGCAGCTCCTGGAGCAGAGCGGCGTGACGCAGGAGGTCATCGAGCGGCGCTACGGGCGGCGCGTCGGCGTGTACGTCGGCGCGGCCTACCACCTGTACCGCGCCGACGAGTCGGCGGACCCCGCCCTCGCGGCGCTGACCTCCGCGGCCTCGTACAACATGATCGCCAACCGCGTGTCGCACTTCTTCGGTCTCGAAGGGCCGAGCCTGGCCGTGGACAGCATGTGCGCGTCGTCGGCCATGGCCGTCCACCTGGCCTGCGCCGACGTCCTGCGCGGCGAGACCGAGCTGGCCGTCGCGGGTGGCATCAACCTCACGGTCCACCCGGACAAGTACGTGGCGCTCGCCGAACTCCAGCTGCTCGGCAGCGGGCCGGGCAGCCGCAGCTTCCGCGACGGGGACGGCTATCTGCCCGCCGAGGCCGTCGGCGCGGTGCTGCTCAAGCCGCTGGACGCGGCGCTGCGCGACGGCGACCGCGTCCACGCCGTCATCAAGGGCACGGCCAGCATGCACGGCGGCCGGGCCAACGGCTTCATGACACCGAGCCGCAGGACGCAGGTGAAGGTCATGCGGCGGGCGCTGGAACAGGCCGGAGTCGCGGCGGACTCCATCGGGTACGTCGAGGCGGCGGCCAACGGCACGGCGTTCTCCGACGAGGTCGAGTTCGGCGCGCTGCGCGAGGTGTTCTCCGAGGTCACCGAGCCGGTGGCGCTCGGCACCGTGAAGTCCAACCTCGGCCACCCCGAGGCGGCCTCCGGCATCGCCCAGCTGACCAAGGTCGTCCTCCAGATGCGCCACCGGGAGCTCACGCCCCTCGTGGCGGCGGGCGACCCGAACCCCCACCTGGACTTCGACGGCACCGCGCTGAACCTGTGCGAGGAGCTGACCGACTGGCGGCCGCGCGCCGTGGCGGACGCCGACACAGACCCCGCTCCCCGTCGCGCGCTCATCAACTCCGTTGCCGCGGGCGGCAGCCACGTCAGTATCGTCGTCGAGGCGCCGCCCGTCACACAGGACGCGGAGACCGACGCCACGGCGCAGGCGGGACCCCAACTGGTCGTGGTGTCCGCCGGCACGCCCGAGCGGCTGCGGACGGCGGCCCGGCGTCTGGACGCGTACCTGGACGGCGAAGGCGACGGCGGGGCCGGTCACGACGGCGGTGACGTCCCGGCCGCGCGCCTGGCGGACATCGCGTACACCTCGCAGCTGGGCCGCGAGACGCTGCCCGAGCGGCTCGCCGTGGTGGCGGGCTCCGTGGCGGAGCTGCGGCAGGGCCTGCGATGGTTCTGCGCGGACGACGCCGGGGCCCGGGGCGACACGCCCGCGCCCGTACCGGTCCACCACGGCAACGCCGAGGAGGACGCGGGCCCGCTGGGCACCGTCCTGTCCGGCGTCCGGGGCGAGGCGTTCCTCGCCGGACTCGTCACGGACCGCGCGCTGGAGCACCTCGCCGAACTGTGGGTGCGCGGAACGGCCGTGCCGTGGGCCGAACTCCACGACGGGCGACGCCGGTTCGTGGAACTGCCGACGACGGCCTTCGTGCCCGGACAGTACTGGGTCGGCCGGCGGCCGGGGGCGCCCGCGCCGTCCGGCGCCGCGTCACCCGCCTCCGGGCACCAGGACGCGGCCGACGGACACCAGACCCGCGCCGGAACCCCGGCACCCCGGCCCGCGCGACCCGCGGACCCGGGCCTGACCGACGCCGAGCGGACGCTCGTCGACGTCTGGTCGGAGCTGCTCGACATCGACGCGAGCGAGCTCGGCCGGACCAGCAACTTCCTCTCCCTGGGCGGCAATTCGCTCCTGGCGACCCGCCTGATCAACCAACTGGAACGGCGCACCGGAGCACAGCTGCCGGTCCAGGCACTCTTCGACGCCCCGCGCCTGGCCGACATGGCGGCCGAGCTGGAGCGCCGCACCCCCGACGGATCCGCCGGAGCCCTCGACGTCAGGGCCGTCCTCGAGGGCATCGCCCTCGTCGAGGCCATGAGCGACGCGGAGCTCGACGCGCTGGACATCGCGAAGTAAGCAGACGGGACGACGATGACCATCACCAATGAGCCGGGCGTGCAGGACCTGGTCCACAGGATCCGCTCCCTGGAGCCCCGGCGACGACGCGCCCTGATGGCGCTGCTGGAGAAGCAGGGCGTCGACCTCTTCGCGCTCGGCGTCATCCCCCTGTCGGCACGCGGGGACGACGAGCCCGTACCACTGTCCTTCACCCAGCAACGCCTGTGGTTCCTGGCCCAGTTGGACGGTGCGGGTGCCGCGTACAACATCCCGATGGCCGTACGGCTGCGCGGCCGCCTGGACCGCGCCGCGCTGGTGGACGCGCTGCGCGAGGTGGTGCGGCGCCACGAGGCCCTGCGCACCCGCTTCGTGGACCACGACGGCGTGCCCTACCAGCACGTCCTCGACGGCGGCGACTTCGAGGTCGGCCTGGAGGAGCTCGCCGACCCCGCCGCGCTCTCCGACATCTGCGCACGGGAGGCGGCCGCCCCCTTCGACCTGGAGCACGACACGCTGATCCGGGCGCGGCTCCTGCGCGCGTCCGCGCAGGAGCACGTCCTGCTGGTCACCATGCACCACAGCGTCTCCGACGGCTGGTCGATCGGGGTCCTCTACCGCGACCTCGTCGCCCTCTACGAGGCGTTCCGCGCCGGACGCCCCTCGCCGCTGGAACCGCTGCCCGTCCAGTACCCGGACTACGCGAGCTGGCAGCGCCGTTGGCTCGACGAGACGGTGCGCGGACCGCAGGTGGCGTACTGGCGCGAGCGTCTCGCGGGCGTCAATCCCCGCCTGTCGCTGCCCGCCGACCGGGAGCGCCCGGCGGTCAAGACGTACGACGGCGCACGCGAGACGTTCCGCTGCCCCGCCGAACTCCTCGACGCCCTGCGGGAGATCGGCGCGCGGTACGACGCCACGCTCTACATGACGCTGTTCGCCGCCTACACCGCTCTACTGCACCGCTACACCCAGGAGACCGACGTCGCCGTCGGCACGGTCGTCGCCAACCGGGGCCGGTCCGAACTCGAAGGCCTCATCGGTTTCTTCGCCAACACCCTGGTGATGCGCGCCGACCTCTCCGGAGACCCGGCCTTCCCCGAGCTGCTCGCCCAGGTGAAGCAGCGTGCCCTGGAGGCGTACGCGCACCAGGACGTCCCCTTCGAGGCCGTGGTCGACGCCCTGCGGCTGGAGCGCAGCCTCGCCCACTCGCCCGTCTTCCAGACGATGTTCGTCCTCCAGGAGGCGCAGACCGCCGAGGAGACCCGCTTCGGCGAACTGGAGGTCCTGCCGGTCGAGTTCGACGTCCGGGCAACCAAGTTCGACCTCACCCTCGACCTCCGCGAGACCCCCGAGGGGCTCGCCGGATTCATTGAGTACAACACCGGCCTCTTCGACGCCGAGACCATCCGGCGCTTCATACGCCACTACACCAGCGTCCTCACCGCCGTGGCCGCCGCCCCCGAGCAGCCCGTCTCCCACCTCTCCGAGCTTCCCCCGGCCGAGCGTCGGCGGGTGCTGGAGGAGTGGAACGCGGCTCCGGTGGGTCTGGTGTCGGAGGAGAGGTGTGTTCATGAGTGGTTCGAGTCGGTGGTGGCCGGGGCGTCGGACGCGGTGGCGGTCGAGTTCGAGGGCGTGTCGCTGACGTATGGCGAGCTGAATGCGCGGGCGAATCGTCTGGCGCGGCATTTGCGTGAACTGGGTGTGGGTCGCGAGACGTTGGTGGGTCTGTGTCTGCCGCGCAGTGAGCTCATTGTGGTGGCGGTGCTGGCGGTGCTGAAGGCGGGTGGCGGTTATGTGCCGCTGGACCCGGCCGCCCCCGTCGAGCGGCTGGAACACGTGCTGCGGGACAGCGCGCCCGGCGTACTGATCACCGACGGTGAGGTTCCGGAGGGGCTGGACACGGTCGGCATCCCCGTGGTGGACGTGCGGGCGGACGCCGAGGCGTGGTCCGGACTGCCGGACGGAGACCTGGGCCGCGCCGACGACTCCTCCGGGCCGGCCGACGTGGCGTATGTGATCTATACGTCGGGGTCG
>NZ_LIRJ01000121.1 GCF_001419745.1 Streptomyces silaceus | reverse complement strand
AGATGTGTAGAAGGGACAGGGGCGGGGTGGTCGCCCGGCGTGGCCGAGGGGTCGGCCGGCGTGCCGGACGAGGCGCCGGAGGACGGCTCGGGAGAGTCCCCGGGGTCCGATCCCGGCCCCGCCGACTTCGAGGCCGCCGCCAGCGCCTTCCGTACCGCCGCCTCGTCCAGCGGCCTGCTGTGCGCCGTCTCGCCCGCACTGTCCGAACCGGCCAACTGCCAGGCGCCCAGCGCCCCCGCCGCCGTCCCCACGGCCACCCAGGCCGCGGTCACCACGGCGCTCCGCCACTTCCTCATCCCGCCACTGTGCCGCATCGTTTCCTAACGTCCGGTCAAGACCCCGCCAAAGCCCGTCCCCCGCCCCTGACTACGGTGGTTGTATGGCGCATCTTCTTGTCGTCGAGGACGACCCCCAGCTCCGCGGCGCGCTCGTGCGGGCCCTGCGCGACAAGGGACACGCGGTGGCGACCGCGCCCAGCGGCATGGCCGGCCTGGACGCGGCGATGACCAGCAGGCCCGATCTGGTGGTGCTCGACCTCGGTCTGCCGGACGTCGACGGGGCCCAGGTGCTGCGCATGCTGCGGGCGGTCAGCGACGTGCCGGTCATCGTGGCGACGGCGCGCGACGACGAGCCGGAGATGGTCACGGTCCTGGAGGCCGGGGCCGACGACTACATCGTCAAGCCGTTCGGCGCGGCCCAGTTGGACGCGCGGGTCAAGGCGGTGCTCCGCCGGCTCGGGGTGGCCGAGACGGAGGAGCCGCTGCGCGTGGGCGCCCTCACCATCGACCCGGCGGCCCGCGAGGTCGCCCTCGACGGCACGGACATCGACCTCACGCCCCGCGAGTTCGACCTGCTCGTCTATCTGGCCCGCCGCCCCGGCCAGGTCGTCTCGCGCCGTGAACTCCTCGCCGAGGTCTGGCAGCAGCCGCTGGGCGGCGCCGACAAGACGGTCGACGTCCATCTCTCCTGGCTGCGCCGCAAACTGGGCGAGACGGCCCAGGCCCCCCGCTACCTCCACACGGTCCGCACGGTGGGCGTCAAGCTGGCGGCGCCCGACGGCACGCCCGCCGCCGAGGCCGACTGATGCGCCGCAGCCTGCTGCTCCTGACCGCCGCGACCACCGCCCTCGTCCTCACCGCCCTCCTCGTCCCGCTCACCCTGCTGACCCGCAGCCACGCCGCCGACCGCGCCACCGCCGAGGCGACCGCGCGGGCCCAGTGGGTGGCGCACGCCCTCGGGCCCACGCTGGCCACCGCCGACGAGCGGGAGACGGCCGAGCAGACGGTGGAGAGCGTCAACGGCAAGGATCTGCCGGTCACTTCGCTGATCCTCGCGGACGACACCGTGGTCGGCCCGGCCGCCGGGCAGGACCCCGCCGCCACCGCCCCTGTCCGCCTCGCCCGCACGGGCCGCGCCTTCACGTACGAGACCGGCTCCGGCGGCCGTCTGGTGCTGGTCCCCGTGCAGGGCGCCAAGGACGGCACGGCGGTGGTGCAAGTGACCCTGACCGAGCATCAGTTGTACGCGGGCACGCTCGCGTCCTGGCTGGTCCTCGCCGGTATCGGCGTGGGGCTCGTCCTGCTGGGCCTCCTGCTCGCCGACCGCCTCGGGTCCCGTCTGGTCGGCGCGACCCGGCGCCTGGCCCGCACCGCGGACCGGCTGGCGGCCGGCGATCTGACGGCCCGCGCCACGCCCGAGGGCCCGCCCGAGCTGCGGCTGATCGCGGGCGAGCTGAACCGGCTCGCCGCCCGCATCGACGAACTCCTCACCGCCGAGCGGGAGAACGCCGCCGACCTGGCGCACCGGCTGCGCACCCCGGTGGCCGCCCTGCGCCTGGACGCGGAGACCCTGCGCGACACGGACGAGGCCCGCCGCATCGCCGCGGACGTCTCCGCCCTGGAGCGCAGCGTCGACGACGTGATCCGCAAGGCGCGGCGCCCCCTGCGGGAGGCGCCGCGCGCGGATCTGGCGGCGGTGGCCCGGGAACGGGCCGCGTTCTGGGAGCCGTTGGCGGAGGACCAGAACCGCCGCACCGGCACCTCCACGCCGTCCCACGAGGTTCCGGTGCCGGTGCCCGCGGACGAACTGGCGGCGGCGCTGGACGCGTTGATCGGCAACGTCCTGGACCACACCCCTCACGGCACCGCGTTCACCGTCACGGTCCGCGCCACCGGGGACGGCGGCGCCGAGCTGACCGTGGCCGACGAGGGCCCCGGCTTCCCCGACGCCACCTCGCCCGACCGGGGCACGAGCGGCGCCGGTTCCACGGGCCTCGGCCTGGACATCGCCCGGCGCACGGCGCAGGAGGCGCGGGGGAGCTTCGCGACGCGGAGCACGCCCGAGGGCGCCCGGGTCACGCTGCGCTTTCCTCCCGTTGCGCCCGGGGGAACGCCGTCCTGACCGCACGGGCCCACTTGTTGATGCCGAGCTCGGGGCGCACCGCCGCGTATCCGCCGCAGTACTTGGTGAAGTCGGCGGCCCGCACGCCGTAGCGGTGCAGGACGCGGTCGGCCTCGGTCAGGTGGCCCTTGGTCTTGGTCTCCACGAGGACGAGCCCGGAGTCCGCGGCGGCGCTGCGGCCGGTCACCGTGTCCCGCACGACGAGCCCGGCGTCGCACGTGACGCGCTGCCCGTCGGCGACGAAGGTGGCCCGCTGGTACTCCGTGACCAGCGAGGTGGTGAGGCCGCCCGGCGCGTCGATGCCGTACGACCCGCGCAGCACTCCGGTGAGGAAGCCGCGCCGGGCCGCGTCCAGGACGTGGTCGTCGCCCTCCAGGCGCTGGCGGTGCTTGACGGTCTCGCCGCGGTCGCTCTTGAGCTTGATCTCGAACTGGCGCTCGCCGCTGTCCTGGTAGACGCGCTCACGGATGCGGTAGCGCAGCCGCCGCCCCTGCCGGTGGTCGTGGAACGTCACGAGCTCCGGGGTGTCGTAGTACGTCGAGTGGTAGCGGAACCACCGTTTTCCTCCGATGCTCAGTGCCCGGAAGGGGCCGCCGGACCGACGGGGGTCGGTCAGCAGGGCCGCGAGATCCTCGAAGATCTCCACGGGCACGAGGTAGCTGTTGTCGTAGCGGGCGAGCAGCTCCGCCCTGGCGTTGACCTCGTCAAGCGCGATGGGGTGCGCGGCGAGGGCGGCGCGGCCGATGGCGCGTACGGCGGGGTTCACACGGTCTCCTTCTGCTGGCCGGGGGCGATCGTGTTGGACCGGGTCGTGCGTCGTCGTACCGTCAACTCCCGAGAACGCGGGGAAGGTTCCGGTTGCCGGAAGCGGACTTCCAGAACCATGAGGTCGCGTACGTAGTCGATCTCCTGGACCGTCCAGCCCAGGGGCCGCCCGAGGCGCCGCTCCAGGTCGGCCCGCAGCGGGTCCTCCTCGCGGTGGACGGTGTCCAGGGTGACGACCGCGCGCCGGTCGCGGGCGAACAGCCGGGGGTGGTCGGCGCCGTACATCACCAGGAGCAGCACGGCGGCGAGCAGCCCCGCCACGGGCAGGCTCAGCGCCGGGAGTCCGCAGAGCAGGCCGAGCACCAGGGTGATGAAGTAGTACGCCACTTCCTGGTGCTGCAGGGCGTCGGAGCGCAGCCGCACGATCGAGAGCACTCCGAAGAGCCCGAAGCCCAGGGCGAGTCCGCCGTCGCCGCCGACGGTCCCGAGCCCGGCGACGACCGCGAACAGGGCGACGTTCAGGGCGAGGTACGCGGGCACGAGCTCGCGCCTGCGGTGCCGTGGATAGAAGACACCGAAGGTCAGCAGCGAGACGGCGGCCAGGTCGAGGCCCAGATGGGCGCTGAGGGTCAGTGTGCTGTCCATGCCGAGGACGCTAGGGACGGGCGGGTTAAGGCCGCCCCTCGTGGACGTTAACGAAAGCGGAGCCGGGGGCGCCGGGGGATCGACGGGGAATCTATTGACAGCATACTGTCGTTTTGACAGCATGCTTACGTACGCACCACTCGCCCACCGCAGGAGGTCGTCATGCACCGCAAGCCCGCGCACCTGGCCGTCTACGACACGCTCGCCGACTGGGAGACCGGCCACACCACGGCCTGGCTCACCCGCTTCGGGTACGAGATCCGCACGGTCGCGCCCTCCGCCGCCCCGGTCGTCTCCATGGGCGGCCTGCGCATCCAGGCGGACCTGACGCTGGAGGAGCTGCGGCCCGAGGACAGCTCGCTGCTGATCCTGCCGGGCGCCGACCTGTGGGACGCGGGCGACGACCTGGCGCCGTTCGCGCGCACGGCCCGTGCGTTCCTCGACGCCGGGGTGCCGGTCGCCGCGATCTGCGGCGCCACGGCCGGGCTCGCCCGCGAGGGCCTGCTCGACGACCGCGCGCACACCAGCGCCGCGTCGATGTACCTGGCGGCCACCGGCTACAAGGGCGGCGAGCGGTACGTCGAGACGGACGCGGTCACCGACGGCGACCTGATCACGGCGGGCCCGACCGAGCCGGTCGCGTTCGCGCGGGAGGTCTTCGGACGGCTCGGCGACGTCTTCGACGCCGAGAAGCTGGATGCCTGGTACCGCCTGTTCCACGACTCGGACCCGGCGGCGTTCGAGACGCTCAACTCCTGAGCGGGGCACGGACGATGACCGACACCGACCGTGCCGCGGAGCGGGCCGAGGAGCCCGCGGAGCGCCGCGACCAGCAGGACCTGCTCAGCCGCACCGCCCTGACCGTCTTCCGCCTCAACGGCCAGTTCCTCGCCACCTCCGAGGAACTGGCCGGGCCCGCGGGCCTGACCGCCGCCTGGTGGCAGGTGCTCGGCGCGGTGCTGCGCGAGCCGCTGCCGGTCGCGGGCATCGCCCGCGCGATGGGCATCACCCGGCAGAGCGTGCAGCGCGTCGCGGACCTCCTCGTGCGCAAGGAGCTCGCCGAGTACGTGCCCAACCCGGCCCACCGGCGCGCCAAACTGCTGCGCCCCACGGACGGGGGGCGCGCGGCCGTGGCACGCATCGACCCGGGCCACGCGGAGCTCGCCGGCCGGCTCTCGGCCGCGCTCGGCGAGGACGAGTTCAAGGAAACCGTACGGGTGTTGGAACGCCTCGCGACGGCCATGGACGCCCTCTCCGACACCGCCCCGGAACCCGTTACGGAACCGTAGAGACCGGTCCGGCCCACCGTGTCGTAGGGCCGCGCTGCCCTTACGGGGCCGAGTGACGGCCACCATCGCACGCCTCTCGTACGTGCCCGCAAGGTGGTGCCGAGGGACTGGCGTGCCCGCACCCGTCGGCTCACACTCTGGCCGTGAGCACAGGAGAGGTCGCGGTCCTCGGTGCGGTTGCCGCGTTGCTGGGGACCGTCATCGGCGCAGCTGGGGCGATCCTCGCCGCCCTGGCAGGCGGCAGGGTGCACCTGCGTGGGCAGCATCAGCAGTGGCGCCGGGAGATGCGCCGCGATGCCTACGCCAACTACCTGCGTGCCGCGCAGGAGTTCGGCTCCGCGATCGCCGCCATGGACGTAGACCGCTTGTCCGAGTCCGAGTTCGGTACGGATGAGGACGAACGCGCGGCAGATCATGACACGGTGCAGACCGCCCGGGAGGCGGAGTCAGGTGCGTATTCCCTGCTCCGCCTCGAAGGCTCACCGGCAGTAGTAGCCGCAGCCTCCCGGCTCCATGAGGCACTCGATCACTGGGCATGGCGAACACGCGAGTACTGGAACCCGGAAGTCACCAGCACAACGGTGTCGATCACGGGGATCGACCCACAGTTCATGCAGCCATTGAACGATTTTCCGCGCGGGCTTGCCGCTCAGGCCGACTACATCGACGAGCGGCTGCATGAATTCGAGGTAGCAGCCAAAGTGAGTCTTGAGAGCTACGGATGACGGACGCATGCGCAGACTGCCACTGAGTCGTCCGGCCTGCACGGCCGCCTCAGGTCAGCTCTTCTCCCCCATGGCGGCGCGCAGCCACTCCAAGGGAGTCTGGGCAAGCAGCTCATCGGCCAGCCGCCGGCCCGACTCCGTGACGATGCGCGCGCGGCTGTTGTCGATCCACCGCTGGGCGCCGACGTGTCCCTGGTTCTTGTACTCCAGGCCCTGAAGCATGCACTCCAGCTTGTCGGCATCCCGGGCGCAGATGGCCTCGGGCGTCTCCTTGGCCTCGTACTCGGCAACCACGGCACGCACAGCGGTGCGCAGAACCTCGGGCATGCCGGCCGTCTGGTCCGCGGTCACCGCCTCGGGGGCGCCGGGGGCCGCGTACTTCTTGCCCAGGTGGTTCACGTCGCCTGTTCGTGTCTCCTGGGAGTCGTGCCAGACCGCCATGTGTGCGGCACGCGCAGCATCGGCTCCCTCAAGGGTGGCGATGACCGAGGCGATCACGGAAGTGCGCCACGCGTGCTCGGCCACGCTCTCCGGGTCTCGGACGCCCGCCATCCACCAGCCCGTTCGGCGCGCGGTCTTCAGAGTGCCTGCCTCCCACAGGAAGTGGGCCACCTCTGTAAGGTCCTGGTCAGCCACGGTGTCCCCTTTCACGCCTCGGCGAGGCGGATTGCGTACCGAATGCCCTCCAGCTCTCGCCTTGCCCGCGTGGAGAGCTGGACGTCATCCAACATCACGGGAAGCCGGGCGCGTAGAGCCGTCCCCGCCGTGGATCGCGCGCGCAACAGGTCGGGGCGCGCCGCCAGCAGGGCCCACAGGGTATGGACGTTGAGATCGAAGAATCCGTGCTGGGGGGTAAGCCCGCGTACGAGGTGGTCGAGCATGCGGGCGCCGTGCCACAGGCCCGGCGTGGGCGAAGCGATGAAGTCGTCCGACAGCTGGATGTGGGGAGTCTCGCCGAGCCAGTACGCCCAGTAGTTGAGGTTCGCCGCCTCGGCAGCGTCGTCACGCCCGAGTGTGCGCGTGATGAACTGCGCCATCCGCTCCCGATCGCCGTGCCGGGCTTCAACGGCCGCGACCGAGCGGGAGTTGAGCCAACGGGTCAGCCAGTCGTCGGGGCGCGCGAGCTTCTGTTGGTGGGCCAGCCAGTCGGACGTATCGGTGTCGTCGTCGAACCCCGCCAGGTACAGGGCCTGGCGCCGCAGCAGGAAGTTTTCCCCGCCCCGCGCCTGTTCCGCTGTCTCCCGCATCCGTGTGAAGAACCGTGAGCGGTCCTCGGCGGGAAGGTCCGGAGCCGTGGGCACCGGGCCGCGCCGTGGGCGCTTCGGCGCGGGCAGATTGCGGACCGGCACGGGTGCCACCCCGTTGAGCGGCCAGGTCAGGATCTCGACCAAGTCCCTTCGCATGACGCAGGCACCGAGCGGACCGGCCTCGACGGGCGCCTCTTCGTCCAGAGCGCTCGCGAGCAGGACGTCGGCTTCCATGGCTCGCTCAAGGGTCACGAGCAGGGCAGCGGCGGCACCCAGCGTCATCAGGCGATGTCGGTGTACGAGCATCTGGCCGACCGGCACCGAGGTGAGCGGCCGCCGCCCTGCCTCCCACCCCGCGATGCTGTCCACCGAGACGCCGAATGTCTCGGCGAAGGCGTCCTGCGTGTGGCCCAACTGCTCGCGGATGAGGCGGAAGACGTACCCCGAGATGATGCCCGCACGAACGCGTTCAGGCCTTCCCTGACCGCCGGTCAGGGTTGACCGCGTGTGGTGCTCCATGTGGCCCCCTTGCCCGCATTCAGCGGGCACTTACCCGTACGCACGGTCACTTCTGGAGACGATCACCGCTGCCTACTGTCAAGGGGTGATGACCGGCAACCAAGCGTAGTGGGAGCCACCGTGGACGTCGTAGATCCGAACTCGTTCCCCCCTCAAGAGGGAAGAGCACTGCGAGACGTGCATGCGCAGAAGACAGAAGAAGCCATCGCCGACTGGTACGCGCGCACCCTGCAAGCACCCGAACAAGCACGGCGCGAGTGGGCCGACACCGGTGTCGCCCTGTTGCCGCTGGGTCTGCGCTTCGACGCGGTCCGCCTGCCGGACCGTCTCGTCCATGCCGCGCTGCGATCCGCCGTACCCGACGAGATCGCCGCGCGCCTCGGGCGGCTCCTCCGTGGCCCCGTGATCTACGACGGCCGGACGATGGGCGGCACGTACTACGCCCTGATGCGGCCCATCGAACGGAGCAGGTGGCGGCACCAGGACATCGCCCCTCGCCTCGGGGCGGACACACACATGGGAGTGCCCAGGCTCACCCGCACGGAGCCGCCCGGCACCTACTGGGTGGTGCTCCCCCGGTTCGAGGGCGACCTGTGCGAACTGTCCGCCGTCGAGAGCCTCGTCACCGTCGGCCACGCCGCGCTCAGCGAGGCCGACCAGTGACCGCGCATGTCTCCGAGCACGAGGGGGAGCGCCGCGCGCAGGAGGCGTACAACGTCCTCCTCGCGCACATCGACGGATGCCGGGTCTGCCAGGCCATGAAGACCTGCGACGAGGGGGCACGAATCCGCCGCGCCCTGCGTGCCAGTCGCTCGGTCGACCGCACTGCGAGGACCACCCACGGCGATACTGCGGGCGGGGCGTCATGAGCAAGGTGCCCCCGCCCCTCTTGCGGGGGACTTCCGGGACTGCTGAAGTGCGCGTATAGACCGTGTCAACGGCCAGTACACTCCTCACTCTGTTGCACACCAATGGGGGAGGTCGGTGCGGCGATGGAGAAGCTCGGGCCCGGGGATCCACAGCGGATCGGCGCGTACCGGCTGCTGGCGCGGCTCGGTGCCGGCGGCATGGGGCAGGTCTACCTGGCGCGGTCGGGGCGGGGCCGCACGGTCGCGGTCAAGCTCGTCCGCCAGGAGCTCGCCGAGCAGGAGGAGTTCAGGAACCGCTTCCGCCAGGAGGTGCGCTCGGCGCGGCAGGTCGGCGGCGCGTGGACGGCGCCCGTCCTGGACGCGGACACCGAGGCGGTGATCCCGTGGGTCGCCACCGGGTACGTCGCGGGACCCTCCCTGCAGAGCGTCGTCTCGCACGGCCACGGACCGCTGCCCGAGCGGTCCGTGACCGTCCTCGCGGCGGGGCTCGCCGGCGCGCTCAAGGACATCCACGCGGCGGGCATCGTCCACCGCGACCTCAAGCCGTCGAACGTGCTGATCACGATCGACGGCCCGCGCGTCATCGACTTCGGCATAGCCAGGGCCCTGGAGACGGTCACCGACGGCGGCCTGACGCGCACCGGCGCGCTGGTCGGCTCGCCCGGCTTCATGGCGCCCGAGCAGGTGCGCGGGGACCGCATCACCCCGGCGTGCGACGTCTTCTGCCTCGGCTCCGTCCTCGCCTACGCGGCGTCGGGCGCGCTGCCGTTCGGCACCGCCAACAGCGGGGTGCACGCGCTGATGTTCCGCATCGCGCAGGAGGAGCCCGACCTGGAGGGCATCCCCGAGAACCTCGCCGAGCTGATCGGCATGTGCCTGCGCAAGGATCCGGCGGCCCGGCCCTCCCTCGACGAGATCCTGGAGCGCACGGGCGCGGCGGACGCGCTCGGCGAGGGCCGCGC
>NZ_LIRJ01000120.1 GCF_001419745.1 Streptomyces silaceus | reverse complement strand
GCTGGGCGTGGGGGCGGGAGCGCTGCCGGCGGCGGCCGCCGCGCCGGACGGCCCGCGCGCGCGGCAGTCGGTGGCCGTGCTCGGCGGCGGCGTCGCCGGGCTCACCGCCGCCCACGAACTGGCCGAACGCGGCTTCGCCGTCACGGTCTTCGAGCGCAGGGCACTGGGCGGCAAGGCCCGCAGCATGGACGTACCGAACAGCGCCAAGGGCAACCGCAGGCCGCTGCCCGGCGAGCACGGCTTCCGCTTCATCCCCGGGATCTACCACAACCTCCCGGACACGATGCGCCGCATTCCCTTCCCCGGGAACGCGAACGGCGTGTGGGACAACCTCGTCGCGCCGCGCGAGATGTCGTTCGCGCGCACCGGCCGCGAGGACATCCGCATGCCGATCCCCTGGCCCGGCAGCAAGCCCGAGCAGCTCACGCTCGACGACATCCGGCGGGCGCTCACCGCGCTGCTCGACACCGCGTTCAACCTGCCCGCCCACGAGGCCGCCTACTTCGTCAACCGCGCCCTGGTCTTCCTCACCAGCTGCGACGAGCGCCGCGACGACGACTGGGAGTCGACGCCCTGGTGGGAGTTCGTGCGCGCCGAGCGGATGTCGAAGGACTACCAGCGCATCCTCGCGATCGGCGTCACCCGCAACATCGTCGCGACGAAGGCCGAGGAGGCGAGCACGCGGACCGTCGGCACGCTCGGCGAGGCCTTCGTCTTCAACGCGCTCGGCCAGGGCGCGGACGGCCCGCCCGACCGGGTCCTGAACGCGCCGACGAACGAGGCGTGGATCGATCCCTGGGTGACCCATCTCAGGTCGCTGGGCGTGGAGTTCAAGATCGGCTGGACCGTGCGCGAGCTGGCGTTCGGCGACGGGCGCATCACGAAGGCCGTGATCGAGGACCCGGGCGGCGCGCGGCGCGACATCACCGCCGACCACTACGTCCAGGCCATGCCGGTCGAGCACGCGCGCGGCACCTGGAGCGCCGAACTGAAGGCCGCCGACCCGCAGCTGGCGCGCTGCGACAAGCTGGAGACGGACTGGATGACGGGCATCCAGTTCTATCTGACCGAGCGCCCGGCCACCGTGAAGGGCCACTTCAACTGCATCGACTCGCCCTGGTCGCTGACCGGCATCGCGCAGGCCGGGCACTGGCCCGAGCGCGACTTCCCCGCCGACTACGGCGACGGCGCGGCGGTGGACTGCCTCTCGGTGGACATCTCCGAGTGGGACAAGCCGGGGATCCTGTACGGCAAGACGGCCAAGCAGTGCACCCGCGACGAGGTCGCCAAGGAAGTATGGGCCCAGCTCAAGGCGTCCCTGAACGACACCGGGAAGACGGTCCTGAGCGACGGCAAGCTGCACTCGTGGTTCCTCGACCCGGGTGTCGACGGCCTCGGCACGCCGAACCCCACCAACGAGGACCAGCTCCTGATCCACCCGGTGGGCACGTTCCACAACCGCCCGTCGGCCGCCACGAAGATCCCGAACCTCTTCCTCGCGGGCGACTACGTCTCCGTGGACATCGACCTGGCGACGATGGAGGGCGCCAACGCCTCGGCCCGGCAGGCGGTCAACGCGCTCCTGGAGCGGGCGGGATCGGAGCACGAGCCGTGCACGGTGACGCCGCTGCACCGTGTGCCGGCCGTCGAGGTGCTCAAGCGCCACGACCGCACGCGGTACCGGCTCGGTCTGCGCAACGCGCTCGATCTGGGCTGAGGCGCCGCGCGTCGGTGCGTACGGGGCAGGACGGGGTAGGACCTCCGCATGAGACGGCGGACACGCACGCGCGTACGAACCAGGGCGGCGGTGGCGATCACACTCGCCGCCCTGGCGGCCGGCTGCACGATCGACCCCTCCGGGGCGGACGGCAAGCCCCCGTCGGGCGCGGGCGGGGGCGGCACCGTGCTCGCCGTGAAGATCGACAACGTCCGCCCGGCCCGGCCGCAGACGGGCCTGGACAGCGCGGACATCGTGTACGTCGAGCAGGTGGAGGCCGGGCTCAGCCGGCTGATGGCGGTGTACGCGTCGCGGTTCCCGTCCACCGTCGGCCCCGTACGCAGCGCGCGTGAGACGGATCTCGAACTGCTGCGGCAGTTCGACGACCCCGTACTCGCCTTCTCCGGAGCGCAGTCCAAGCTGCTCCCGCTGATCGACGACGCCCCGGTGCGGGCCGTGCCGCCGGGCAAGGCGCCCGGGGACGCCTACTACCGGGGCGGCGGAAAAGTCGCGCCCCACAATCTCTTCCTGCGCCCCGAGGCCCTGAAAAAGGACCTCCCACGCGCGGGTGCCCCGCAGTCCGCGAAGAGCGGTGACGCTCCGGGCGGCACGGGTGCCCTGGAGAGGGCGGGTATCCGGTTCGGTCCGAAGCCTGCGGGCGGCACGCCCGACACCCGGCGGACGGTGCGCTTCCCCGCGGCGCGCTTCACCTTCGACTGGGTGGAGTACGAGGGACGCTGGCGCGTCTCGATGGACGGCGAGCGGGCGCGGACGTCCGACGGCAAGGACCTCAGCCCGTCCACGGTGGTCGTGCAGTACGTGAAGGTGCGGCCGTCCCGCTTCCACGACCGCGCGGGCAGCGTCTCGCCGTTCACGGAGACGGTCGGCGAGGGCACCGCGCGCGTCCTGCGGGACGGGCGTGCCTACGACGCGCGCTGGAAGCGGTCCTCGGCCGAGGACGGCACGGAGTTCACGACGCCCGACGGCAAGGAACTGCCGTTCGCCGAGGGTCAGGTGTGGGTGGTGTACGCGAAGGCGTGAGCGCCGTCAGGCCTTGGGGGCCGCCAGCGGCTCAGCGGGGTTGCGCAGGCCCTCGGCGGCGTCCGCCACGCGGTGCAGCAGATCGAAGAAGACGGACTGCTCGTCGGCGGAGAGCGGCGCGAGGAAGACCTGGTTCATCCGGGCCGTGCGCACGGTCAGCTTCCGGTGCGTGCGCCGGCCCTCGTCGGTGAGGCCCAGCAGATAGCGGCGGCCGTCCTGCGGGTCGCGCACCTTGTCGAGCAGTCCGCGCCGGATCAGCCGGCTGATGACCTCCGCGATGGTGGAGCGGTCGAGGCCCACCCGCTCGCCGACCGTGCGCTGGTCGAGTCCGGGCTCGGCGACGAGGGTGTTGAGGACCGCGAACTGCGGCGAGGTGATCTCCTCGGACACCATCGTGTTCCACAGCAGGTGGTGGGCCTGCTGGAGCCGCCGGGCCAGGTGCCCGGGGTGGGTGGCAAGGTCCACCGCGGCCATGGGGTCCTCCGCTTCCTCGACGTCTGTCGTCGCGCCGTCCGCCGACGCGGGCCATCGACGCGCTGCACCGGCGCCTTCATCGGCACGCTTCATCGCTGCACTTCATCGCTGCGCTCCATCGCTGCACGCGATCAGCGCCTTTCATCGGTGCACTGAACAATACCCGCTTCGAGCCTCCCGCACTTCCCACTCTTGCAAGGCCCTTCACTCCCTCCTATCCTCGCCGAAATAGTCAGTGCCCTGATTAATCGGGGCGCCGGAGGGACGAGGGAGAGGGGACCGCGCGTATGGACAAGGTGGTGGCCACGGCCGCCGATGCGGTGGCCGACGTCCGTGACGGGGCGTCGCTCGCCGTCGGCGGCTTCGGCCTCAGCGGCGTGCCGAACGAGCTGATCCGGGCGCTGTACGCCTCCGGGGTCTCGGGCCTGCGGGTGGTCTCCAACAACTGCGGGGCCATGGACTCGGGCCTCGCGGTGCTCCTGACGGCCCGCCGCATCGCCCGCGTGACGGGCTCGTACATCGGCGCGAACAAGGAGTTCGCACGGCAGTACCTGAGCGGTGAGCTGGAGGTCGAGATGATCCCGCAGGGCACGCTCGCGGAGCGGCTGCGCGCGGGCGGCGCCGGCATCCCCGCGTTCTACACCCCGGCCGGGGTGGGCACGCAGGTCGCCGAGGGCGGGCTGCCGTGGCGTTACGACGGACGAGGCGGGGTCGCGCTCGCCTCGCCGCCCAAGGAGGTGCGCGACTTCGACGGCACGTCCTACGTCCTGGAGCGCGGGATCCGCACGGATGTCGCGCTGGTACGGGCGGCGAAGGGCGACCGGCACGGCAATCTCGTCTTCGCCAAGTCGTCGCGGAACTTCAACCCGCTGGCCGCGATGGCGGGGCGCGTCACCGTCGCCGAGGTGGAGGAGCTGGTGGAGCCGGGCGCGATCGACCCCGACGAGGTGCATCTGCCGGGGATCTTCGTGCAGCGCGTGCTCGCCCTCACGCCGGAACAGGCGGCGGACAAGGGGATCGAGCGGCGTACGGTGTCCGCGCCCGCGCCGGGGCACACGGACGCCTCGGCCGCCGCCCCCGCCCCGCACGCGGCGGTGAGCCGCTGATGGCCTGGACCCGCGAGGAGATGGCCGCCCGCGCCGCGCGCGAACTCCAGGACGGCCAGTACGTGAACCTGGGCATCGGTCTGCCCACACTGATCCCCAACCATCTGCCGCCGGGCGTGGAGGTGGTCCTGGAGTCCGAGAACGGCATCCTCGGCGTCGGCCCCTACCCCACCGAGGACGAGGTCGACCCGGATCTGATCAACGCGGGCAAGGAGACGGTCACCGTCCTGCCCGGAGCCGCCTACTTCGACTCGGCGCTCTCCTTCGGGATGATCCGCGGCGGCCACATCGACGTCGCCGTCCTGGGAGCCATGCAGGTCTCCGCGCGCGGGGACCTCGCCAACTGGGCGGTCCCCGGCAAGCTGATCACCGGGATCGGCGGGGCGATGGACCTCGTGCACGGCGCCCGCACCGTCATCGTCGTCATGACGCACACCGCCAAGGACGGCACTCCGAAGATCCTCGACGCGTGCACCCTGCCGCTCACCGGCCGGGCCTGCGTCGACCGGATCATCACCGACCTCGGCGTCCTGGAGGTGACCGGACGCGGCCTGGAACTGGCGGAAACGGCCCCCGGCGTGACGGTCGAGGAGATCACCGCGAGGACCGCCGCCAAGATCCATGTCCCGGACGGGTTCCCGGCATGAACCCGCGCGCCGTCACGGACCAGCGAGAACGGAGCCGCACGAGATGACCAGCACCGCATCCCTGCCCACCCCCATGCCCACGCCCCTGCCCGACGGGCTCGGTCAGGAGGCGATCGACGCCGAGGTGGCCAAGGCACAGGCCGAGGCGCGGGCCGAAGCGGCCGGGGCGCGGGCCACGACGACCGGCGAGCACCATCCGCCGCTCGCCTACCCGCCCTACCGCAGCACCCACTTCCGGCACCCCCGGCACGCCCCGATAGCCGTGCGCGACCCCGAGGCGGTGGAGCTGAGCGGCCCCGCCTTCGGCGTCACCGACGTCACCGCGCTGGACCGCGATCTGACGCGGCAGCACCAGGGGGAGCCGCTGGGCGAGCGGATCACGGTCAGCGGCCGGGTCCTGGACCGCGCGGGGCGGCCCGTGCGCGGCCAGCTGGTCGAGCTGTGGCAGGCCAACGCCTCCGGCCGGTACGCGCACCAGCTCGACCAGCACCCGGCGCCCCTCGACCCGAACTTCACGGGCTTCGGCCGCTGTCTGACCGACGACGACGGCGCGTACTCCTTCACCACGATCAAGCCGGGCGCCTATCCGTGGCGCAACCACGTCAACGCCTGGCGCCCGGCCCACATCCACTTCTCGCTCTTCGGCACGGCGTTCACCCAGCGCCTGGTCACCCAGATGTACTTCCCCGGAGACCCGCTCCTGCCCTACGACCCGGTGCTGAACTCGGTGACCGACGAGGCCGCGCGCCGGCGTCTCGTCTGCGCCTACGACCACGCCCTGTCCGTCCCCGAGTGGTCGCTCGGGCACCGCTGGGACATCGTCCTCGACGGCCCCTCCGCGACCCTCTTCGAGGAAGGCGACCCGTCCTGATGACCACGCACCCGCTCACGCCGTCCCAGACCGTCGGCCCCTTCTACGGCTACGCGCTGCCGTTCCCCGGCGGCGGCGAGGTGGCGCCCGCCGGGGCCCCGGACACGATCACCCTGCACGGGTACGTGTACGACGGCGCGGGACAGCCCGTCCCCGACGCCCTGATCGAGACCTGGCAGCCCGCGCCGGACGGCTCGCGCACGGGCGCGCCGGGCTCGCTGCGGCACGATCCCGTGACGGGGCGGGTCGTGGGACGTGACGGAGTCGCGTTCACCGGGTTCGGCCGGGTGGCGACCGACGCGGACGGGCACTGGGCCGTGCGGACGCTGCCGCCGGGCGGTGTCTCGTACGTCTCGCTCGCCGTCTTCGCGCGCGGGCTGCTGCGGCATCTGTTCACGCGCGCGTACCTGGTGGACGAGCCCGGTGACGCCCTGCTGAACGCGCTGGAGCCGGAGCGGCGCGGCACGCTGATCGCGCGGGGCGAGGCACCGCGCACGTACCGCTTCGACATCCGTCTCCAGGGCGCGGACGAGACGGTCTTCCTGGAGTTCCCGTGAGCGGCCTGCTCTCCCCCGGCTCGGCGGGCTCCCCCGCCGAGGAGGCCACCGGCGACCTCGCCGTGCTCCAGGCCCTGTTGGACGCCGAGGCCGCGCTGTGCCGCGCGCAGGCGGCGGCGGGCCCGGTCCCCGTGGCGGCGGCCTCGGCGGTCACCGAGGCGGCCGACGCGCGCCGCTTCGACGCGCGCGACCTCGCCCTCCGCGCGCGGGAGGGCGGAAATCCGGTGATCCCGCTGGTGGCGGCGCTGACGGCGGCGGTGCCCGCCGAGGCCGCGCCGTACGTCCACCGGGGCGCGACCAGCCAGGACATCCTGGACACGGCGCTGATGCTGATCTCCGCGCGCAGCCTGGACCTCGTCCTCGCCGACCTGGCGCGCACGGAGCGGGCGTGGGCGCGGCTGGCCTCGGCGCACCGGGACACGGTGATGCCCGGCCGTACGCTCACGCAGCACGCCGTGCCGACGACGTTCGGCCTGAAGGCGGCGGGCTGGCGGTCGCTGGCCCTCGACGCGCGGGACAGGGTCGCGCGCGTACGGGAGAGCCTTCCCGTGCAACTGGGCGGCGCGGCGGGCACGTTGGCGGCGTTCCAGATCTTCGGGGCCGGCGAGGGGGCCGGGGAGGAGCTGGTCGCGGCCTACGCCCGCGAACTCCGCCTGCGCGCGCCCGCGCTGCCCTGGCACACCTTGCGCACCCCCGTGGCCGATCTCGCCTCCGCCCTCGCGTTCACGGCGGGCGCCCTCGGGAAGGCGGCCGCCGATGTGCTCACGCTGGCGCGCACGGAGATCGGCGAGGTCTCCGAAGGCGCGGGCGGCGGCTCGTCGGCGATGCCGCACAAGGCGAATCCGGTACGGGCCACGCTGATCGCGGCCGCCGCGCGCCGCGCGCCCGCCCTCGCCGCCGTCCTGTACGGCTCGCTGACCGCCGAGGACGAACGCCCGGCCGGTGCCTGGCACGCCGAGTGGGAAACGCTGCGGGACCTGCTGCGGCTGGCCGGAGGAGCGGCACGGGACGCTGCGGAACTCGCCGAGGGCCTGCGCGTCCATCCGGACGCCATGCGCGAACACCTGGATCTCACGGGCGGGTTGATCGTCTCGGAACGGCTGACGGCGGAGCTGACGCCTCGCCTGGGCCGGGCCCGCGCGAAGAGACTCCTGACGCACGCGGCACGACGCACGCGCGCGGAGGGCCGCGCACTGGCGGAGGTCCTGGCCGAGGAGCTGGGGCTGGACGGGGAGTCGGGGCTCGGCAGGGAGTCGGGCCTGGTCGGGGAGTCGGACGTGGGCGAGGAGCCGGGCCTGGGCGAGGAGCCGGGCCTGGCCGAGGGGCCGGGCCTCGCCGAAGCATCCGATCCGCCCAAGGAATCGGACCCCACCGAGGCACCGAACCGGGCCGAAGGGCTCGCCCTCACCGAAGAGCCGGGCCCCTCCGAGAAGGCGCACCAGACCGAGGATCCCGCCCCTGCCGAAGAGCCGGGCCTCGCCGAGGAATCGGAACTCGCCCAGGAGTCAGACCTGTCCGCGCAACCGCCCCTGGTCCAGGAGCCGGACCTCCAGCGCCTCGACCTCGCCGAACTCACCGACCCCACCCGCTACACCGGCTTCGCGGGACCTCTCACCGACCGTGCCCTGGAGCGACGTTGACCACCGAACCCGGCCGCAGGCTGCTTCACCACACCGTCGGGGGTGCGGCCACCGCTCCCCCGCTCCTGCTCGGCCCCTCCCTGGGCACCTCCGCCGCCCTGTGGGACGGCGTCGCGCCCGAACTGGCCGTCGGCCACCGCGTCGTGCGCTGGGATCTGCCGGGTCACGGCGGCTCCCCCGGCGGACTCATCGGGCCGGGCGCGACGGTGGCCGACCTCGCGGACCTCGTTCTCGCCCTCGCCGACGCGCTCGGCATCGACCGCTTCGCGTACGCGGGGGTATCGATCGGCGGCGCCGTGGGGCTGCATCTCGCGGCCCGGCACCCCGCGCGCGTGACGGGCCTCGCCCTGATCTGCACGTCGGCGCACTTCGGGGGCGCCGAGCCGTGGCGGGAGCGGGCCGCGCTGGTGCGCCGCGAAGGGCTCGCCGGGCTCGCGGAGTCGGCGCCGCGGCGGTGGTTCACGCCCGGCTTCACGGTGCCCGCGCTGGTCGCCGACCACCGGGCGGCGGATCCGGACGCGTACGCCGCGTGCTGCGACGCGCTGGCGGCGTACGACATGCGGGACGCGCTGGCGTCCGTCCGGGTCCCGACCCTGGTGATCGCGGGGCGCGAGGACCCGGCGACACCGCCCGCCCACGCGCGGGAGATCGCCGACGCGGTGCCGGACGCCTGCCTCGTGGAGCTTCCGGGCGCCTCCCACCTCGCGCCCGCCGAGCGCCCGGACGCCGTCACTGCGGCGCTGCGCGCCCATTTCACGGGTCTGCCGGGCAGCGGTACGGCTGTACGGCGGGCCGTGCTCGGGGACGCGCACGTGGACCGCGCGCAGGCGGGGACGACGCCCTTCACGGCGCGCTTCCAGGACTTCATCTCCCGGTACGCGTGGGGCGAGATCTGGACCGACCCCACGCTGGCGCGCCGCGAGCGCAGCATGATCACGCTGACCGCGCTGGTCGCGGGCGGCCACCTCGACGAGCTGGCGCTGCACGTCCGCGGGGCCCGCGCGAACGGCCTGACGCCCGAGGAGATCGGCGCGGTGCTGCTGCAGACGGCGGTCTACTGCGGGGTGCCCGCGGCCAACGCGGCGTTCGCGGTGGCGCAGCGGGTGCTCGCCGAGGAGGGCCCTGAGGAGGCCTAGAGCCCGGCGCGGGCGACGAAGAGGGACCGCAGGTGGGCCAGGCTCCGCTCGGCCAGGGGGCGCAGCTCCGCGGCGACGGCGCGGGCGTCGGCCCGCAGCCGGTCCGGGGCGTCGGGACCGAGGGCTTCCACGGCCTCCTCGGAGAACGACGGCTCGGCGAGCCAGGCGTCCTGGAGTTCGGGGGTGACCTCCAGGTGGAACTGGAGCCCCCAGGCCGCGGACCCGGCCCGGAAGGCCTGGCACGCGGTGGTGGCGGTGCGGGCGAGGGCGCGGGTGCCGGGTCCGGGGACGATGCGGTCGCCGTGCCAGTGCAGGACGGCGGGGGCGTCGGCGAGCGGACCGACCACCGGGTCGTCGCGGTCCACGTCGTCCAGGGGGTACCAGCCGATCTCGCTGCTCTGGCCCAGCTCGGCGCCCGGCCGGACGGCCAGCCCCTGCGCGCGGGCGAGCAGTTGGGCGCCGAGGCACACGCCCAGCGTGGGGAGCCCGGCCCGCACGGCGTCGGCCAGCAGGTCCCGCTCCAGCTTCAGCGCCGGGTGCCCCGTCAGGTCGTCGGCGTTCATGGGGCCGCCCATCACGACGAGCCCCGCGAGCTCGGACACCGGCGGCAGGTCACCGGCCACGGCGTCCGGGGTGTCGAGGACATTGCGTGCGTCGACGTCGAGCCCGCTGCCGTCCAGCGCGTCCAGGATCAGGCCGGGCTTCTCGACCTCGACGTGCTGGAGGATCAGGACGGTGCGCGGGGGCATGGGGAGGTCTCCAGGGAAGCCGGGAGCACGGGATGCTCGGTCAGGTGCGGGGTGTTCACCCTAACGCGGCTGGTCAGCGCGGGGACGGGCACGCGGTCGCACGCGCGCGTGCCTCACCGCGCCCCGTACACCGGCTGGGGCGTCCCGGCGGCGGCGAGGAGTTTCAGGGTGGCCTCACCCGCCTCGGACGGAGTCCACCGCGCGCCCTTGTCCGCGGTCGGGCCGGGGCGCCAGCCCTCCATGACCGTGATGCGGCCGGCCTCGGCCTCGAAGACGCGGCCGGTCACCCCGGCCGATGCCGTGGAGCCGAGCCAGACGACGAGCGGCGACACGTTCTCCGGGGCCATCGCGTCGAATCCGCCGTCCTCCGGGGCGGCCATGGTGTCGGCGAAGGTCCGCTCGGTCATACGGGTGCGGGCGGCGGGGGCGATGGCGTTCGCCCGCACTCCGTAGGCGGCCAGTTCGGCGGAGGCGACGAAGGTGAGGCCGAGGATCCCGGCCTTGGCCGCGCTGTAGTTGCCCTGTCCGACGCTGCCCAGCAGCCCGGCACCCGAGCTGGTGTTGACCACGCACGCGTGCGGCGTGCGGCCGGCCTTCGCCTCGGCCCGCCAGTGGGCGCCCGCGTGCTTCAGGGGCAGGAAGTGCCCTTTGAGGTGGACGCGCATCACGGCGTCCCAGTCGTCCTCGTCGACGTTGACCAGCATCCGGTCCCGCAGGAAGCCCGCGTTGTTCACGAGGGTGTCGAGGCGGCCGTACGTGTCGAGGGCGGCGCGGACCAGGGAGGCGGCGCCCTCGGAGGTGGCGATGTCGCCGCCGTGCGCGACGGCCTCGCCGCCCGCCGCGCGGATCTCCTCGACGACCTCCTGCGCGGGCCCGCCGGACTCCCCCGACCCGTCGGGCCCCACGCCGAGGTCGTTGACGACGACCTTGGCGCCTTCGGCGGCGTACGCGCGCGCGTGCGCACGGCCGAGGCCCCGGCCCGCGCCCGTGACGATCACGACGCGCCCCGCGCAGATTCCGGACGTGGCGGCTGACGTGGTGGCTGAAGTCATGCGGCAACTCCCTCAGGGACGTTCAGTGGTTGACGGACGCGGCGTCCAGGAACGCGGGGCGTTCGCCGCCGCCGTGCAGCTGGAGCGCCGCGCCGCTGACGTAGCGGGCGCGGTCGGAGGCGAGAAAGACGCAGGCGTCGCCCACGTCGGACGGGTCGGCGAGGCGGCCCAGCGGGACGGTGCGGGCGACCTGTTCGACGCCTTCCTCGTCGCCGTAGTGGAGGTGGGCGCTCTCGGTGCGGGCGAGGCCGAGCACGACGGTGTTGACGCGCACGGCGGGGGCCCATTCGACGGCCATGGTGCGGGCGAGGTTCTCCAGGCCCGCCTTCGCGGCGCCGTAGGCCCCGCTGCCGGGCGAGGGCCTCGTGCCGCTGACACTGCCGATCATCGTGATGGTCCCGCCGCGCTCCTGACGGCGCATCACGTCGTACGCGCCGAGGGACGCGTACAGCGGGGCGAGCAGGTTCAGTTCGACGATCTTGGCCTGGCGGGCCGGGGCGGAGTCGGCGAGCAGCCCGAAGGGCGTGCCGCCCGCGTTGTTCACGAGGGCGTCCACCGTGCCGTGGTCCGCGGCCACTCGGGCGAAGAAGGCGTGCGCGGCCTCGGCGTCGCGCAGGTCGAGCGGGCGGAACTCGGCGGTGGCGCCCGCCGCTTCGACCGGCTTGTCGGGCGGCCTGCGGGCGCAGACGACGACGTACGCCCCTGCGGCGAGGAAGCTGCGGGCGATTCCGGCGCCGACGCCGCGGGTGCCGCCGGTGACGACGACCACCTGTCGCGTGTCAGTCATCGCTGCTACCTTTCCAACTAACAAATGTTTGGTTGAAGGCGTGTGATTGAAAGGTAGCGGATCCTCTGATGCCTGTCTCCACCTCCGCCCCGGACACGGGCGTGGCCGTCGTCACCGTCGACTACCCACCCGTCAACGCCCTTCCCGTACAGGGGTGGTACGACCTGGCGGACGCCGTGCGCGCCGCCGGACGCGACCCCGGGACGCGCTGCGTGGTGCTGGCCGCCGAGGGGCGCGGGTTCAACGCGGGCGTGGACATCAAGGAGATGCAGCGCGACAGCGGCCACACGGCCCTGATCGGCGCCAACCGCGGGTGCTACGCCGCGTTCTCCGCGGTCTATGAATGCGAGGTCCCGGTGGTCGCCGCCGTGCACGGCTTCTGCCTGGGCGGCGGCATCGGCCTCGTGGGGAACGCGGACGCGATCGTGGCGAGCCACGACGCGACGTTCGGCCTGCCGGAGCTGGACCGCGGCGCGCTCGGCGCGGCCACGCATCTGGCGCGCCTGGTCCCGCAGCACCTGATGCGCGCCCTGTACTACACCTCGCGGACCGCGACGGCCTCCGAGCTGCACGCGCACGGATCGGTGTGGCGGGTCGTCCCGCGCGCGGACCTGCGGGACGCGGCGCTTGAGTTGGCGCGCGAGATCGCCCTCAAGGACGGCACCCTGCTGCGCTTCGCGAAGGCCGCGATCAACGGCATCGACCCGGTCGACGTGCACCGCAGCTACCGCTTCGAGCAGGGCTTCACCTTCGAGGCGAACCTGAGCGGCCTGGCCGACCGCGTCCGCGGGGACTTCGGAACGCAAGGGGAGGGCACGGCATGACCGAGACGACCGACAACAGGACCGGCGGCGGAGCCGACGGCGCGACGGACGGCAGGACCGACAAGAGGATGACGCCCGACGAGATCGTGGGGCGGCTGGAGAGCGGGATGACGCTCGGCATCGGCGGCTGGGGCTCGCGCCGCAAGCCGATGGCGCTGGTGCGCGCGCTGCTGCGGTCCGACGTCACGGACCTGACCGTCGTCTCGTACGGCGGCCCGGACATCGGCCTGCTCGCCGCGGCGGGCCGGATCCGCAAGCTGGTCACGGCCTTCACGACGCTCGACTCGATCCCCCTGGAGCCCAACTTCCGTGCGGCGCGGGAGCGCGGGACCCTCGAACTGGTCGAGCTGGACGAGGCGATGTTCATGCAGGGCCTGACCGCCGCCGCCCAGCGGCTGCCGTTCCTGCCGATCCGCGCGGGCCTCGGCTCGGACGTCCTGCGGGTCAACCCCCAGCTGCGCACGGTCTCTTCGCCCTACGAGGACGGGGAGGAGCTCGTCGCCGTACCCGCCCTGCGACTGGACGCCGCCCTGGTGCACATGAACCGCGCCGACCCCTTCGGCAACGGCCAGTACCTGGGCCCCGACCCCTACTTCGACGACCTGTTCTGCGAGGCCGCCGACTCCGCGTACGTCTCGTGCGAGCGCATCGTCGACCCCGGCGAGCTGACCGCGCACGCCGCGCCCCAGACGATGCTGGTCTCGCGGCACGCGGTGACGGGCGTGACCGAGACGCCCAAGGGCGCGCACTTCACGTCCTGCGCGCCGGACTACGCCCGCGACGAGCCCTTCCAGAAGGCGTACGTCACCGCGGCGGCCGACCCCGAGGCCTGGGAGGCCTTCCGGAGCCGCTTCCTCGCCGGCAGCGAGCGTGACTACCACCTGGCCGTGCAGACCTGGCACAAGGAGCAGCGATGACGAGGACCGACCCGCACGCGCCCCGGTCGACCGGGCTGGCCGCCACCCGCGCCGAGTACTGCGTGATCGCCTGCGCCGAGGCCTGGCGGGGCGACGGCGAGGTCCTCGCCTCCCCCATGGGCACGATCCCGTCGGTCGCGGCCCGCCTCGCCCGGCTGACGTTCTCCCCCGACCTGCTGCTGACGGACGGCGAGGCCCTGCTCATCGGCGACGTCCCGGCCGTCGGGTCCGCGTCCGCGGTGACGGAGGGCTGGCTGCCGTACCGCAGGCATCTGACGATGGTGATGGGCGGCCGGCGGCACGTGATGATGGGCGCGAGCCAGATCGACCGCTTCGGCAACCAGAACATCTCGTGCATCGGCGACTGGTCGCGGCCCACGCGCCAGCTGCTCGGGGTGCGCGGCGCCCCGGTCAACACCCTCAACAACCCGGTGAGTTACTGGATCCCCCGGCACTCCCCTCGGGTCTTCGTCGAGAAGGTCGACATGATCAGCGGCGTCGGGTACGACAGCGCGGCCGCCGCCGGGCCCTCCGCGACCCGCTTCCACGAGCTGCGCCGGGTCGTCTCCGACCTCGGCGTCTTCGACTTCGCGACGCCCGACCGCGCGATGCGTCTGGTCTCCCTGCACCCCGGCGTCACGCTCGACCAGGTGCGCGAGGCCACCGGCTTCGCGCTGGCGGTGCCGGACGACGTCCCGTTCACGCGCGACCCGACCGAGGACGAACTGCGGCTGATACGGGACGTGGTGGACCCGCGCGGGCTGCGGGAGCGCGAGGTGCGCTCGTGACCGAGGAGGCGGCCGGGCGGCCCGCGACGCCCACCCTGGAGACGCCGCTGACGCAGCTGGTCGGGGTCCGGCACCCGATCGTGCAGACCGGCATGGGCTGGGTCGCGGGGCCCCGCCTGGTCTCGGCGACCGCCTCGGCGGGGGCGCTCGGCATCCTGGCCTCCGCGACGATGACGGTCGAGCAGCTGCGGTCGGCGGTGCGCGAGGTCAAGTCCCGTACGGACGCGCCCTTCGGGGTCAATCTGCGGGCCGACGCGGGCGACGCGCGCGACCGGGTCCGGATCATCGTCGACGAGGGCGTGCGGGTCGCGTCCTTCGCGCTCGCGCCGTCCAGGGAGCTGATCGCCGAGCTCAAGGACGCGGGAGTGGTGGTCGTCCCCTCGATCGGCGCGCGTCGGCACGCCGAGAAGGTCGCCGCGTGGGGCGCGGACGCGGTGATCGTCCAGGGCGGCGAGGGCGGCGGCCACACCGGAGAGGTCGCGACGACCGTCCTGCTCCCGCAGGTCGTCGACGCGGTCGACATACCGGTGATCGCCGCCGGGGGTTTCCACGACGGCCGGGGCCTGGTCGCCGCGCTCGCCTACGGCGCGGCGGGCGTGGCGATGGGCACCCGCTTCCTGCTCACCTCGGACTCGACGGTGCCGGACGCGGTGAAGGCCCGCTATCTGGCCGCCTCCGTCAAGGACGTCACGGTCACCACACGCGTGGACGGCCTCCCGCACCGGATGCTGCGCACGGACCTGGTGGCGGCCCTGGAGCGATCGGGCCGGATCGCGTCCCTGGCGCGGGCGGTGCGGCACGCGGCGGCCTTCCGGAAGATCTCCGGGATGGGGTGGGGCCGGATGGCCCGCGACGGTCTGGCGATGAAGCACGGCAAGGACCTGACCTGGAGCCAGGTCCTCCTCGCGGCGAACACCCCGATGATGCTCAAGTCGGCGATGGTGGACGGCCGTCCGGAGCTGGGCGTGATGGCATCGGGCCAGGTAGCGGGCCTGATCGAGGACCTGCCGTCCTGCGCGGAGCTGGTGGAGCGGGTGATGCTGGAGGCGGACGAGGTGCTGGGGCGGCTGCGGATGGGGTGAGGGGGCGACGGCTGCGTTGCGGAGCCCTGCCCGCAGCGGGCCGGGGAAAAGTCCCGCGGCTGTGGTGCGGGGCCGGACGAGGGCAGGTCCTGCGGCTGTGGTGCGGGGCCGGCCGCGGGGAGCGGCGCGGGAGGCGTCCCCGGAGGGGGCTCGTCGACTCCCCGTGACCGCCCGCCCGCCGCACCGCATCACGGCCACGTGAGCCCGGCCCTGCCCCTGCGACCGGGCGCCGTCCTCAGTGCCTCACCAGTGCCAGATGGTCGAGTGCCCGGTCGACCAGGCCGTCCGCTCCGCACGTGCGGGCCAGCGCGAGGCCCCGCTCCAGCTCCGGGACGGAGTCCGCGGCGATGCCGTACTCGACGCGGGCGACCGCGTGTTCGTACGCGCAGGGCGAGGCCTCCAGATAGGTCGCGGCCCGGCGGTACAGGGCGACCGAGCGGGAGCCCGTCTCCAGCGCCGCCGCGCACCGCAGGGCCTCGCCGATCGCGGTGTCCGTGCCGAACCGCTCGGCCTGCATCCGCGCGTCCGAGACGAGGTGCGCCGCCCGCTTGGGGTCCACGTGGACCAGGGCGCGGGCGAGGTCGTACGCCCACGGCGCGAGGACGGTGTTGTACTGGCCGCGCGCCGTCAACGCCTTCGCCGTGGCCTCCAGTTCGTTGAGGCCCTCCTCGGTGCGCCCGAGGGCGAGCAGGAGCCGCCCGCGCACGGACGGCGCGTCCGGTACGTAGATCGTGGAGGCGGACGGCGGCGCGAAGCCGTACTCGTCGGCGACGGCGCCCGCCTCGTCGACGTGGCCGCGTGCCAGCAGCGTGTCGATGAGCATGCTGGCCGCCTCCCAGTGCATGGGCAGCCCCTGTCCCACGCGGTCGGCCAGGCGCAGGCTCTCGCGCAGGGAGCGCTCGGCCTCGATCAGCCGTCCGCGCCTGCGGTACACATAGCCGAGGAAGGCGTGCGAGAGGGCGAGGTGGCCGCCGCTCCAGCCCGCGGTCTCGTAGGCGCGCACGGCCTCGGTGAACAGGCTCTCCGCGCGGTCGAGCCGGTCCGAGAAGGCGTACGAACCGCCCAGCATCAGGCGGAGTTCGAAGCTCCATTCCGTGTCGGTCCAGCCGAGTCCGGGCGCGAGGCGGCCGTTGACGAGGGCGCGGTCGCAGAGCTCGACGACCAGTTCCGCGTTCTCCCCGCGGGTCATGGCGTCGAAGGCGCGCAGGATCAGCAGCGCGCGCTCGGAGTTGTCCCGGCCGGAGAGCGGCCCCGCGAGCGCGGCGAGCCGCCGCGACCGTCCGGGCGAGTCCTCCTCGCCCGCGTGGATGCCCTCCCACATGTAGTGGACGGCCTGCAGCCGCAGGCGCGCGGGGCCCGGTTCGAGCCGCACCGCTTCCTCGACGATGGCCCGCAGGCCCTCCTCCAGCTGGTCGTTGTGGACGAGGGCCTGGGAGAGCCGGCAGACGGCGTCGACGCGCAGCTCCTGGTCGAGGCCGCGCATGGAGAGCGCCTCGCGCAGGTGGCCGATGGTGGTGACGGGTGAGGTGAGCAGCGTGGCGCAGCCCAGTTCGTAGAGCACGCGCGCGTGGATGTCGGGCAGCGGCGGCTCGCGCAGGGCCCGCTCCAGACATCGGCGGGCCGCGTCGGGCGCGCCGACGGCGAGGTGTTCGGCGGCGGCTTCGCGCAGCTGCTCGACCAGTTCGGCGTCGTCGTCCGGGTGGACCTCCAGGAGGTGGCGGGAGGCCGCCGCGGCGCCGCGCCCGGAGCGGGTGACGACGGAGGCGGCCTGGCCGTGCATCGCGGTGCGGGTGGCCGCAGGGATGGAGTGGTAGACCGTGCTGGCGATCAGCGGGTGGACGAACTCCAGGCCCTCCTCACCGCTGACCAGGATGCGTCCGGCACAGAGCCGCTCCGCGCACCGCTCGGCGTTGTCGGGGGTCATCCCGGCGAGCGCGGCGGCCAGGTCCAGGGAGATGGCGCTGCCGAGGATCGCGGCGGCCCAGGCCAGGCGGGTGGCGTCGGTGCCGATGCCTTCGAGCCGGGCGAGCAGGCCGCGGCCGCGCGCGGTGCGGTTGAGGGCGCGCAGCTCGTCCGCGGAGCTCTCCACCGGTTCGAGTTCGCTGTCCTGGACCTTGGCGAGCAGTTCGACCGATTCGTACGGGTTGCCGCCGGTGACCGCCCAGACCTCGCGGCAGAACGGGGCGTCGGCGTGCTCGCCGAGCGTGGCACGCGTGAGGCCCGCGGCGGCGTCCGGGGTGAGGGCGCGCAGGGTGGTGAACGAGCGGGCGGTGGCGGCGACGGCCGCCAGATGGCGCGCGCTGTCGCCGGTGGCCTCGCCGGGGCGGTGGGCGACCACGACGAGTACGGGCAGTTCGTCCAGGCGCTGCGCGAACGCCGCCAGCCAGTGCAGGGTCTCCTGGTCGGCCCAGTGCGCGTCGTCGATGACCAGGACGAGCGGCCAGTTGAGGCGCGCGAGCCGGGAGACCGCCTCGACGAGTCCGTCGCAGACGCCCTGCGGGTCGGCCTGGCGTCCGCCGGGCTCGGCTATGCCGAGGGCGGGGCCCGCGATGTCGTACCAGTCGCCGAGGTACTCGCGGGCCTCGTCGGGACTGAGCTGGACGAGGGCGGGCTGCAGCAGCTGCCGCACCACGTTGAAGGGGACGGAGGTGACCGTCTCCCCGCCGCGCGCGGACCAGACCGTGGCACGGCCCTCCGCGATGCGGCGCACCTCGCCGAGGAGCGCCGTCTTGCCGATGCCCGCCTCGCCGCTGAAGACCAGCAGGCCGCCCGAGGTCGTCGATTCCGCGCGGAGCTCCTCGACGGCCTGGGCCGCCGCGGCGAGTTCGACGTCGCGCTCCCACAGCGGGGCCCAGGCGGCTCCTCCGGGCCGTCCCTGCGTCATCGCGCTACCTCCCGGGATCGCTCAATCGACGTACAGAAGTCGAGACTAGCCGGGTCGGGGCCGCTGTGGAGAGCGGTCCGCGCAGGTACTCCCGCAAGGGGTGAGGAAGAGTCCCTTTCGGGGACGGAGGGAACGCCTCCGCGAGACCGTCGGACCGACTCGCCCCTGAACGCGGAGGACGGCGAGACGGCCCGGTGGCCGGCGTCCCGTACGAGCCGTCAGAGGCGTTCGATGATCGTGACGTTGGCCTGGCCGCCGCCTTCGCACATCGTCTGGAGGCCGAACCGGCCGCCGGTGCGCTCCAGTTCGTGCAGGAGGGTCGTCATCAGCTTGGTGCCCGTCGCGCCGAGGGGATGGCCCAGGGCGATGGCGCCGCCGTTCACGTTCACCTTCTCCGGGTCGGCGCCGGTCTCCTTCAGCCAGGCGAGCACGACCGGCGCGAACGCCTCGTTGATCTCGACGAGGTCCATGTCGTCGATGCTCATGCCTGTCTTCTTCAGGGCGTGGGCCGTCGCGGGGATCGGGGCGGAGAGCATCCGGATGGGGTCCTCGGCGCGCACGGACAGGTGGTGGACGCGGGCGCGGGGCGTCAGCCCGTGTTCCCGCACGGCCCGTTCGCTCGCGATGAGCATCGCGGCGGCGCCGTCGGAGACCTGCGAGGAGCAGGCCGCGGTGATCGTGCCGTCGTCGAGGACGGGTTGGAGGCCCGCCATCTTCTCCAGGGTGGTGTCGCGGCGCGGGCCCTCGTCACGGGTGACGTCTCCGTAGGCGACCAGTTCGCGGTCGAAGCGGCCCTCGTCGATGGCGCGGACGGCCCGCTGGTGGGAGCGGAGCGCGAACTCCTCCATGTCACGGCGGGATATGCCCCACTTCTCGGCGATCAGCTGGGCGCCGTGGAACTGGTTCACGGGCAGGTCGCCGTAGCGGGCGCGCCAGCCCTGGCTGCCCGCGTACGGGCCTTCGGTGAGGCCGAGGGGTTCGGCGGCCTGCCGGGAGGCGAAGGCGATGGGGATCATCGACATGTTCTGCGTGCCGCCGGCGACGACGAGGTCCTGGGTGCCGGACAGGACGCCCTGCGCGGCGAAGTGCACGGCCTGCTGGGACGATCCGCACTGCCGGTCCACCGTCACACCGGGCACTTCCTCGGGGAGCCCGGCCGCCAGCCAGCAGGTGCGGGCGATGTCCCCGGCCTGCGGTCCGACGGTGTCGAGGCAGCCGAAGACGACGTCCTCGACGGCGGCGGGGTCGACGCCCGTGCGGTCGACGACCGCCTTGAGGACATGGGCCCCGAGGTCGGCGGGGTGGACCTGGGAGAGCCCTCCCCTGCGCCTGCCGACGGGGGTGCGGACCGCTTCGACGATGTAGGCCTCGGCCATGACTGCGTACTCCTCGGTCGTGCGGCGCCGTGCGACCACGCGCCGCTCACGTACGTACGGAGATTCCGTCCAGGACCATCGACAGGTACTGACGGGCGATCTCCTCGGGGCTGTGGCCTCCGCCGGGGCGGTACCAGGACGCGGCGACCCACACGGTGTCGCGCACGAAGCGGTAGGCGAGCCGGATGTCCAGGTCGTCGCGGAAGACGCCTTCCGCGACACCGCGCTCCAGCGTCGTGAGCCAGGCCTTCTCGAAGCGCTGCTGGGAGTCCGACAGGTACTGGAAGCGCTGCTGCGCGACCAGGTGCCGGGACTCCTTCTGGTAGATCGCGACGGCGGCGCGGTGCCGGTCGATCTCCCGGAAGGACTCGGTGACGAGGGCTTCGAGCGTCTCTCGGGGGTCGAGCTGGGCCTTCAGCACGGAGTCGTACCCGTCCCACAGCTCGGTGAGGAAGGTACGGAGGATCTCCTCGAGCATCGACTCCTTGGAGTCGAAGTGGTAGTAGAGGCTGCCGGCGAGCATGCCCGCGGCGTCGGCGATCTTGCGGACCGTGGTGGCGTTGTAGCCCTGTTCGGCGAAGACGTCGGCGGCGATGGCGAGCAGCTCGCGGCGGCGCTCGGGCGACGGGCTCACCGGGGCCTTCTTCTTGGCGGTGCCGGACGGCCCGGGCTTGGCCGTGCCGGCCGACTTGGCGGTGCGGCCCGATTCGGCCTCGGTGGGGGTGCCGCTCGGCTTGCTGGTGGTGTGATTCGGTTTCGACACACGGTCATTCTCCGCCTAGGCGTGCTGGCTGCTGACCGACACCGTCTCCCCCGTCATGTACGAGGAGTAGCCGCTGGCCAGGAAGACGATGACGTTGGCTATCTCCCACGGCTGCGCGTACCGCCCGAACGCCTCGCGTGCGGTGAGCTCTTCGAGCAGCTCCGGAGAGGTGACCTTCGCGAGGTGCGGGTGCATGGCGAGGCTCGGTGAGACCGCGTTGACCCTGATGCCGTGGGGGGCGGATTCGATCGCGGCGCAGCGGGTGAGGGCCATGACGCCGGCCTTCGCCGCGGCGTAGTGCGCCTGGCCCGCCTGGGCGCGCCAGCCGAGCACCGAGGCGTTGTTGACGATGACGCCGCCTTCGCCCGTGGCCCGCATACGGCGCAGGGCGGCCCGGGTGGCACGGAACGTGCCGTTCAGCGTCACGTCGATGACCTTGTCCCACTGCTCGTCGGTCATCTCGGTGAGCTCCGCCGTGCCGCCGAGACCGGCGTTGTTGACCACGACGTCGAGGCGCCCGTGGCGCCGCTCGGCCAGGTCGAGGAGGCTCTGGACGTGGGTCTCGTCCGTGACGTCGCAGGGGATGCCGTCGACGCGGTCGGCGCCGAACTCCTCGGCGAGCGCGGCCACGGACTCCTTGGTGCGGCGTGGATGGGCGTCGCCGATGACGATGCGCGCGCCCTCCTCCAGGAAGCGGCGCGCGGTGGCGCCGCCGATGCCCGCCCCGGCGGCCGCCGTGATCACGGCGGTGCGTCCCGCGAGCAGGTCGTGCCCTTGCACATAAGCGGGTGCGTCCATGCGCGGCCCCCCGGCTCTCGATCCGTTCCTGCTTCCGGCCCTCGACTCGCCTACTCCACTCAGGGTAATCTACCAAACACTTGTTAGGGAAGAGTCGATGAGAGGTGACCGCCGATGGACCTCGACTTCACCGCCGACGAGGAGGAGTTCAGGCTCCGGGCGCGCGCGTGGCTCGCCGCGCACGTGCCCGCGGCTCCCCTGCCCTCGCTGGAGACCGAGGAGGGATTCGCGGCCCACCGGGCGTGGGAGGGCGAGCTCGCGGCCGGCCGCTGGTCGGTGGTGTCCTGGCCCGAGGAGTACGGCGGACGGGGCGTCGACATCGTCAAGTGGCTGCTGTTCGAGGAGGAGTACTACGCGGCGGGGGCACCGGGCCGCGTCTCGCAGAACGGCATCAACCTCCTCGCCCCGACCCTCTTCGACTTCGGCACCGAGGAACAGCGCGCACGGGTGCTGCCGCCCATGGCGACCGGCGAGGTCGTCTGGGCGCAGGCCTGGTCGGAGCCGGAGTCCGGGTCGGACCTGGCCTCCCTGCGCTCCACCGCCCGTCGGACGGACGGCGGCTGGCTGCTGAGCGGGCAGAAGACCTGGTCGTCGCGGGCCGCGTTCGCCGACCGCGCGTTCGGCCTGTTCCGCAGCGAGCCGTACGAGGACCACAAGGACCGGCCGCACCGGGGCCTGACGTATCTGATGTTCCCGCTGGACGCGGACGGGGTGACGGTCCGCCCGGTGGGCCGCCTGGACGGCAAGCCTGCCTTCGCCGAGCTCTTCCTGGACGACGTCTTCGTACCGGACGAGGACGTGATCGGCGAGCCGGGCCAGGGCTGGCGGATCGCCATGTCCACCACGGGCAACGAACGCGGTCTCACGCTGCGCTCCCCCGGCCGGTTCCTCGCCGCCGCGGACCGGCTCGCGCGGCAGTGGCGGGCGGACGCGGACCCGGCCGACACGGCCCTGCGTGACCGGGTCGCCGACGCCGTCGTCGGGGCGCGCGCCTATGAGCTGTTCACCTGGGCCAACGCCTCGCGTTTCGCCGCCGGGGAGACGATCGGCGCCGAGTCGAGCCTCAACAAGGTCTTCTGGTCCGAGTACGACATCGCGCTCCACGAGACGGCACTCGACCTGCTCGGCGCCGACGGGGAGCTGGCCGAGGGCCACGACTGGGCCGAGGGCTATGTGTTCTCGCTCGCCGGACCGATCTACGCGGGCACGAACGAGATCCAGCGCGACATCATCGCCGAGCGCCTGCTCGGCCTGCCGAAGGGACGCCGCTGATGAGGTTCCTCCTCGCCGACGAGCAGCGCGAGTTCGCGCGGTCGCTGGACGCGATGCTGACGGCGGCCGGCACTCCGGCGGCCACGCGCGCGTGGGGGGCCGGCGACCGCGCGCCGGGGCACGCGCTGTGGTCCCGGCTCGCGGACGCCGGGGTGTTCGCGCTGCCGGTGCCCCAGGAGTACGAGGGCGTGGGCCCCCTGCCCGTCGAAACGGCCGTCGCGTTCGTGGAGTTGGGGCGGCACGCCGTGCCGGGTCCGGCCGTCGAGACCGTGGCGGCCGCCGCGCTCCTCGCGCACTTGGCCGGGCAAGGCGAGCGCGAGCCCGCCAAGCGGTTCCTGCCCGCGCTGGCCTCGGGCGCGGCGCGCGCGACGCTGACCCTGCCCGACGCGCTGCCCGGCGCGGGTCCCTACGCCCTGGACGCGGACGCGGCGGACCTGGTGTTCGCCGCGTCCGACGACGAGCTGCGGCTCGCCCCCGGGCACGCGCGCGTGCACCGCTCCCTGGACCCCGCCCGGCGTCTCGCGGAGCCGCTGCCCGGCGGGGAGCCGCTCGCCTCGGGCCCCGCCGTGGCCGCCGCGGCGCGGCACGCGGTCGACTGGGCGGCGCTGGCCACGGCCGCGCAGGCGCTCGGCGTGGGGCTCGCGCTGCTCGACAGGACCGTCGCGTACGTGAAGCAGCGCGCCCAGTTCGGGGCGCCGATCGGGTCCTTCCAGGCCGTCAAGCACCGGCTCGCGGACGTCCTGGTGCGCCTGGAGTTCGCGCGTCCGCTGGTGTTCGGGGCCGCGACAACCATGGCTGCGGGTGATCTCGCCGCCGCCAAGGTGACGGCGTCGGAGGCCGCGTACGAGGCGGCTCGTGCCGCGCTCCAGCTGCACGGCGCGATCGGGTACACGGCGGAGTTCGACCTGTCCCTGTGGCTCACCAAGGCGCGGGCGCTGCGGGGGGCCTGGGGTGGCCCGGGGG
>NZ_LIRJ01000012.1 GCF_001419745.1 Streptomyces silaceus | reverse complement strand
GCCCCCGCCCCCGACAGAGCCGACACCTGTGCGCGCAGCGCCTTCACTTCCGCCGTCAGCGCCTCGATCGCCGCTGTCTGGCGCCGCTCCTCGACGTCGTCCTTCTCGAACCGGGCGATGAACCACGCCGCGATGTTCGCGGTGACGACACCGAGGAGCGCGATGCCCGACAGCATCAGCCCGACCGCGAGCACCCTGCCGAGGCCCGTCGTCGGTGCGTGATCGCCGTAGCCGACGGTGGTCATCGTGGTGAAGGACCACCACACCGCATCGCCCAGTGTCTTGATGTTCCCGTTCGGTGACTCCCGCTCCACGGAGAGCACCGCCAGGGAGCCGAACATCAACAGGCCCACCACCGAACCCGCGACATACGTCGTCAGTCTGATCTGTGACGCCATCCGGGCCCGTCGGCCGACCAGCATCAGCGTGGAGACCAGCCGCAGCAGCCGCAGTGGCTGAAGCATCGGAAGGATCACGGCGCACAGGTCCAGCCAGTGCGTGCGGACGAACTGTCTGCGGTGATCGGTGAGAAGGAGACGCACGATGTAGTCGAGAGCGAACGAACCCCAGACGACCCACTCCACCACCGTGCACGTCCGCGTCACTGCCCTGCGCGCGTCGGGCGCCACGATCGGCACGGCATAGGCGACGGCGAACGCCACCGCGAGCGCGAGAAGCGGGCGTTGGGTGCGCCGCTCCCAACGGATCTGCGCCGGTTGTTCCTTCATGCGCGCATCGTAGAACCGCGCGCACCGCAGAAAACGCCGGAGGGCGACGGGGCCCAAGACCCGTCGCCCTCCGGAACAGAAAGGAGAGATGTGCTCCACGTGCGCGGGATTGCCGTGCGACGTGTGTGGTTGTCCTTACGCGTCGCCCCCGGCCGAGCCCGGGTCGGCGGCCGTGACGTCGAGGAGCTGGTAGCGGTCGATCGCCTGCTTCAGGACCGAGCGGTCCACCTTGCCCTCACGGGCGAGCTCGGTCAGCACCGCGACCACGATCGACTGGGCGTCGATGTGGAAGTAGCGGCGGGCGGCGCCGCGGGTGTCGGCGAAGCCGAAACCGTCCGCGCCGAGCGACTGATACGTGCCGGGCACCCAGCGGGAGATCTGGTCGGGGACGCTCCGCATCCAGTCGGAGACGGCCACGAACGGGCCCTCGGCACCGCTGAGCTTCTGCGTCACGTACGGGACGCGCTGCTCCTCCTCGGGGTGCAGGAGGTTGTGGCGCTCGACCTCCACGGCCTCGCGGCGCAGCTCGTTCCAGGACGTGGCCGACCAGATGTCCGCCTTGACGTTCCACTCGGAGGCGAGGATCTGCTGGGCCTCGACCGCCCACGGCACCGCCACACCGGACGCGATGATCTGGGCCGGGATGGCGCCCTGCTCACCGGACTTGAAGCGGTAGACACCCTTGAGGATGCCGTCGACGTCCACGTCGGCGGGCTCGGCAGGGTGCTGGATCGGCTCGTTGTAGACGGTGAGGTAGTAGAAGACGTCCTCGCTGTCGGGGCCGTACATCCGGCGCAGGCCGTCCTTGACGATGTGCGCGATCTCGTAGCCGAAGGCGGGGTCGTAGGCGACGCAGCCCGGGTTGGTCGAGGCGAGCAGCTGCGAGTGGCCGTCCGCGTGCTGGAGGCCCTCGCCGGTCAGGGTCGTACGGCCGGCGGTCGCGCCGAGGACGAAACCGCGGGCCAGCTGGTCGGCCATCTGCCAGAACTGGTCGCCGGTGCGCTGGAAACCGAACATCGAGTAGAAGACGTAGACCGGGATCAGCGGTTCGCCGTGCGTCGCGTAGGCCGAACCGGCGGCGATCAGGGAGGCGGTGCAGCCGGCCTCCGAGATGCCGTCGTGCAGCATCTGGCCGGTCGGCGACTCCTTGTAGGCGAGGAGGAGGTCGCGGTCCACGGCCTCGTACTGCTGGCCGAGCGGGTTGTAGATCTTCGCGCTCGGGAAGAAGGCGTCCATGCCGAAGGTGCGGTACTCGTCGGGGGCGATCAGCACGAAGCGCTTGCCGATCTCCTTGTCCCGCATGAGGTCCTTCAGGATGCGGACGAACGCCATGGTGGTGGCGATCGACTGCTGGCCCGAGCCCTTCTTCGCGGTCGCGTACGTCTTGTCATCGGGAAGCTGCAGCGGCTTCGCGCGCACGACGCGGGTCGGGACGTAGCCGCCCAGGCCCTTGCGGCGGTCGTGCATGTACTGGATCTCTTCGGAGTCGCGGCCCGGGTGGTAGTACGGCGGGGCGCCCTCCTCCAGCTGCTTGTCCGTGATCGGGATGTGCAGCCGGTCGCGGAAGCCCTTGAGGTCGTCGACCGTGAGCTTCTTCATCTGGTGCGTGGCGTTGCGGCCCTCGAAGTTCGGGCCGAGGGTCCAGCCCTTGACCGTCTGGGCGAGGATCACCGTCGGCTGGCCCTTGTGGGCCTTGGCCGCGGAGAACGCCGCGAAGATCTTCTTGTGGTCGTGACCGCCGCGGCCCAGGTGCAGGATCTGGTCGTCGGTCATGTTCTCGACCATGGCGCGCAGGCGCTGGTCGTCGCCGAAGAAGTGGTCGCGGATGTAGGCGCCGGTCTCGGTGGCGTACGTCTGGAACTGGCCGTCGGGCGTGGTGTTGAGCCGGTTGACCAGGATGCCGTCGCGGTCCTGTGCGAGCAGCGGGTCCCAGCTACGGTCCCAGACCAGCTTGATGACGTTCCAGCCGGCGCCGCGGAACTGGGACTCCAGCTCCTGGATGATCTTGCCGTTGCCGCGTACCGGGCCGTCGAGGCGCTGCAGGTTGCAGTTGACGACGAAGGTGAGGTTGTCCAGACCCTCGCGGGCGGCGATGGAGAGCTGGCCGAGCGACTCGGGCTCGTCCATCTCGCCGTCGCCGAGGAACGCCCAGACGTGCGACTTGGAGGTGTCGGCGATGCCGCGCGCCTCCATGTAGCGGTTCATGCGCGCCTGGAAGATCGCGCCGAGGGGGCCGAGGCCCATGGAGACCGTCGGGAACTCCCAGAAGTCCGGCATCAGACGCGGGTGCGGGTAGGACGAGAGGCCGTTGGGGGCCTTCGACTTCTCCTGGCGGAACGCGTCGAGCTGCTGCTCGGTGAGCCGGTCCAGAAGGAACGCGCGGGCGTAGATGCCGGGGGACGCGTGCCCCTGGAAGAAGATCTGGTCGCCGCCGTCGCCCTCGTCCTTGCCGCGGAAGAAGTGGTTGAAACCCACGTCGTAGAGCGAGGCGGAGGAGGCGAAGGTGGCGATGTGACCGCCGACACCGATGCCGGGGCGCTGGGCGCGGGAGACCATGACCGCGGCGTTCCAGCGGGTCGCGTTGAGGACCTTGCGCTCGATCTCCTCGTTGCCGGGGAAGAACGGCTCGTCCTTGGTGGCGATCGTGTTGACGTAGTCCGTACTGCGCATCTCGGGCACGGCGACGCGCTTCTCCCGCGCGCGCTCGATCAGCCGGAGCATCAGGTAGCGGGCCCGCTCGCGACCGCGTTCGTCGACCGCGGCGTCGAGGGAGTCGAGCCACTCCTGGGTCTCTTCGGGATCGAAGTCCGGGACCTGACTGGGCAGGCCGCCAATGATGATCGGGTTGCGATCGGATCCGGAAGCCACGCTGTTCCTTCGCTGTTGGGGCTTTCGCCTGGGTTCTGCCTGGCCGTGCACCGCTCCCCATCGTGTACCGCGTGGACGCAAACGTCATCTCTACCGATAGGTAACCGAGACGCTCGTCCGGTGACCCCCTGGGGTAGGCTCGGCCCAAATCGCAACGATACGCCCATCCTGCCTAGCCGGTTCGCAGAGCCGTTCGGCCTCGTACGGATGTGGCGGCAGTTGCGGCGACACGGTCGGGAACGTCACCGTTTCGGCGGTCTCGGCGGCCGGGTACTTGCGCGATCCGTCCCGCCCGTGTGGACTACGGCCAACGCCCCGCGCACGCGCGTGGCTGACAGGCATTCCCAAAAACATGATCAGGAGGCAATCCGTGAGCGCGACCGCGGACCACGCGGAGACGAACCTTGCCGTAAGGCTTGGTTTCCAGCCCGACCAGGTGGTCCAGGAGATCGGCTACGACGACGACGTCGACCAGGAGCTCCGCGAGGCCATCGAGGCTGCCACTGGCACAGAGCTCGTCGACGAGGACTACGACGACGTGGCTGACGCCGTGGTGCTCTGGTTCCGTGAGGACGACGGGGACCTGACTGATGCGCTGGTGGATGCCATCGCGTACATGGAGGAGGGCGGCTCGATCCTGCTCCTCACACCGAAGACCGGCCGGGACGGGTACGTCGAGCCGAGCGACATCGGTGAGGCCTCCACCACGGCGGGCCTGTCGGCGACCAAGAGCGTCAACGCCGGCAAGGACTGGAGCGGCAGTCGGCTGATCACGCCGAAGGGCGCCGCCAAGAAGCGCTAGCGCTTCGCCCGGATCGAGCGGGCGCGGCCCCTGTGGGGCATGCACCTGACGGTCCCCGTGAGCCCTGTGCCCGACGGTCCTCTGTGGGGCGTGTGCCCCGCAGTCTCTCGTGGGGCGTGTGCCCGACAGTTTCCCGTGGGGCGTGTGCCCGGCAGTCTCTCGCCAGTCGCACGCCCGACGGCCCCGTAGGGCCTGCGGCTGGCGTTCGTGCCCCGCGGCTCTTCGGGGTGCTTCCGTGGCCCGTGTCCCTTCGGGGTGGTCCCGGTGTAACCCTTCAGGGTGTTCTTGAGGCCCCCGTCGACGTATTCCGTCGGCGGGGGCCTCGGGCGTGTGGGGGTGCGGATTGTCCGGATCGGCGGACGTAGGGTGGTCTCACCCGAACAGCCCCACCCGAGGGGCCCCGTCGAAGGGATGCGTACTCATGGCGCTCGCTGGAATCGCCACCGGCACCAAGGCCCCGGAGTTCGAGCTGAAGGACAACCACGGCCGGTCCGTGAAGCTCTCCGACTTCCGCGGCGAGAAGAACGTGGTGCTGCTCTTCTACCCGTTCGCGTTCACCGGCGTGTGCACCGGCGAGCTCTGCGCGCTGCGCGACGAGCTGCCGAAGTTCGTCAACGACGACACTCAGCTGCTCGCCGTCTCCAACGACTCCATCCACACCCTGCGCGTCTTCGCCGAGCAGGAGGGCCTGGAGTACCCCCTGGTCTCCGACTTCTGGCCGCACGGCGAGGTGTCGCGCGCCTACGGCGTCTTCGACGAGGAAAAGGGCTGCGCGGTGCGCGGCACGTTCATCATCGACAAGGAGGGCGTGGTGCGCTGGAGCGTCGTCAACGGCCTCCCGGACGCCCGTGACCTGAACGAGTACGTGAAGGCCCTGGACACCCTCTGATCCCTCGGGGGCCCTCTGGTCCCTCAGGGGGTACCCCTCGGATCCTTCAGGGGTGACACCCTGTGATTCTTCAGGCGCAGAGCCTGTGGCGGCCGGGAACCGGTCACTAGGATCCAGTCGTTGATCCGATGGCAACGCAACGCTTGGGGCTCCCCGCCCCTGGACACCAATTGGGAGGACTCGTGGGAGTCAGCCTCAGCAAGGGCGGCAACGTATCTCTGAGCAAGGAGGCGCCGGGTCTGACCGCTGTTCTGGTCGGCCTGGGCTGGGACGTCCGCACCACCACCGGTACGGACTTCGACCTCGACGCCAGCGCCATCCTGACGAACGCGGAGGGCAAGGTCAGCAATGACCAGAACTTCGTGTTCTTCAACAACCTGAAGAGCCCCGACGGCTCCGTCGAGCACACCGGTGACAACACCACCGGTGAGGGCGAGGGCGATGACGAGGCGATCAAGGTCGACCTCTCCGCGGTGCCGGCCGACGTCGAGAAGATCGTGTTCCCGGTCTCGATCTACGACGCGGAGAACCGCCAGCAGTCGTTCGGCCAGGTCCGCAACGCGTTCATCCGCGTGGTGAACCAGGCGGGCGGCGCCGAGATCGCCCGCTACGACCTCTCCGAGGACGCCTCGACGGAGACCGCCATGGTCTTCGGCGAGCTGTACCGCCACGGCGCGGAGTGGAAGTTCCGCGCCGTCGGCCAGGGCTACGCCTCGGGCCTGCGCGGCATCGCGCAGGACTTCGGCGTCAACGTCTGAGCCGAGTTCGCCCCTTAGCCCTGTCGTCCGGCGCCGCACACACACCAGTGCGGCGCCGGACGTGCTCACCACCGTGTGTTCCCGGCACCATGGGAACTTCTGCTCTCGTCACCTCGGGGAGGACCATCACCATGGGCGTCACGCTCGCCAAGGGAGGCAACGTCTCCCTCTCCAAGGCCGCACCCAACCTCACCCAGGTCCTGGTAGGACTGGGCTGGGACGCGCGCTCCACCACCGGCGCCCCCTTCGACCTCGACGCCAGCGCGCTGCTGTGCAACGCGGGCAGGGTCCTCGGCGACGAGTGGTTCGTCTTCTACAACAACCTCAAGAGCCCCGACGGATCCGTCGAACACACCGGAGACAATCTCACCGGTGAGGGTGAAGGTGACGACGAGTCGCTCCTGATCGACCTCTCCAAGGTGCCGGTCAACTGCGACAAGATCGTCTTTCCCGTCTCCATCCACGAGGCGGACAACAGGGGCCAGACGTTCGGCCAGGTCAGCAACGCCTTCATCCGTGTGGTGAACCAGGCGGACGGTCAGGAGCTCGCGCGCTACGACCTGTCCGAGGACGCCTCGACGGAGACCGCGATGATCTTCGGAGAGGTGTATCGCTACGGGGGCGAGTGGAAGTTCCGTGCGGTCGGTCAGGGGTACGCGTCAGGCCTGCGCGGCATCGCTCTAGACTTCGGGGTCAACGTTTCTTAAAGCCGGGGACCGGCGCGGGGGAGACCGCTACACGGGAGCCCGTACACACACGATTGGGTAGCCAGTGCTTCTGAAAACCTTCGGCTGGTCGTTCGCGGTCACCGCGCTCGGCTTGGTCGCCGCGGTGTTCTACGGGGGGTGGACCGGCTTCGGAGTGGTGGCGATCCTGTCCATCCTCGAGATCTCGGTGTCGTTCGACAACGCGGTGGTCAACGCCGGAATCCTGAAGAAGATGAATGCCTTCTGGCAGAAGATCTTCCTCACCATCGGCGTGCTCATCGCGGTCTTCGGCATGCGGCTGGTCTTCCCCGTCGTGATCGTGGCCATCAGCGCCAAGCTCGGCCCGATCGAAGCGGTCAAGCTCGCGTTCAACGACAAGGAGCAGTACCAGCAGCTGGTGACCGACGCTCACCCGTCGATCGCCGCCTTCGGTGGCATGTTCCTGCTGATGATCTTCCTCGACTTCATCTTCGAGGACCGTGACATCAAGTGGCTGGGCTGGATCGAGCGTCCGCTGGCCAAGCTCGGCAAGGTCGACATGCTGTCGGTCTGCATCGCGCTCATCGTCCTGATGGTCACCGCGATGACCTTCGCCACCAACGCCCACCAGCACGGCGGCGCGCATGTGGACAAGGCGCAGACGGTCCTCATCTCCGGTATCGCGGGTCTGATCACCTACCTCGTGGTGGGCGGACTCTCCAGCTACTTCGAGAACAAGCTGGAGGAAGAGGAGGAGCGCGAGCACGAGCAGGAGGAAGAGGCCAAGCGGACCGGGAAGAAGGTTCCTGCGGTCGTGATGGCCGGAAAGGCCGCCTTCTTCATGTTCCTCTACCTCGAGGTCCTGGACGCGTCCTTCTCCTTCGACGGCGTCATCGGCGCCTTCGCGATCACCAACGACATCGTCCTGATGGCGCTCGGCCTCGGCATCGGCGCCATGTACGTCCGTTCGCTCACGGTCTACCTGGTCCGCCAGGGCACCCTCGACGACTACGTCTACCTGGAGCACGGCGCGCACTACGCGATCGGTGCCCTCGCCGCGATCCTCCTGGTCACGATCCAGTACGAGATCCACGAGGTCATCACCGGCTCCGTCGGTGTCCTCCTGATCGCCTGGTCGTTCTTCTCGTCCGTGCGCCGCAACCGCGCGCTGGCGGCGGCCGAGGGAAAAGACAGCGCGGGCGAGAAGACTGAGGTCTCGTCCGGGGTCTGAGACTGACTGATTCCCTCGCCGCGCTGTCCGATTCCGTTCCCCGGAGTGTGACGGCGGCCAGGGTGAGGAACGCTCTGTGCGGGGCGGCCGTCGAGGAGATGTCCTCATGGCCGCCCCGTCGCTGTGAAGGGGCCGGCACCGCCGGTCCACGGGGCCGGGGGACACCGGTCCGGGTAGGTGGCACAAGGGCACTTTTGGGGGCGGCATGTCCTTCTGGGACGGACTGTGGCGCGGGCGGTCGAACGACTTCGCGTCGGGCAGCGCGGCGACCAACTCGATCGAGCTGACCAAACGGCACCCGGCGGTCTCGCTCACCAAACAGGGCGCGGCCAGCGGCAACCTGCGCGTCAACCTCTCCTGGCAGATGCGCACGTCGGACCTCATGAGCGGCAAACAGCGCGGAAGCGGCGGGGGCCTGCTGCGGCACCCCTTCCAGATGTTCCGGCCCGAGCCGGTCCAGGCGCACACGCAGAGCATGGTCAACGTCGACCTCGACCTCGGCTGCCTGTACGAGCTGGCCGACGGCGACAAGGGGGTGGTGCAGCCGCTGGGCAACTTCTTCGGGAGCCTCAACTCGCCGCCGTACGTGAAGGGCAGCGGCGACGACCGGTTCGGTTCGGGGTCGGGCGAGACGCTCTACATCAACCTGGACCACCGCGAGGCGATCAAGCGCCTGCTGGTCTTCGTATACATCTACGACCAGACGCCGGCCTTCGACCGCACGCACGCGAAGGTCACGCTCTACCCGAGCAACGGCCCGCGCATCGAGATCGACCTCGACGAGCGCCAGCCGCAGGCCCGCAGCTGCGCGGTGGTCTCCATCGAGAACGTCAAGGGCGAGCTGACGGTCCGCCGCGAGGTGAAGTTCGTCTACGGCTTCCAGGCCGAGCTCGACCGGCTGTACGGCTGGGGCCTGCAGTGGGGCAGGGGCTACAAGTCCAAGGTGGGCTGATCCCCGTGCGCCCGCCGGCGCCCGCCGACCCCGCCCCCGGCGGGGCCGGAGCCACGACCCCCGCCCTCAGCGGTTCAGGAACTGCGGTCCCTGCGGCGGCAGCCGGAAGTTCGGGTCCGGGATCGGGGCCACCGGCTGCGGATAGCCGTAGCTGGGCTGCGCCACCGGGGCCGCGTGCGCGATCGGCGTCGGCTGGGTGGGCGCCGCCGGCGGATAGCCGTACGAGGGCTGGGGTGCCGGATAGCGGGGCGGCTCCGGCGGATAGCCGTACGCGGGCTGCGGCGACGACTGCGGCGCGTGCTGGGCCATCGACGGGTGGGCCGGCTGCTGCTGCGGCATCGGCTGCTGGGGCGGCAGCGGGAGCGACGTCGAGGGCGCGGGCTCCGGCGCCGCGGACTCCGAGTCGTCCACCGAGATCCCGAAGTCGGACGCGAGCCCCTCCAGGCCGTTGGAGTACCCCTCGCCGAGCGCGCGGAACTTCCAGCCCTCGCCGCGGCGGTAGAGCTCCCCGCAGATCAGCGCGGTCTCCTCACCGGTCTGCGGCGTGATGTCGAAGTACGCGAGCGGTTCGCCCTCGGCGACCGCGGCGTCGTACAGCAGGATCCGCAGCGCGGGTACGTGCTCGAACGAGACGCCCTCCGCCGAAGCGGCCAGGAGCACCCGGCTCACCGCCGGGTCCATGCCCGCGAGATCCGTCTGGATCGTGTCGGTCAGGCCCTCGGCGACCCGCTTCTTGCCGAGCCGCCAGACCTTGCCCGCCGGGTGGCGCGGCTGGTTGTAGAAGACGAAGTCCTCGTCGGAGCGGACCCGCCCGTCGCCGCCGAGCAGCAGCGCCGACGCGTCGACGTCGGGGACGCCCTGCCCGGGGGTCCAGCGCAGTACGGCGCGGACGGCCGAGGCCTCCAGAGGGACGTTCGACCCCTTCAACATCGCGTGCGTCATGCGGTCATCCTGCCTTCCCCCGCCAGGACGGGACAACGCGGGGGGCCCAAGGTCCCGACCGCGTCGGCAGGCGCCTGACCTGCGGGTGGTGCGAGCGTGCGACGGTTGTGTGCTGTGCGTGTACGACATGGCCGGGTTACCTGAAGTTCATGCCCGGAGGGAACCCCCGGCACCCGTCTCTACGTACTATTACCGGCCACACAAAGCGGTCCACGTCGACGGAGCAGGCGACAGCAGGGGAATCTCATGCGTCATTTCGGGCACATCGCCCCAGAGGTGCGGCAGCGCCTCTTCCACCGGGAGCCGTGTGCCTTCACCGCGGACTCCCCGCCCCACCTGCTCGCATCCGCCCTCGGGGCCACGCTCTACAGCCCGGCCACCCGCCCCCGTCTCGCCGACGACATCCTGAAGCAGGCCGGTCGCGGAGTGGTCTCCATGGTGCTCTGCCTGGAGGACTCCATCGACGACGCCGAGGTCACGGCCGCCGAGGAGAACCTGGTCCGGCAATTCGCCGACCTGGGCGAACGCGGTGTGGAGCCGCCGCTGCTCTTCATCCGGGTCCGCGCCGCCGAGCAGATACCCGACCTGGTCCGACGGCTGGGAACAAGCGTCCGACTGTTGTCCGGATTCGTACTACCCAAATTCACCGAGGAGCGGGGTGTTCCGTTCCTGGAGGCGGTCGCGGCCGCGGAGGCGGCCGACGGGCTCGCCGGGCGGCGGCTCTTCGCGATGCCCGTCCTGGAGTCGCCCGAGCTGCTGCACCTGGAGACCCGCGCCGAGACGCTGGCAGGGATCGCCCGCACCGTCGACAAGTACCGCGACCGCGTGCTCGCGCTGCGGCTCGGCGTGACCGACTTCTGCTCGGCGTACGGGCTGCGCAGGCCGCCGGACATGACCGCCTATGACGTGCAGATCGTCGCCTCCGTCATCGCCGACGTGGTGAACGTGCTCGGCAGGGCCGACGGCACGGGCTTCACCGTGACCGGGCCCGTGTGGGAGTACTTCCGCGTCCAGGAGCGGATGTTCAAGCCGCAGCTGCGCCGCAGCCCCTTCCTGGAGGGCCGGGCCGACGAGCTGCGCCAGGCCCTCATCGAGCACGACATGGACGGCCTGCTCCGCGAGATCGAGCTCGACCGCGCCAACGGCCTGCTGGGCAAGACCTGCATCCACCCCTCGCACGTGGTGCCCGTGCACGCGCTGTCCGTGGTCAGCCACGAGGAGTTCAGCGACGCCGAGGACATCCTGCGTCCCGAGCGCGGCGGCGGAGGCGTCCTGCGCTCCTCGTACACGAACAAGATGAACGAGGTGAAGCCGCACCGCGCCTGGGCCGAGCGGACCCTGCGGCGCGCCGAGGTCTTCGGCGTCGCCAAGGAGGACGTCGGCTTCGTGGAGCTGCTCACCGCCGGGCTGCCCGGCTGACCGCGGGCAAAAGACCGGAGCCGCACGCCATCGCACGCGGCTGACCGCATGCAAGGAACCGCATGCAAGCAACCGCATGCAAGGCAACCGCATGCGAGGGAATCGAACGCGAAGGACATGACGTACGTGACGGAAGACGCGAAGCACGCGGCGGCGCAGCCGGCGACCTGGTCGGGGACCTGGGTCGCCGAGCGGCTCGGGGTCGGGCTCGACGGCGACGAGGCGCTGCCCGGCCTGCTGGGCCTCGCGCTGCGCCGCAACCCCAAGCGGGCCCACCTCCTGGTGTCGAACGTGCTGGGCAAGCACGTGCCGCAGCACCCTTCGGTCGTGTACGGCGCCGGGCACGACCTCGGCGTGCGGGTGCGGGACCTGCTCGGTGACGACCAGGCGCGGCGCGCCGTCGTCCTCGGCTACGCGGAGACCGCGACCGGCCTCGGCCACGCGGTCGCCGACGGCGTCGGCCTCGCGCCCTACCTGCACTCCACCCGGCGCCCCGTCGAGGGCGTCGAGCGCGCGGGCGGCTTCGAGGAGTCCCACTCGCACGCCACCTCGCACCTGCTGCTGCCCGAGGACCCCCGGCTGCTCTCCGGGGACGGCCCGCTGGTCCTCGTCGACGACGAGTTCTCCACCGGCAACACGGTCCTGAACACGATCCGCGCCCTGCACGAGCGCTTCCCGCGCGGGCGGTACGTCATCGTCGCCCTGGTCGACATGCGCTCGCCCGAGGACCAGGGGCGGCTCGACGACTTCGCCCGGGAGATCGGCGCGCGCGTCGACCTCGTCGCGACGGCCTCCGGGACGGTACGGCTGCCCGACGGCGTCCTGGAGAAGGGCCAGGCGCTGGTCGCCGAGCACGAGGGCGCCGCGATGCCCCGGCCGCGCGCCGAGCCGGGTCCGGTCACCCGCGTGGCGCTCGGCTGGCCCGCGGGCGTGCCCGACGGCGGCCGGCACGGCTTCACGCCCGCCCACCGCGCGGCCCTCGACGCGGCGCTGCCCGGCATGGCCGACGGGATCGCGGACGCGCTGCCGCGGGGTGCCCGCGGCGGCCGGGTGCTCGTCCTCGGCTTCGAGGAGCTGATGTACGCGCCGCTCGCGCTCGGCGTGGAGCTGGAGCGGCGGACCGGCGCCGAGGTGCGGTTCTCCACCACGACCCGCTCGCCGGTGCTCGCCGTGGACGACCCCGGCTACGCGATACGCACCCGCCTCACCTTCCCCGCCCATGACGACCCGGCCGACGGCCCGGGCGCGCGGTACGCGTACAACGTCGCGGGCGGCGGCTTCGACGCGATCGTCGCCGTCGTGGACTCGGTCGCCGACACCCCGTCCCTGCACGCCCCGGACGGACTCCTCGCCCAGCTGTCGGCGCACACCGGGCACGTCCTGCTGGCCGTCGTCCCCTCGTACGTCCCCTCGTCCGCGTCGCCGTCCGCGCCCGCGTCGTCCGTGTCCTCGGACGCGCCTTCGTACGTCCCGGCGCAGGCCCCGCCGCGCGCCCTCCCGCAC
>NZ_LIRJ01000119.1 GCF_001419745.1 Streptomyces silaceus | reverse complement strand
CCGGCCTCGCCGCGCTCGCCCTGCACCGCTTCTCCTCCGCTCCCCCGCTGCTCTCCCTGGACCACATCGACGTCCTGGTGCCCCGCACCCGGCGGCTGCGGTCCACCGGATTCGCCCGGCTCGTGCGCGCCAACGCCCTGCCGACTCCCCAGCAGATCACCGGAGTTCCGGTCGCCCCCGTGCCTCGCGCCCTCGCCGACGCCGTGGCGCAGCTCGCCGAGGCGGGCGTCGTACGAAGGCTGCTCACCGAGGCCGTGCGCGGCGGGCACTGCGAACCGGCGGCGATCGTGCGGGAGTTGAACCACGCCCGGCTCCTCACCCGCCCGCACGTCGTCGATGCCGTCGACTCGCTGCTCGCCGAGGGCCGCGCGATCGCCGAGGACCGGCTCTACCGGATGGTCTCCGAGCACGGCCTGCCCGAGCCGCTGTGGAACGTCGACCTGCGCCTGCCCGGCGGCCCGCACCTCGGCGGCGTCGACGCCTACTGGCCCGACCAGGCCGTCGCCGTGGAGCTGGACACCCGGGCGCCCCGCCAGGGCCTGCGGCAGGACGACGACGCGATGTGGTCGGAGTACGCCCGTAAGCGCGAGCACCTGGAGCGGCTCGGCATCACCGTCGTACACATCACCCCGAAGAAGCTCAGGGACGCGCTGGAGCAGCAGGCCGCGGTGGTGCGGACCGCGCTGATGGCCTCCGGCGACCGCGCTCCCGCCGCGTACGTCGTGGTGCTGCCGAGATAGCGGGGGGCGCGGCACCGCATGCGCAGGAGGGGAGTGCAGGGGCGGAACCCCGGACCGGCCGGGTCGTGACAGGCCGGGCAGGTCCGGGTTCCGCCCCTGTGCGTTGCCCGGAGCGCATCGGCGCGGCGCCCGGAGCGGCCCCGCGCGGCTAGTCCTTCCCGCCCTTCCCGGCCTTCCCGTCCTTCCCGCAGTACTCCGCCTCGACGATCCGCTCCGCGTCCCCGCCGGGACCGTTGAAGTTGAACGCCAGCGCATGGCGGCCGTCCGCCGTCGAGAGCGCCACCGACGACGAGCCGTGGATGCCGCCGCCGTGCCCCCACAGGACCGTTCCGCAGGTCGTCGGGACGGGTTCGAGGCCGAGTCCGTACCGCCGGCCGGGCCGGTCGTCGCCCTGGGGCACCGTCGTCCTCATCTCGGCGAGCTGCTTCTTCGGCAGGAGCCTGCCCCGCAGCAGCGCGGTGTAGAAGCGGTTGAGGTCCGCCGAGTCGGAGATCATCCCGCCGGCCGCGCCCGCCACGGACGGATTGAGTTCCGTCACGTCGTGGATCGTGGCGCCGGGCTTGTCGGAGAGCCGGGTGTACGCGCGTGAGCTGGGGCTCGGCAGGGTCGGGTCGGTCAGCGGGACCTTCGTGGCGCGCAGGCCGAGCGGCTCGATGATCCGCTCCTTGATCTGCCGCGCGTACGACGTGCCGGTGACCTTCTCGATGACCATGCCCGCGAGCACGTAGTTGGTGTTGGAGTACCTCCAGGCCGTGCCGGGCGCGAAGTCCGGCTTGTGGCGCATGGCGATGGCGACCAGCTTTTCGGGGGGCCAGGTGTCGTAGCGGTGTTTGAGGAACTCCTCGCCGAACACCGTCCGCTGGAAGTCCTCGTCGGACGTGACGTTGAAGATCCCGCTCGTGTGGTTGAGGAGCTGGCGCACGGTGATGCGGTCCCCGTCGTGGCCGTTGCCCTCGACGACGCCCGGCAGCCATCGCCCGACCGTGTCGTCCAGGTCGAGTCTGCCCTCGGCCTCCAGTTGCAGGAGGACCGTCGCGACGAAGGTCTTGGTGATGCTGCCGATGCGGTAGCGGTCGTGCTCGCCGCGCGGCGTCCCGCGCTCCAGGTCGCCGATGCCCGCGGCGGCGTTCCAGGGGCCGCGGCGGTCCCGCACCTGCGCGGTCACGCCGGGCGCGTCCTCGTCGAGGGCGGCCCGCATCGCGCGCAGCGTCGCGCGGTGCCCGTCCCCGTCGCCGCGTTCCGGCGCCGCGGCGAACGCGGGGGCCGCGAACCCGCCCGCCACCACCGTCGCGGCGAGCGCCGCCGCCACGCCTGCCCGTCCCCGCGACTGGCTCCTGTGCTTGAGCCCTGCCATGTCCGTGCCCCTTCCGTCCCGACGGTCGTCGGCCGAGGGGACCCGGGGGCCGGCACGGAGGTTGAGCGCCACGCCGGGGTTGAGCACGATCCGGCCTTCCGGCTCACCCCTTGCGCAGGACCAGCTCGGTGTTCCGGTCGCCCGCCTCGCCGCCCAGCGTGGGCTTCGCGCCGGGGGCGTTGAAGGACAGTTCGCGGTAGAGCGCGGCCAGACCGGTCTGGGAGAGATCGGCGAAATCCGTGCGGTGCGGGGCGGCGGACTCGATGAGCGTGGTGAAGACGGAGATCGTCCCGTCGTGGTTGTCGGTGAGCTCCACCACCCGCGCGAGTTGCGGGAAGTCGATGTGTGAGGCGGTGGAGACCTCCCAGAAGGAGCCGTGCGGGGTGCGGTGCGGGGTGATGGCGTTCTTGTGGCTGTGGCCGTTGACCCAGGCGAGGACGGAGCGGTACCGGCCGAGCAGCGCGACGATCTCGTCACCGCCGTGCCGCGCCTCGCCGGGCCGCGCGGGGTCGTGGCGCAGGTTGCGCATGGTCCTGCTGGTGTGGTGGCTGAGGACGACGACGTACGAGGGTCCGCCGGCCCGCCGCTCGTTCGCCTTCAGCTCGCGCTCCAGCCAGCGCAGTTGGGCCGTGCCGAGCGAGCCCTCGTAGTGGCCGCCGGGGTCGGTGGTGTCCAGGCTGATGCCGAGCACGTCGTCGCTGATGCGGAAGGAGTAGTACTGGGTCTTGGACGCGAGGTTCTCCTGGGTGTAGCCGTGGCCGACGGGGCCGGGGCCCGCGTGCGCCGGGTCGAGGTGCGCCTGGACGTACTCGGCGGGGGTGAAGGGCGCCCGCGACGCGTCCGGCGTGATGGACCGCATGCGCCGCGCCTCGCTCTTGAGGAGGTCCTTGAAGAGGGCGCCCTTGGGGTCACGCCCCTTCTTGACGGCCTTCCACAGCGCGGCGCCCCGCGACTCGTCCAGGGACATCAGCTTCTTGCCCCCGACGGCGAATTCGGAGAAGTACGAGTCCTTGGGCGCCCAGCAACCGCCGGGCAGCGCGTCGTGGTTGCCGACCGTGGAGTACCAGGGCAGCCCGAGGCCGGGGCTGTTGACCTCGCGGATCGCGGCGTCGAGGAAGCCGTGCAGGCGCGGGAAGCCGAGGCTCTTGTCGGCGTCGCGCACCGCGTCGTCGGGCTGCCAGTACAGCCTGAGGCCGCTGGACTGCACGCCTTCGTAGCGGCGCGGGTCACCGGTGTTGGGGCGGATGCGGCCGCCGTTCATCACCTTCAGGAACCAGTCCAGTTCGGCCCGCGAGTTGTTGTCCGTGTTGTCGCCGGTCGTCACGACGCAGTGCAGCGGGGCGCCGGTGGCGGGCGCGCCGCGCAGGGCGTTCACCCGCTCGACCAGGGAGACCGCGCCGGCCACCGACAGGGACTCGTGGGGCCGCCAGGCGCTCGCGGTCTGCGCGCGCAGGTACTCGTACCGCAAGGGGTGCTGGACGTCGACGAGGTGCAGGTCGGTGAACTGGACGAACGCGGCGAGCGCGGTGCGCCGCCCCTCGCGCCCCGCCTTGGCCGCCGCGAGGTCGCCGCGCACGACGCGCGGCCAGGCGGGTCCGTCGCCGAGCCGCCGGTAGCCGGAGGCGCCGCGGGCGGCGGCGACGGTGAGCAGGGTGGTGCCGTTCTTGTACGGCATGAGGGG
>NZ_LIRJ01000118.1 GCF_001419745.1 Streptomyces silaceus | reverse complement strand
TTGGGTTGGGCGAGAGCCGCCATCGTCGGGCGGCAGCCACCTTGGTCGGCCGAGAGTCGCCTTGGCCGCGCAGCCGTCGTCGCCTCGGCAGTCTCATCGACCACCACCCGACGCGCCGGACAGGCCGTACCGTGGGGTACGTGATTGATGTACGGCGCTCCGGCGACCGGTACCGCGGCGGGGAGCCGGCGGCCGGCATCGAGTCCTTCCACGCCTTCTCCTTCGGCCCCCACTTCGACCCCGACAACCTCCGCTTCGGCGCGATCCTGGCCTGCAACGAAGAACGCCTCGCGCCCGGCGCCGGCTTCGACGAACACCCGCACAGCCACACCGAGATCGTCACCTGGGTCGTCGAGGGCGAACTCACCCACCGCGACACGACGGGCCACGCGTCCCGGGTCCGCCCCGGCGACGTCCAGCACCTCTCCGCCGCGGGCGGCGTCCGTCACGTGGAACGCAACGACGGCACAGAACCCCTCACCTTCGTCCAGATGTGGCTGGCCCCCCTCTCCCCGGGCGGCGACCCCTCCTACGAAGTCGTCCACGGCATCGCCGACTCGACCCCCTATGCGGTCCCGGAGGCCGGCGCCCTCCTGCACATACGCCGCCTGGACCCGTCCGAACGCACCGCCCTCCCGGACGCCCCCTTCGTGTACGTCCACGTGGTCCGCGGCGAAGTGACCCTGGCCGGCAACCAGTTGGCCCCGGGCGACGCGGCACGGATCACGGGGGAGCCGGACCTGGAAGCGATCGCCTCCCCCGAAGGCGCGGTGGAACTGCTGGTGTGGGAGATGGCCGGGGCCTAGCGATCCCCCGACCTCACCACCAGCCGCTCGGAGCGTCGGCTCAGAGCTCGGCCAGCACCGCGTCGGTGAACGCGGGCCACACCTCGACGGCCCACGGCCCGAACGGCCGGTCCGTCAGCGCGACACACGCCGCCCGCGCATCGGGATCCACCCACAGGAACGTCCCGGCCTGCCCGAAGTGCCCGAACGCCCGCGGCGAGGACGAACTCCCCGTCCAGTGCGGTGACTTGGAGTCCCGGATCTCGAACCCGAGCCCCCAGTCATTGGGATTCTGATGCCCGTACCCCGGCAGCACACCCTTCAGCCCCGGGTACGTCACCGTCATCGCCGCCGCCACGGTCCGCGCGTCGAGCAACCGCGGCGCCTGCACCTCCGCCGCGAACCGCACCAGGTCGTCGACCGTGGACACCCCGTCCTTGGCCGGCGATGCCCCGCCCTCCAGCGACGTCGACGTCATCCCCAGCGGTTCGAGAACCGCCTGGCGCAGATACTCCCCGAACGGAATGTCCGTCGCCTTGGCGATGTGATCACCCAGCACCTCGAATCCGGCGTTCGAGTACAGCCGCCGCGTCCCCGGCTCCGACATCACCTTGTGCTCGTCGAACGCCAGCCCACTGGTGTGCGCCAGCAGATGCCGCACCGTCGACCCCTCGGGCCCGGCGGGTTCGTCGAGCTCGACCGCCCCTTCCTCGTACGCCACCAGCGCCGCGTACGCCGCGAGCGGCTTGGTGACCGAGGCGAGGGCGAACCGCCGGTCAGTGGGGCCGTGCGTCCCCGCGACCGTCCCGTCCGCACGGACGACGGCGGCGGCAGCGGTCGGGACCGGCCAGTTCTCGATCAACGCCAGGCTCTGCATGCCTACGAGCCTAAATCCTTGGCAAGGATCCCGGTGACGTCGGGTGGATCTCGCCGGGTGTTCGAGTGCTGGGACTGCGATGTCTACTACGAGCCGGGCTCGTGACGCCTCCGCTTTGAGTGGTGCCTGCCCCCGCCGCCGCTCCCGGCGCCGCAGTGACCAAGAGATGAGACGTCTCCCGGATTTCCCCCCAATTCACTTGCTTGGAGCGCACTCCAAGGCTCTAGCGTGAACGCCATGACGGTGATGGACACCACCCCCGCACCAGCCAGTACCTCCACGGGCACGACGACCCGGCCCGAACCCGGTCCAGCAGCCGGCCCCACCCGGCCCGGCGTCGGCGCCGCCCCCTGCTCCGAGGCACCTGTCGGGCCCCCGAGCCCGGACGGTGAGGACCAGTACACGATCAGCGAGGTCGCCGCCTTCACCGGCCTGACCGCGTACACCCTGCGCTGGTACGAGCGGATCGGCCTGATGCCGCACATCGACCGCTCCCACACCGGCCAGCGCCGCTACAGCAACCGCGACCTGCGCTGGCTCGCCCTTGTCGGCAAACTGCGCCTGACCGGGATGCCCGTGGCGGACATGGTCCGCTATGCCGAACTGGTCCGCGAGGGCGAGCACACCTTCGCCGAGCGCCAGGAACTCCTGGAGCAGACCCGCCGCGACGTCCGCACCCGCATCGCGGAGCTGCAGGACACCCTCGCCGTCCTCGACTACAAGATCGACAACTATGCGAACGCCCGGCGGGCTTCGGAGCGCTGCTGACCTGTCCGCCCCTGGGGGCCGGCCCGAGTGAACCATCGGCCACCGCCGGTGTCCTGGCCCGTCAGGTCGGCCCAGTGAGCCGTCAGGCCATTCCGGTGCCCTCATCCGGCCAGCCCCAGGGCGAAGACCGCGAAGCCCGCTGCCAGGAGTCCGGCCAGTGCCCGCCGGGCATGGGTCGCCCGCTTCCAGGGGGCCTCGAACCCGCGGGCGTACCGGCCTATCAGCACCAGCAGCGTCGCGAGAACCGGCAGCCAGGCGATCCGCGCGGCTATCCAGCCGAACGTGTCGGGGCTCGTGGTCAGCCCCGGCACCGCACCGAGGAACGAGCCGGGCACGGCCGCGGTGAGCAGCGCCGTCTGGTGCCAGCACAGGATGGTCATCGCCGACAGGTTGATCACGACGACCGGTGCCCACAGGGCGGGCCTGCGCAGCAGCCTGCCTATGCGGTCCCTCAGCAGGATCGCCGCACCGCTCTGTGCGGCGGCGAGAGCGAGGACGAGCAGCGACGGAGGATGTGAGTTCGTGCGGGCCTCGCCCGGGACGCCGACCATCGACGCGGGATAGTGGAAGGCGAGCAGCAGCGCGGCGAAGAGCGCGGTGCCGCCGACGAGCAGCAGCCAAGCGCCGCGCCGGCCCAGCTTCTTCTCGCCCCAGCAGACCCCCAGTTGGTAGGCGAACATCCAGCCCGGCAGCAGGTTCAGCAGGCTCAGCCAGGAGGGCATGGAGTCCGCGAACGGGCCGTACCGCAGGAAGTCGACGACGGCGACCGACCCGAGCAACGGCACCGCGGCCCAGGCCTTCATCCGCTCCGCCGCGCGTATGCACCACGGGGTGAGGGCCGTGATCACCGTATAGACGCCCACGAACCACAGTGGCTGGATGACCAGCGTGGATCCGGTGCGCAGTGTCGTGCCCGGCACGCCCAGGGCGTAGAGCACCGGGATCAGCGCGGCCCAGACCGCCGTCACCCCGAGGACGGGTCGGCCGAGCCGGGCGAGGCGCCCCCGCAGCCAGCCGCTCGTCGATTCACCGCGCGCGACCGCCCGGCGATACGAGAGCGCGGAGGCATAGCCGCCCACGAGGAAGAAGATGCCCAGCATCTGCAGCACCCAGCTGACCGGCGCGAAGAAGCCGAAGGAGGCCAGCGGGCTGGCGTTGTGCAAGGCGCCGTCGGAGTCGAGGGTGAAGCCACCCAGGAGCCAGTGTCCGGTCGGCACGGCGAGCAGCGCGAGGGCGCGCAGCCCGTCTATCGCCCGGTCACGGTGGGCGGGGGTCTTGGCGTCGATCACGGATGCGGCTCCGCGCAGTCCGCTCAGGGTCGGAAGGCTCATGACCGGGCTCCAGTGGGTCGGTTGTCGACGGGGGAGTGGTCTCCGTCGGCGATGCGGGCGAAGGTGCGCAGCGAGTCCGTGCCGGGGGCCAGGTAGCCGGTGTGGCCCTGGGCGCGCTCGGCCGGTATGCGGCGGGCCCCGAAGGCGGAAGAGGTCGGGTCCTCGCCGTGCCCGAGGCCGAACAGCTCGACGCTCGGCACGCGGTCGATCCAGTCGCTGTCGTCCTTGGCGGCCCAGACGCGGGCGCTGGTGTGCAGGTCGGAGACGCTGTCCGCGCGCATGCCGGGGGAGCCGAACACCACCAGGTCGGACGCGGACAGCCGGGGCGCGGCGAGGCCGCACACCACCGAGCCGTAGCTGTGGCAGAACACGGCGGGACGCGGGGCACCGGACGCCGTCAGACCCTGAGTGAAGCGCGCCAGGCGTGGCGCCCCGGCTTCGGCGAGCCGGCCCGTGGCGGCGTCGGGGCCGAGGCCGACCGGGGTGGTGTACCCGACCCAGGCGATCACGGCGGTGCGGTCGCCCGCGGTCGTGTGCAGGGAGCGTGCCATGCCCGCCGGTGTGCCGTACTCGTCCTTGGCGCGGTCGAAATTGCTCAGGTCGATGTCGGACCCCGGCACGACGACGGACACATGCTGTGCCTTCGTCACATCACCGAACACCTCGGCCACTTGGCCGCGCCCCCGCGGGTCGAACGCCAATATCTGCCGACCGGGGGCGAGCAACTCGTCGTAGCGCGCGACCAGCGAGCGGGCCCGCTCGTGGTCCTGCGGGGTGAGGTCGGGGTCGGTCGACCGGGCGCGCTCGCGGGCGCGCCCGGCGCGCAGGGAGAGGGAGTTGGCCTCGTACCGAAGGGCTACCGGGGCGCCGTCCAGATTTCCGACGACCGAGGGGTGGCGGACCAGCAGCTCGCGCCGCTGCGTGGGCGTCAGGGAGTCGAAGAACGCGGCGATCCGGGCGGGGGACGCGGTCGCCGGATCCGGCAGCCGCATCCCGAGCGCATGGTCCGCGCGCCAGGAACCGGTGCCGGGCGGTGGGCCGGTGAGCGGCTGCTGCTCATTGCCGACGGCCCAGCCCGCCGTGCCCGCCACGACCGTCGTCATGAGTGAGGCGGCGACGAGCGCCCTCTTGCTCCGTGCTTTCCATGACCGCAGCCGCATGGCTCGTCTCCCCCGCTTCGTGGTGCTCTGTGGCCTGACGAAGCGAAAGGTAGGAAGACGGTGTGCGGCGAGACGTCACACCGCGGAGCCAACTCTCAGGTGATACCGGGGTATGCCGTGGTGATACCGAGGTAGGGGGTGGGCTACTGCTCGCCGGGCGTGACCAGGCCCGACTCATAGGCGAAGATCACGGCCTGGGCGCGGTCCCGCAGCTCCAACTTGTTGAGCACCCGGCCGATGTGGGTCTTCACCGTCTGCTCGGCGAGCACCAGTCGTTCGGCGATCTCCTGGTTCGACAGCCCGCGCGCGATCAGGACCAGTACCTCGGTCTCACGCGGCGTCAGGCCGTTGAGCCGCAGCGACTGGTCCTTGCGCGGCGCGGTCCGCTGCTTGGCGAAGTCCGCGATCAGCCTGCGGGTCACGGACGGGGCGAGCAGCGCCTCGCCGGCCGCGACCACGCGCACGGCCGAGATCAGATCGGCGGGCGGCGCGTCCTTGAGCAGGAACCCGGAGGCTCCGGCGCGCAGCGCCTCGTACACGTAGTCGTCCACGTCGAAGGTGGTGAGCATCAGCACCTTCGGCAGGTGCACCACGCCGGGCGGTGGGTTCAACAGGGCGCGGGCGGCGGCGAGTCCGTCCATCTCCGGCATGCGGACGTCCATCAGGACGACGTCGGGATGGGTGCTGCGGCTGACCTCCACGCCCTGCTTGCCGTCGGGTGCCTCGCCCACGACGTCGATGTCGCTCTGCGCGGCGAGCAGCGCGGCGAATCCCGCCCGCACCATGGCCTGGTCGTCGACGATGATCACGCGGATGGTCATGCGGTGCCGGAGTCCTTCGGGATGAGAGGGAGTCGGGCGGCCACGCGGAAGCCGCCGTCGGGCAGCGGACCGACGTCGACCGTGCCGCCGACCAACCGTACGCGTTCGCGCATGCCGACGAGTCCGTGGCCCGTGCCGATGCTCTCCAGCGGGGCGGGCGGTTCCGTGGACGGGCTGTTGACCACGAGGATCAGCAGGTTCTCGTCGTCCAGGGACAGGGTGATCCTGGTGGGGGCGCCGGGTGCGTGCCGCATCACGTTCGACAGGGCTTCCTGGACGATGCGGTAGGCGGAGAGGTCCACGGCCGGGGTCACATCGGCCAGTTGTCTGAGGACCGCCAGCTCGGGGCGCGACAGGTCGATCGGTATGCCGGCCCGTACGGTCGCCTCGACCAGGTGCGGCAGTCTGTCGAGGCCCGGTTGGGGCGCCTTCTCGCCGTTCGCCCCCTCGCTGCGCAGCACCGCGAGCAGGCGGCGCATCTCGGTCAGGGATTCGCGGGCGCTCGCCGCTATGCTCCCGAACTCGTCGCGTGCCGCGTCGGAGAGGTCGTCGAGCCGGTAGGGCGCGGAGTCCGCCTGGACCGTGATGACGGACATGTGGTGGGCGACGACGTCGTGCAACTCGCGGGCGATGCGGGCCCGTTCCTCCAGGAGGGTGCGCTGGGCGCGCTCGGCCTCGCTGATGGTCTCCTGCTCGACGAGTCTGCGCCGGGCGTCCCCGCGCTCGCGCAGCAGCGAGCCGAGCAGCAGCACGGCGCCGCTCAGCACGATCAGCAGCACGCTGGTGTCCTGGCTGCCCTCGCCGCGGAACGCGCCGAGCACGAGCCCGGTGACCACGGTGACCAGCCAGACCATGAGGAGTGTCCGGCGGCTCTCCCGCAGCACCAGCGCGCAGCAGAGGACCAGATACCCCACGATGATCATGGGGGTCCAGGGGGCGGGCCGTCCGGGATCCGCGGCCAACGTCGCGATCGCCCCGAAGACGTCCGCGACGATCATGATCCACCAGGCCGGGAGCGGTCGGGTGATCGCGAGGAGCAGTGGGGCGGCCTGGGCAACGGCGAGGCCGCCCGCCAGGCCGCCGTTCACGCCGTAGTCGTGCGTCAGGACCTGGACGGTGACCGGGATGAGGACGGCGACGAACCCCGCCGCGATCATCAGCGGCAGCATCCGCACCCAGCGGCGGGGCGCGTGCGCGAGCAGCGGCTCGGTCCGCGCCGCGGGTGTCGAGAGCGAGGCTCCCGCCATACGCAGTCCGTCGAGGACAGCCGCGGTGGCACGGCGATGGGGGGCCGCGTGACCGTCCGGCTCGGGGGCCGGACGGTGGGGCTCTTGGTCGGGAGGTGTCGGTGCGCTGCTCATGGCCTGATCAGCGTAGGCACGAAGCCCGTGCCGTGACGTCATACCGGAGAGCCGGACCGTACCCCTACCCAGGTATCACGGTCCCGGGCACCACCGTGACCCCATGGGGCGCAGTCACGACCTCGCTGTCCCACGAGCCGCAGCCACCACCTCGCGCCCGCAGGGACCGCAGCCACGACATCCTGCCCCCGCAGGCCGTGGCCGCGCCCTGTGCGGGATCACAGCTCGGCCAGCAGTTCGGCCTTCTTCGTCGTGAACTCGTCGTCCGTGAGCAGGCCCGCCTGGTGCAGCTCGCCCAGATGCCTGATGCGGTCAGCGATGTCCGCGGGATCGCGCCGCACGCCCGCCGTGACAGGGGCGGCGACGACGCCGTCGGACGTCAGGGCCGGGCCTGACGTCCGTACCGCGGCGAGGACCGACGCGGCGAACGGCAGCGACTCGTGGACCGGGCCGTAGCCGAGACCGAAGACGACGGCCGCCGGATCCTGGTCGGCCTGCGCGGGCTGTGCCACGGGACTCTCGCGGCGCAGCAGCCGCAGATGCCCCTCGAATACTTCGGGGGAGCGCCACTCGATGCCGCTCAGATCGCTGATGGAGAAGCTCTGGTCACCGGCTTTCCACTTCGCCGACGACGCGCCCGTCCAGAACCAGCGGAAGGACACCTGCTTGCCGTCGAAGGAGGCCTTCCCGTCGTACGCCTTGAACTGCAGGGGCGCTTCGGGGGCGGCCACGAGGTAGCGATCGGGCGGTCCGCCGTCGTCCGGCGGCAGCCGTGCCCGCAGCTCGTCCGCGTAGTACTCGGCGAGCGTCTCCCGCTCGGCGGGCAGCACGAGGCGGTACGGGTCGCAGCCGTCCTTGAGCTGGCCCGCCGCCGCCTCCATCAGAGGATCGGCGCCCGCTCGTGGGACGGCATGCAGAACCACGGTCCCGCGTTTTCCTGGGGAGAGTGTCACCGCTGCGATCGCCTCATGGGGGATACGCCGTTCACCGAGCGCCTGGAAGAGCTTCGGCGTGCGGATTCCCCGTTCGAAGCGGATGAGCACGGAGTCGGACTCGAACTCCCAGGCGGCATGAAATCCGGCCAGTACATCACCCATGCGGCTCATCGTAGGCGGCACACGCGCCTCCGTCCCTCCTGCGGCGGGCCGCTGTTTCATCGATTTCTACGCGCGTCAGGCCGCTGCCGTGCCGGAAAAACCCTTCCGGCAGGCGTCGTCCCCACTCGCGCACCGCACCCCGTGGTACGAACCAGTGCCGATCTCGGCGAAGTTGCGCAGGCTCTCCGTGCCCGGCTCGAAATAGCCGGTGTGCCCCACCGCGCCCGCCGCGGACAGCACACGCGCACCGAAGCCGGCCGACACCGGGTCGGCGCCGTGACCGAGCCCGCCGACCTCCAGGTACGGCACATCCTGAATCCAGTCGTCGCCGTCCCGGGTGGCCCAGATCCGGGCGCTCGTGCCCAACTGCGACGCCGAGTCGGCGCGCATGCCGGGGCTCCCCGCGACCGCGATGTCGGTGACACGCGCGGGCAGGCTTCGCGCGGCCACACCGCACACCACGGAGCCGTAGCTGTGGCAGTACAGCGCGACCTTCGTGCGGCCGGGGAGCCCGCGGACCATGGCATTGAGGCGCACGGCGCCGTCCTCGGCGCGCATGGCCGTCGCGGCGTCCACGCCGATGCCGACGGGAGCGGTGTAGTCGGCCCACGCGATCACGGCGGTACGCGCGCGTGGGGCTGCCGCACGCTCCGCGCGGTAGAGCGATTTCGCCATGCCCACCGGTGCGGAGTACTTGCGGAAGGTCCGTTCGAAGGTCAGCACGTTGGTGTCGACACCCGGGACGACGACCGAGACGCGCTGCGCCTTGTCGAGGTCTCCGAAGACCTCGGCCATGCGTCCGGAGCCCATGGGGTCGAAGGCGAAGACCTGTCGTCCGGGGCGCATCATCACACCGAACCGCTTCATCCTGCGCTCGGCTTCCTGCTGTCCCGCAGGGGAGAGGCGATTGTCGTGCATGCGTTTGTGCTCGACCTTGCGGGCCTGTGCCAACGCGATGTGGTTCGCGCGATAACGCAGTGTGGCGGGCGCGCCGTTCATGTTGCCGACCGCCAGGGGGTATCGGGCGGCGAGGCGGTTGCGCTGCTGTGCGTCGAGCGAGGCGAAGAAGTGAGCGAGCCTGCCGGCGGGAGCGTCGGGGTCGGGCAGCGCCCGCCCGTCTATGCTCCCGCGTTCCCAGGCGGAGAGGGCGGCTTCGAGCGGGGACGCGTCGCCCTTGTTGTGGCGCACAGCGGTCCAGCCCGTGGTCGCCAGCATGACGAACACGACGGCGAGCGCGAGCAGGGCACGCCAGACGCTGAGTTGAGGGGATGAGTCGAAGGAAGTCACTACGGAACACCCTAGGAGAACCGTGATGCCTACCGTGCATCGGGTGAGACAGATCACGTTTCCTGAGGGGTAATTGAGGCAAAGCGGGCGCATCTGGAGTCCTGCTGTCACGCTCCGTAGGCGGCGCATGCGCGCGGCGCGAGAGGGGTGTGAGTGACGCCTGGTGTTCGTCTTGTCGCTCAACGTATCTGACAGTTCGGGGTGTTGAACGAGTTGGCCGCCGCTGCGGTGTGGGTGATTCGGCTGGTGCGGGCGGTGCGGGCGGTGTGCGCGGTGCGCCTGTTCCGGTCTTCTACTGCGTGTACCGGTTGTCTACGGCGCGTGCCAGCCGTCTGCGCTGTGCCGGTTGTCCGCGGCGCGCACCAGTCGTCTGCGCTGTGCCAGTCGCCTACTGCGCGTGCCAGTCGTCCGCCAACGCGGGTTCCAGGTGGTTGAGGTACTGCACGGTGATCTCGCGGATCGACTCCAGGCTGATGTCCTCGCCCGTGCTCCACAGGCGCCCCGCGACCCGCATGACGCCGCTGAAGGCGGCCACCGCCACGCGCGGGCGCGGGTCGCTCGCGTCGAGCCCCTCGCGCTCGGCGATCACGCCGGCGACCTCGTCCTCGGTCTCGATGGAGCGGCGCAGATGGGCGGCGAGCAGGGCGGGGGTCGATTCGATCATCTGGTAGGTGCGCATATGGAGTTCGACCGGGACGACCTCCTCGATCGATTGACCCATCACTTCCCACGCCTCCAGGACCGCGTTGCGCAGGGCCACCAGCGGGGCTTCGTGAGAGGGGCGTTCGCGCAGGGCCTCGGCGAACCGGGCCTCCACCATCACCTGGATCGCGAACGCGGCTTCCTGCTTGTTGGCGAAGTACCGGAAGAACGTGCGCTGGGAGACGTCGACGGCCTCGGCGATCTCGTCGACGGTCGTCTCCTCGTACCCCTTGGTCGTGAAGAGTTCGAGCGCCGCGCGCAGGAGCGCGTCCCGGGTGCGCTGCTTCTTGCGCTCGCGCAGGCCCGGTTTCGCGGGCGTGCCGGGGGCGTCCTCGCTGGTCGCCCGCCGGGATTCCACGAGGCCCGTCGCTTGCTGCCTGGCCTTCACGCCATGGTCCTCTTTCTGCCTGTTCGCCCAGCTCACCATACCTGTGAGCTACGTGACAGTTACCGACTTGTGAATTGGTTTGTCAACTGTCAGTCGCTGACACTAATCTCATTCGCATGACTAGTCAGACCACCGTCGACAAGGCGGACAAGGCACCGGAGCCTGCGTCCGCTCCGGCCAAAGGGCTCCGCGGCCACCCCTGGCTGACGCTGTTCTCCGTCGCGATCGGCGTGATGATGGTCGCCCTGGACGGCACCATCGTGGCGATCGCCAACCCGGCCATCCAGAAGGACCTCAACGCCACGTTCGCGGACGTCCAATGGATCACCAACGGCTACTTCCTCGCCCTCGCCGTCGCGCTGATCACCGCGGGCAAGCTGGGTGACCGCTTCGGTCACCGGCAGACCTATCTCATCGGCGTGGTCGGCTTCGCCGCCGCGTCCGGGGCCATCGGACTGTCGAGCAGCATCAGCCTGGTGGTCGGCTTCCGTGTGCTCCAAGGACTCTTCGGCGCCCTGCTGATGCCCGCCGCGCTGGGCCTGCTCCGGGCCTCGTTCCCAGCCGAGAAGCTCAACATGGCCATCGCCATCTGGGGCATGGTGATCGGCGCGTCCACCGCCGGCGGCCCGATCCTCGGTGGTCTCCTCGTCGAGCACGTCAGCTGGCAGTCCGTCTTCTTCATCAACGTGCCGGTCGGCGTACTCGCCCTGGTGCTCGGCCTGTTCATCCTCAAGGACATCCGCGCCGAGAACGCTCCCAGGTCCTTCGACATCCCCGGCATCGCGCTGCTGTCGGCGGCCATGTTCTGCCTGGTCTGGGCGCTCATCAAGGCTCCCGAGTGGGGCTGGGGCGACGGCATGACCTGGACGTTCATCGGCGCCTCCGTGCTGAGCTTCGTGGTCTTCGCGTCCTGGGAGACGAAGGTCAAGGAGCCGCTCATCCCGCTGGGTCTGTTCCGCTCCGTGGCGCTGTCCGCCGGTGTGGTCCTGATGGTGCTCATGGCCATCGCCTTCATGGGCGGGCTCTTCTTCGTCACCTTCTACCTGCAGAACGTGCACGGGATGAGCCCCGTCGACAGCGGTCTGCACCTGCTGCCGCTCACCGGCATGATGATCGTGGGCTCGCCGCTGGCCGGCGCGATGATCAGCAAGCTCGGTCCGCGCATCCCGCTGGCGGTCGGCATGCTGCTCACCGCCATCGCCATGTACGGGATGTCCCTGCTGGAAGCCGGCACGGGCAGCGGCGTCATGTCGATCTGGTTCGCACTTCTCGGCCTCGGCCTCGCTCCGGTGATGGTCGGCGCGACGGAGGTCATTGTGGGCAACGCGCCCATGGAGCTCTCCGGTGTCGCCGGTGGTCTTCAGCAGGCCGCGATGCAGATCGGCGGCAGCCTCGGTACGGCCGTCCTCGGTGCCGTCATGGCGTCGCGGGTCGACAGCGAGCTCCCCGGCAACTGGGCCGACGCGAAGCTTCCGCCGCTCAGCCCTACTCAGCTCGACCAGGCCGCCGAGGCCGTCCAGGTCGGTGTGGCTCCCGTCCCGCCGAAGGCGCCGCCGTCGATCGCCGAGCAGATCACCTCGGTCGCGCACGACACCTTCATGTCGGGCATGGGCATGGCCTGCCTGGTCGCCACCGGCGTCGCCGTGGTCGCTGTCTTCATCGCGTTCCTCACCAAGCGCGGCGAGAACGCCGAGGCCGCGGCGGGCGTGGGTCACATCTGAGGCGCGCCCGTTCCGTCGCGGCGGGGAGCGGCAGCGAACGTCCGCTGGCGCCGACCGGCGAATCTCGGGGAAAGCCCCTCAGGGACAACCTGGGGGGCTTTCGCCTATCAGGGTGACGCACATTCGTACCCCTTCCGATGGCCCGGTCGGCCGGTCCACAGTTCAGGCAGAAGATCCGCACGGGCCCGACGCAGGGCACACGGCGCGGACAACTGAGCTGTTCGACACGGGGGTTGAATCACATGCGTACGACCACGACCATGCCCGCGACCGTCATCGTCGCCATCACCACCGCCGCACTCGCCGCGGTGATGCTCACGCCCGTAAACGCCGGGGCCGCCGCCCCGCCGACGCTCCGCGGCTGCGGACCGGGTGAGCTCTGCCTCTGGGAGAAGGCGGGGTTCAAGGGAACCCGACAGGTCTACGAGCTGGCGGGCATCGACATCGAGAGCTGCATCGCGCTGCCGGAGGGGGGCAGCGCGGTGGCTCTCGCCAACCGCACGGGCCGGCCCGTCACCACG
>NZ_LIRJ01000117.1 GCF_001419745.1 Streptomyces silaceus | reverse complement strand
TCCCGCGGGGCCCGGGCCCCGGCACAGCACTGCCCCGGCTCGTCGTACGATGCCGGGGCAGTGGAAAAGTGTGGGCGCTTCCGCGTCAGCCGACGACCTTCTTCAGGGCGTCGCCGAGCGCGTCGGCCTCGTCCGGAGTCAGTTCGACGACAAGTCGTCCGCCGCCTTCGAGCGGAACGCGCATGACGATGCCCCGCCCCTCCTTGGTCACCTCGAGCGGGCCGTCGCCCGTCCGCGGCTTCATGGCCGCCATGCTCGTTCCCCTTCCTGAAACCAGCTCATCGCAGCCGACAACCCAGGTGTCACCGGCATCGAACATATTGCTTCCAGGCCATTATCCCGCATGGCAGGACCCGATGACCAACATCAGTCGGCATCGCTTGCGCAACGCGCGCCCGCAAAACCACCCAATTCGGCGATGTGGCTGCGATACTTCGCCGCCCCATACGCCCCACAGGCCCGGAATTCTTTGACGCAGGTCACATATCCGCCCTCGTGCCCGACCCCGATGATCTCCGTCATGCTGAGCTCCTACCTACTGGACCAGCGGAGGGGGCCACCATGGCCGACAGCGTGCTCTACGAGGTGAGCGACGGACTCGCGACGATCACGATCAACCGTCCCGAGGCGATGAACGCCATGAACACCGAGGCCAAGGTCGCCCTGCGGGAGGCCGCGCGGGCGGCCGCCGCCGACGCGGCCGTGCGCGCGGTGCTGCTCACCGCGACCGGGCGCGCCTTCTGCGTGGGCCAGGACCTCAAGGAGCACATCGGCAACCTCGCCGCGGACCGCGAGGCGGGCACCGGGCAGACGATGAGCACGGTCAAGGAGCACTACAACCCGATCGTGCGGGCGCTCGCCGGGATGCCGAAGCCCGTCGTCGCCGGGGTGAACGGCGTCGCCGCGGGAGCCGGCCTCGGCTTCGCCCTCGCCGCCGACTACCGCGTGGTCGCGGACACCGCCAAGTTCAACACCTCCTTCGCCGGGGTCGCCCTGACCGCCGACTCGGGCGTCTCCTGGACGCTGCCGCGCGTGATCGGCCCCGGCCGGGCCGCCGACCTGCTGCTGTTCCCGCGCAACATCGATGCCCAGGAGGCGTACGCCCTGGGCATCGCCAACAAGGTCGTGCCCGCCGCCGACCTCGCCGACGAGGCCGCCCAGGTGGCCCGCGCCCTGGCCGAGGGCCCGACCCTCGCCTACGCGGCGCTCAAGGAGTCCCTCGCCTACGCCGCGGCGCACACCCTGGACGAGGCGCTGGACAAGGAGGACGAGCTGCAGGGCAGGGCCGGCGCCTCCGAGGACCACACGATCGCCGTGCAGGCCTTCATCGCCAAGGAGAAGCCGAAGTACCTGGGCCGTTAGGCGGCGGGGGACGCCTCGCGGGCCACGCAGTCCGCGAGGTGGTCGTCGACCAGGCCGCAGGCCTGCATCAGCGCGTACGCCGTGGTCGGGCCGACGAAGCGGATGCCGCGCTTCTTGAGGGCCTTGGACAGGGCCGTGGACTCGTCCGTGATCGCGGGGACGTCGGCGAGGGTCCTCGGGGCCTCGCGCCCCGCGGCCTCCGGTGCGAACGACCAGATCAGGGAGTCCAGCTCGCCCTCGGGCCACTCGGCCAGCACGCGTGCGTTGGCGAGGGTCGCGTCGATCTTCGCGCGGTTGCGGATGATCCCCGGGTCGGCGAGGAGCCGCTCGCGGTCCTCGTCCGTGAACTCCGCCACCGAGGCGATCTTGAAGTCGGCGAAGGCCGCGCGGAAGCCCTCGCGGCGGCGCAGGATCGTGATCCAGGACAGGCCGGACTGGAAGGCCTCCAGGCAGAGCCGCTCGTACAGCGCGTCGTCGCCGTGGACCGGGCGGCCCCACTCCTCGTCGTGGTACGCCACGTAGTCCTCGGTGGACAGGCCCCAGGGGCAGCGCAGGGCCCCGTCCGGGCCGGGGATCGCGCCGGTCTCGGTGCTCACTGGTCGTCGCCCTTCTCGTCCTCGCCCGCCGTGCGCGGGGTGTACCCCTCGAAGAGGGCGGGGCCCGCGACCGCCGTGGCCTGGGCGCCCGCCAGGGCCGCCTCCAGCTCGGCGATGCGGGAGTCCCGCTCGGCCAGCTCGGCGCCGAGGCGGCCGAGCACGTCGTCCACGTCCGCCATGCGGTAGCCGCGCAGGGTCATCGGGAAGCGCACCTCCTCGATGTCGGCGCGGCGCAGCGGCCGGTCCGGGGGCAGCGGATCGGTGAACTGCTCGGGCGCGGCGTCGGGCAGGGCGCCGCTCTCGCCGCCGCCGATCACGGCGAGGGTCACCGCGCCGACCACCACGACGAGGGCGATGACCAGGAACAAGAACAAGACCATCGTGAGGCCCCCACGCTCGACTGCCCGTGCTGAAACTGTCAGGGTCCGATCGTGCCATGCGGCACCGACAGTTAAGGTCGCAGGCGGCCGAACCGCGACAAGGACCCAGGAGGGCCACAGGGGATGCTCAGGCTTGGCAGGCGCGAGTTCGACGTGCACGAACCGGTGATCATGGCGATCGTCAACCGGACGCCGGACTCCTTCTACGACCAGGGCGCCACGTTCCGCGACGAGCCCGCGCTCGCCCGCGTGGAGCAGGCGGTCGCCGAGGGTGCCGCCATCGTCGACATCGGCGGCGTCAAGGCGGGTCCCGGCGAGGAGGTGACCGCCGAGGAGGAGGCGCGCCGCACGGTCGGTTTCGTCGCCGAGGTGCGCAGGCGGTTCCCCGACGTGGTGATCAGCGTCGACACCTGGCGGCACGACGTCGGCGAGGCGGTCTGCGAGGCGGGCGCCGATGTACTCAACGACGCCTGGGGCGGCGTCGACCCCCGGCTCGCGGAGGTCGCCGCGCGGTACGGCGCGGGCCTGGTCTGCACGCACGCGGGCGGCGCCGAGCCGCGCACCCGGCCGCACCGCGTCACGTACGACGACGTCATGGCGGACATCCTGCGGGTGACGGTCGGCCTGGCCGAGCGCGCGGTGGAGCTGGGCGTGCCGCGCGAGTCCGTGCTGATCGACCCGGGGCACGACTTCGGCAAGAACACCCGGCACAGCCTGGAGGCCACCCGCAGGCTCGGCGAGATGGTCGACACGGGCTGGCCGGTGCTGGTCTCCCTGTCCAACAAGGACTTCGTGGGCGAGACCCTCGACAAGCCGGTCAAGGAGCGGGTGATCGGCACCCTGGCGACGACGGCGGTCTCGGCGTGGCTGGGCGCGCAGGTCTACCGCGTGCACGAGGTCGCCGAGACCCGCCAGGTCCTGGACATGGTGGCGACGATCGCGGGGCACCGGGACCCGGCGGTCGCGCGGCGCGGGCTCGCCTGAGCGCGCGCGGGTCCCCGGCGGACGACCGCCGGGGACCCGCGCGAACTCCCTTCGGGGAGTTCTTCACGTCGTCGTGGCGCTACTTGCCGACTTCCTTGGTGACCAGGGTGATCGCCTCGTCGACGTCGTCCGTGACGTGGAAGAGGAGCAGGTCGGCGTCGGAGGCCTTGCCCTGGGCGATGACCGTGTTCTTCAGCCAGTCGACCAGGCCGCCCCAGTACTCCGAGCCGAACAGGACGATCGGGAACCGCGTGACCTTGCGGGTCTGGACGAGCGTGAGCGCCTCGAAGAGCTCGTCCAGCGTGCCGAGGCCGCCGGGCAGGACCACGAAGCCCTGCGCGTACTTCACAAACATCGTTTTCCGGACAAAGAAGTAGCGGAAGTTCACGCCGATGTCGACGTAGGGGTTCAGCCCCTGCTCGAAGGGCAGCTCGATGCCGAGGCCGACCGAGATGCCCTTGGCCTCGACGGCGCCCTGGTTGGCGGCCTGCATGGCGCCGGGCCCGCCGCCCGTGATCACCGCGAAGCCCGCGTCGACGAGGGCCTTGCCGATCGCGACGCCCGCCGCGTACTCCGGCGAGTCCTCCGGAGTGCGCGCCGAGCCGAAGACGCTGATCGCGGGCGGGAGTTCGGCGAGCGTGCCGAAGCCCTCGATGAACTCGGACTGGATGCGCAGGACCCGCCAGGGGTCCGTGTGCACCCACTCCGAGGGGCCGTCGGAGTCGAGGAGACGCTGATCGGTGGTGCCGGCCTGGACCTGGTCGCGCCGGCGCAGCACCGGTCCGAGCCGCTGCTCGTCGGGACGCTTCCCGGCCCTGACCTCGTCGGGGTTGCTCATCGTCTGCTCCCTCCATGCGTACGTGACAGACAGCCTAGGTCTACGCGGGTTACCACAGAGGGACCTTCGGGTGTCAGGAGGTGAGCCAGGCCCGCAGCGTCTCCTCCGCCTCGGGGATCCGCGCCGCCTCGACACGCTCGTCGATCTTGTGCGCGAGCAGCGGGTTGCCGGGGCTGAAGTTGACCGCGGGCACGCCGAGGGCGCTGAAGCGGGAGACGTCCGTCCAGCCGAACTTGGGCCGGGGCTCGCCGCCGACGGCCGCCACGAAGGCCGCGGCGGCCGGGTGGGTGAGGCCGGGGCGGGCCGGTCCCGTGTGGTCGTCGACGACGAACTCGTCGACGCCGCAGTCCGCGAAGTACTCGCGCACGAAGGCGAGGGCCTCCTCCTCGGTGCGGTCCGGCGCGTAGCGGAAGTTGACGGTGACGGTGCACTCGTCGGGGATGACGTTGGTGGCGACGCCGCCCTCGATGCGGACGGCGTTGAGGCCCTCGTGGAACCGCAGGCCCTCCACGACCGGCTTGCGCGGCTCGTACGCGGCGAGCTTCTGGAGGATCGGGGTGGCCGCGTGGACGGCGTTGGAGCCCATCCACGCGCGCGCGGAGTGCGCCCGCACCCCCTTGGTCTTGAGCAGGACCCGCAGCGTGCCCTGGCAGCCGCCCTCGACGAGCCCGTCGGTGGGCTCCAGGAGGATCGCGAAGTCGCCCGCGAGCCAGTCGGGGTGCGCCTCGGCGACGTGCCCGAGGCCGTTGAGGTGCGCGGCCACCTCTTCGTTGTCGTAGAAGACGAAGGTGAGGTCGCGGGTGGGCTCGGTCACCGTCTGCGCGATGCGCAGCTGGACGGCGACGCCCGACTTCATGTCGCAGGTGCCGCAGCCCCACAGGATGCCGTCCTCGTCCAGGCGCGAGGGCACGTTGGGCGGGTTCTCGGCGATCGGCACGGTGTCGATGTGCCCGGCGAGGACGACGCGCTCGGCGCGGCCGAGGTTCGTGCGGGCCACCACGTTGTTGCCGAACCGGTCGACGGTGAGGTGCGGCAGGGCCCGCAGGGCCGTCTCGATGGCGTCGGCGAGCGCCTTCTCCTCGCCGCTCGGGGACGGGAAGTCGACCAGCTGCGCGGTGAGCTTCGCGGCGTCGAGCGTGAGGTCAAGCGGTGTGTGAGGCATGCCGAAGACCCTAACGCCAGACGGCGCGCCGACCTGTCGGTGGACTCCAGTACCTTGGACGCGTGCCTGAGCCCCCCGTCCCCTTCCGGCGCGGCCGTCTCCTCCGTTGCGGGGCCGCGGTCGCGGTGCTGCTGGCCGTCGCGGGCTATGTGGCGGTGCAGTACGTGTACGGGGGCAAGCCCGCTCCGCGGTGCACGGTGGTGTCGGGGAACGGCGACGGCGCCTCGTACGAGTTCACCGCCGAACAGGCGCAGAACGCCGCGACGGTGGCCGCGGTCGGCACCTCGCGCGGCATGCCCGAGCGCGCGGTGACCATCGCGCTGGCGACGGCCCTCCAGGAGTCGGGCCTGCGCAACATCAGCCACGGCGACCGGGATTCGCTCGGCCTCTTCCAGCAGCGGCCCTCGCAGGGCTGGGGCGACGAGCGGCAGATCATGGACCCGGCGTACTCGGCGGGCCGGTTCTACGAACACCTGGCCGAGGTCCCCGGCTATTCGCGCCTGCCCCTCACGGTCGCCGCGCAGCGCGTGCAGCGCAGCGGCTATCCCCAGGCCTACGCCAAGCACGAGCCGGACGCCGCGCTGCTCGCCGCCGCGCTCACCGGCCGCTCCCCCGCCACCTTCGGCTGCGAGGGCCGCCCGGACACCGACCCGTCGGGCCCGGCGCAGGTGCGGGCCGCCCTCGTCCGGGACTTCGGCCGCGAGGTGCGCCCGGACGCCGCGCGGGGGCGCACGGTGACGGTCCCGGTGCCCGCGCCGCTGGCCGGCGGCCGGACCCCGCAGCGCGGCTGGGAGCTGGCGCACTGGGCGGTGGCCCAGTCCTCGGCGCTGCACATCGAGCGGGTCGTGTACGGCGGCCGGGAGTGGCGCGCCGGCGGCTCGGGGACGTGGCGGAAGGTGCCGTCGGAGGGGGCCGCGAGGCCGGGCGGTGCCGCGGACGAGGTCCGAATCGTCACCGGGCAGCAGTACGGCTGATCACTCGATGGGGGCACGGTGAGCGCGTCGGCTCGACGCCGCGCACAGGTTTCCCCCGCGCCCCACCCGTAAACCTCGAATCCCTTGAGAACACAGGGGATGAAGGATTCAGCAGGCCTCTGGGACGGGTGCCGTTTGTCCGCTTTTAGCCGCAGGCGATTATGCGACGCATTGCCAACTCTTTACGTTGGGCCGCCGCAACCTTCGCGGACTTCGAGCGGTAGTCACTGCGTCCGAACGCCGGAACCCATCCGGCGGGAAGCCGGAGCCGATCCGGCCGGACGACCCCACGTTCTCTCCCGTCTGAAGGAGCATCATGTCCCTCCCCCTGACCCGCCGGATCGCCCGTGCCGCGCTGCTCAGCGCAGCGGGCGCAGCTTCCGTGGTCGGTGCGGCCGGCTCCGCTGGCGCCGCGGCTCTCCCGGCCGCCCCCGACCTGGGCGGGCTGACCGCTCTGGACGGTGCGGGCCTGGGCAACACCGTCGACGGTGCCGCTCAGAACGTCAGCGACCTCGCCGGTGACACCGGCAGCAAGGCCGTGAAGAAGGCCGTTCCGACCGCGGGCAAGGCCGTCGGCAAGGGCGCCAAGACCGCGACCCCCGCCGCGCAGAAGGCCGCCGGTGATGTCGCCGGCAGCGCGGGCGAGGTCCTCGGCGACACCGCGGGCACGGCCACCGACGGCGGCCTGCCCACCGACGGCCTGACCAAGGGCGGTCTGCCGGCCGCCGACCAGCTGCCGGTCAAGGGTCTGCCGCTCGGCTGATCGCCCGATGCGCACACGAAGGGCCCGGAGCCACTGGCTCCGGGCCCTTCGTCATGTCCTGTCGGCGGCGGACCGGCTCAGGCCAGGCGCTCGACCGCGGCCGCGACCCGCTCGTCCGACGCCGTCAGCGCCACGCGCACGAAGCGCTCGCCCGCCGGGCCGTAGAAGTCGCCGGGCGCCACCAGGATGCCGAGCTCCGCGAGGTGGCCGACGGTGTCCCAGCAGGACTCGTCGCGCGTGGCCCACAGGTACAGGCTCGCCTCGCTGTGCTCGATGCGGAAGCCGTGCTTCACCAGGGCCTCGCGCAGGGCCGTGCGCCGCGCCGCGTACCGCTGGCGCTGCTCGTGCACGTGCTGGTCGTCACCGAGGGCCGCCACGACGGCGGCCTGGGTCGGCGCGGAGGTCATCATGCCGCCGTGCTTGCGGATCTGCAGCAGGTCGTGGAGGACGGCCGCGTCGCCGGCGACGAACGCCGCGCGGTAGCCCGCCAGGTTGGACCGCTTGGAGAGCGAGTGGACGGCGACGATCCCCTCGTACGAACCGCCGCAGACGTCCGGGTGGAGCACCGAGACCGGCTCGGCCTCCCAGCCGAGCTCCAGGTAGCACTCGTCGCTGACGAGCAGCACGCCGTGCTCACGCGCCCAGGCGACGGTACGGGTGAGCTCCTCGCGCGTGAGGACCCGACCGGTCGGGTTCGAGGGCGAGTTGAGCCACAGGAGCTTGAGGTTCGTGGGGTCGAGCTCGGTGGGCTCGTCGTAGGCGACGTACTCGGCGCGGGCCAGGCGCGCCCCGACCTCGTACGTCGGGTAGGCGAGCCGCGGGTGGGCGACCACGTCGCCCGGACCGAGGCCCAACTGCGTCGGGAGCCAGGCCACCAGCTCCTTGGAGCCGACCACCGGCAGGACGTTGCGGTGCGTGAAGTCGCGTGCGCCGAGGCGCCGTTCGCACCAGCCGGTGAGCGCGTCGCGCAGCTCCGGGGTGCCCCACACCGTCGGATAGCCCGGCGAGTCAGCGGCCGCGACCAGCGCTTTCTGGATCAGCTCGGGCACCGGGTCGACCGGGGTGCCCACCGACAGGTCGACGATGCCGCCGGGGTGGGCGGCCGCGGTGGCCTTGTACGGCTCGAGCCTGTCCCAGGGAAAGGTGGGAAGGCGGTCGGAGACTGCTGACACGTGCTGACTCCCGTGCTGGTACTGGTCGTTGCAAACGCCTCGGTCCCGCACGGCGCGAAGCCGTACGGGACCGGGGCAGCGCTCGAACTGCCGTTACTGGTTCTGCGGCGGCAGGGCGGCGATGAAGGCGTGGTCGCGCTCGATCAGACCGAGCTTGCTCGCGCCGCCGGGCGAACCGAGCTCGTCGAAGAACTCGACGTTCGCCTTGTAGTAGTCCTTCCACTCCTCAGGAGTGTCGTCCTCGTAGAAGATCGCCTCGACCGGGCAGACCGGTTCGCAGGCTCCACAGTCGACGCATTCGTCCGGGTGGATGTACAAGGACCGGGAGCCCTCGTAAATGCAGTCGACCGGGCACTCCTCGATGCACGCCTTGTCCTTGACGTCGACACAAGGCTGCGCGATGACGTAGGTCACGCTGTCGTTCCTCCTCGATACGGGCGTTGGCGGGCCGTCTTCAGGCTCCGCTCGCCTGGCGCGCGGGAGCGCGGCGTCGTCGATGCCCGCCCCTAGTATCTCCGTTCCCGGGCATGATCCGAACAGGAGGGGCGTACAGAGCTGTGGAATTCACTGCGGGCGGACAACTCGAGGTCCGCATCACCCCTGCTGACGTGGGCAAACGCGTCTCCGTTCGACGGCTGACCGGCAGCTCCGACGCGGGCGGCAAGTTCACCGACACGGTGGGTGTTCTCACATCGTGGGACGATGGTGTGGTGCTCATCACACGGCGGGGCGGCGAAAGCGTCCGGATTCCGGAGCGGACGCTGGTCGCGGGCAAGGTCGTCCCGGCCGCGCCGGCGCGCCGGCGCGGACCCGCCGCCTCCTTCGAGGAGCTGGCCCGGGTGAGCGCGCGGGCCTGGCGGCCGGTGGAGAGCGAGGCGCTCGGCGAGTGGCGGCTGCGGGCCGCCGCCGGCTTCACCCGGCGGGCCAACTCCGCGCTGCCGCTCGGCGATCCGGGCAGGCCGCTCGACGAGGCGCTTTCGGCCGTGCGCGCGTGGTACGCCGCCCGGGACCTGCCCGCGTACCTCCAGACCGCCACCGGCGCCGAGGGCACCCAGGAGCTGCTCTGCGCGGACCTGGAGGAGCGCGGCTGGGTGCGCGAGGTGACCGCCCGGCTCTACGTCGGCGGGCTCGCCCCCCTCGGCGATCTGGACGCCGCCGTGGACCGGGTGCGGCTGTCCCGGTCCTTCGACGAGGCGTGGCTGCGGCGGTACAACCGGGCCGCGGTTACCGGCCCGCATGTGCGCGAGGTGCTGGCGGGCGGGCCCTCGGTGTGGTTCGCTTCCGTGCCCGGGAGCGGTGATTCCCCGGCCGCCGCGATCGGGCGGTGCGTGGTGGACGGGCGCTGGGCGGGGTTCATGGCGGTCGAGGTGGATCCGGGGCACCGGCGGCAGGGGCTCGCCACCGCGGTGATGACCGCGCTGGCCCGGCAGGCCCTGGCCGAGGGCGCGTCGGCGGCCTGGCTGCAGGTCGAGGACGACAACGACGGCGCGCGAGCGCTGTACGGCGGGATGGGCTTCGCGGCCCACCACGCCTACCACCACTACCGGTACGGCGCGACGGCCTGAGCGGGCGGCGCGCGCGGCGCCGCGGGCGCGGCGAACACGGCACGACACGTAACGGCACGGCACGCGTTCGGCGCTGAACACAGCACAGCACGCGCACGGCACGTACTAGAGAACGACGCACGTACACAGCACGGCAACAACGCCCGCCCAGGGCATGAGACACGAGGCACGTATGCACGCGGAGTCCGGCGAATGGCGGCGGCGGTTCGCCGAAGAGGCACGCTCGGAGCGGCCCGGTCTCGCGCTCCTGTGCCTGCTGATCGGCACCGAGGCGGACCCCTCTCTCGACGAGGAGGGGATCGACGCCGCCGAGATCGAACTGGACCGGCTCGCGGGGCTGCTGCCGTTCCGGCCCGGCGGGCCGCGCGCCTGGGCGTCCGCGCTGGCCGAACTCCTCGGCGGGCAGCACGGGTTCGAGGGGACACCGGGCGACTACCAGCGCCTCGACTCCTCGCTCCTGCACCGGGTCCTGCGGCGCCGCAGGGGCCTGCCGATCCTGCTCTCGGTGGTCTGGATGGAGGTCGCCCGCCGCGCGGGCGCCCCCGTGTACGGAGTGGCCCTGCCCGGGCACTTCGTCGTCGGGTTCGGGCCCCGCGACGAGCAGGTCCTCGCCGACCCCTTCGACGGCGGCAGGCTGCTGACCGGGGCCGACGCGGAGCTGCTGGTCTCCGGGACGGCCGGCGGGGGCATTCCGCCGTCGATGCTGACGCCCGCCGACCCGCTGAACATCGTGCAGCGCATCCTCAACAACATCCGCGCCTGGGCCGCCGCACGCCCCGAGCGCTCCGAGGTCGCGCTGTGGGCCCTTGAGCTCTCCCTCCTGCTCCCCGCCCATCCCGCGCGCCTGCGCTACGAACGCGCCCAACTCCTGGTGGAGCGCGGGGACTTCCTCGGGGGCGCCGCCGAGCTCGACGCCTACGCCGATGTGGTGACGGCCGTCGAGCCGACCACGGCGGACCGGGTCCGCCAGCAGGCACGGGCCGCGCGGGCGATGCTCAACTGAGCCACCACGGCGGCTCGGACCGCATGGAACTGACGTATCGATCGAGGCGACCGGGCACCAGGGACGTATGCACCCCCGACCCCCTGGAGCCGCCGAGTGGCGGCGGCTGTTCGCGGCCGAGGCCGGGTCCGCGCGGCCCGATCTGGCGCTGCTGTGCCTGCTGATCGGCACCGAGGCGGACCCCACGCTCGACGCGGTGGGCATCGACGCCGCCCGGCGCCTGCTCGACCGGCTCGCGGAGCAGGCCGTGCCCGGCCACCGGTCCTGCCGCTCCGACGACCCCCGCGCCTGGGCCCTGGCCCTGGCCGAACTCCTCGGCGGGCGCTGCGGGTTCAAGGGGCGGCCCGGCGACTACCAGCGCCTGGAGTCCTCACTGCTGCACCAGGTGCTCCGGCGCCGCAGGGGCCTGCCGATCCTGCTCTCGGTGGTCTGGATGGAGGTCGCCCGCCGCGCGGGCGCCCCCGTGTACGGAGTGGCCCTGCCCGGGCACTTCGTCGTCGGGTTCGGACCCCGCGACGAGCAGGTCCTCGCCGACCCCTTCGACGGCGGCCGCGTCCTGACCGGCACGGACGTCGAGCTCCTCGTCGCGGCGGCCACGGGCGCCCCGCTCGTGCCGTCCATGCTGAGCCCCGCGGACCCGCTGGAGATCGTGGGGCGCATCCTCAACAACATCCGCGCCTGGGCCGCGCCGCGCCCCGAGCACTCCGACGTCTCGCTCTGGGCGATCGAGCTCTCCCTGCTGCTGCCGGCCCCGCCGCCCCGGCTGCACTACGAGCGCGCCCAACTCCTCGTCCAGCGCGGGGACTTCCTGGTGGGCGCGCGGGAGCTGGACACGTACGCCGAGGCCGTCGCGGCGGCGGAGCCCGCGACGGCCGACCAGGCGCGGCGGCAGGCGCTGCGGGCGCGGGCGATGCTGAACTGACGCCCGGCCCCGCGGAGGTTCAGAGCCAGCCCTTGTCCCTGGCGACCTTGACCGCCTCCGCGCGGTTGCGGACCGCGAGCTTCTGGATCGCCGTCGAGAGGTAGTTGCGGACCGTGCCCTGGGAGAGGTGCAGGGCGGTGGCGAGCTCGGCGTTGGTCGCGCCGTCGGCCGCCGCGCGCAGGACCTCGCGCTCGCGGTCGGTGAGCGGGTTCGCGCCCTCGGCGAGGGCCGCCGCGGCCAGCGTGGGATCGATGACCCGCTCCCCCGCGAGCACCTTGCGCACCGCCTCGGCGAGCTGCGCCGCGGGCGCGTCCTTGACCAGGAAGGCGACGGCGCCCGCCTCCATGGCGCTGCGCAGGTACCCGGGGCGGCCGAAGGTGGTGAGGACCACCACCTTCAACGCGGGGAACTCGGCGCGCAGCCGCGCCGCCGCCTCGATGCCCGTCATGCCGGGCATCTCGATGTCCAGCAGCGCCACGTCCACGTCGTGGGCGCGCGCCGCCGCGACCACCTCGTCGCCGCGCGCGACCTGGGCGACGACCTCGATGTCCGGCTCCAGGCCGAGCAGGGCGGCGAGGGCCTCGCGGACCATGGACTGGTCCTCGGCGAGGAGGACCCGCACGACGCCGCTCGCCCCGGCCGCTCCCTCGTCACCGCGCCGGCTGATCTCGCTGCTCATGAGGGGGATCCTACGGCCGCCTGGGCGAACGGGACGCGGACCGTGAGGCGGAAGCCGCTGCGGGCCGCCGGGCCCGTCTCCAGGGCCCCGCCGACCGCCTCGACGCGCTCGGCGAGGCCCGTCAGGCCGTTGCCCGCCGCCGCGCCCGCACCGCCCGACCCGTCGTCCTCCACGGACAGTTCGAGGAGCCGCCCCGCGAGGGTCTGCCGCGCCGCGAACGCCACCGTGCAGCGCCGGGCCCCGCTGTGCCGCACGACGTTCGTCACGGCCTCGCGCAGCGCCCACGCCAGCGCGGCCTCCCCGTCCTCGCCCGGCAGTTCGGCGGGCGCCTCCAGGGGGACGTCGGCCGCGATGCCCGCGGCGGTCAGCGCCGTGCGGGCGCCCGCGAGTTCGCCGGCCAAGGTGCGCCTGCGGTACCCGGAGACGGCCTCGCGCACGTCCACCAGGGCCTGGCGGCTGACCTGTTCGATGTCGGCGACCTGCTGGGCCGCCTTGTCGGGGTGGTCGGGGAGCATGCGGCCCGCCAGCTCGCTCTTGAGCGTGATCAGCGAGAGCGAGTGGCCGAGCAGGTCGTGCAGATCGCGGGCGAGCCGCAACCGCTCCTCGTTCGCCGCGAGTTGGGCGACGGTGGCGCGGGCCTGGCGGAGCTGGATCGTGGTGCGGATCATCTGGCGTACGCCGGACATCGCGAAGCCCACCAGGAGCGTGATCACCCCGAGGTTGGTGATCAGGTCGCCGAGGCCGTCGTCCCGCAGGCCGACGAGGACCATCACGGCGGTGACCCCGGGGATGACCCACAGCGCGTAGCGCACCGGCAGGACGGCGCCCGCGGAGACCGAGACGTACACGAAGAGGCCGAGCCAGTGGTCGCCGAAGGCGAGGGCGAGGGCGGCGGCGAGGGCGAGGAGCAGCCCGAAGGAGGTGACGACCCTGCCCCAGTAGAGGATCCGGGTGGTGTAGCGGAAGACCAGGGTCAGGTAGCAGATCACGAAGACCGCGAGGCCCAGCGAGCCGGCCGCCGTGGCGAGGGCGGGGCGGTCGGTCTCGGTCAGGTCCTTGATCGGGGCGCTCAGGAAGACCAGCCAGACGGCGATCCAGGCCGACTTCATCCAGAGCTGGCGTCGGCCCTGCGGCGGTCGCCCGAACATGCTGACGGGGTTGTACCCGTTGTCCTCAACGTCTGTCGCGCTCACGCCTTCAGTGTGTCCTTCCGGTACAGCCATGCGGCGCCGCCCGCGAAGAGCACGAAGTAGACGACCAGGAGCGTGATGTCCTTCGCGTGCGGCGCGTCGCCCAGTTCGATCGCCTGGCCGAGGGCAGCGTACGCGTGCGTGGGCAGCCAGGACGCGGCGTCCTGGAGCCACTGCGGGAACGTCGTCGACGGCATCCACAGGCCGCCGAGGATGGAGAGCCCGAAGTAGACGATCATCGTGATCGGGCGGACGGCGTCGCCGGAGGCGAGATAGCCGATGGCCACCCCGAGCGCGGCGAAGCAGAGGCTGCCGGCCCAGATCGCGCCGGTCAGCGCGAGCCACTGCCAGGCCTCGAAGCGCACGTCCTTGGCGGCCGCCGCGACCACGAACACCACGACGATGGACGGCAGGCTCACCACGGCCGCGCTCGCGGTCTTCGCCAGGACATAGCCGCGTCCGGGCAGGCTCGTCAGGCGCAGCTGGCGCACCCAGCCGCTCTCGCGCTCCTTGGCGATGCGCTCGCTGTTGCCCATCAGTACGGCGGTCAGGGCGCCGAAGGACGCCATGGAGACCATCATGAACGCGGGCACGGAGAGACCCGATCCGGGGATCTTGTCGGCGCCGTCCTGGGTGCCCGCGATGATCACGAAGAGCAGCGACGGGTAGATCACGGAGAAGAACAGGAACTTGCGGTTGCGCAGGGCGCGGGTGATCTCGAGCTTGATCAGGCTGTTCATCGGGTCCTGGCCTCCTCGGCCTCGGTGATCGCCACGAAGGCCTGCTCCAGACCGAGCCCGGCGACTTCGAGGTTGCGGGGGTAGACGCCCAGCCCGTACAGCGCGTGCACGGTGGCGTCGGCGTCCGTCGACTGGAGGCGGACCGTGTGGCCCGAGACGTCCAGCGTGGTGAGGAAGGGCAGCTCGCGCAGGCGCGCGGCGAGGTCCTCGTCGAGGTCGGACAGGTCGAAGGCGATCTTGCGGGCGCCCGCCTTGGCCTTGATCTCGGCCGCGGTGCCGTCCGCGAGGAGGCGGCCGCGGTGCAGGACGAGGACGCGGTCGGCGATCGCGTCGGCCTCCTCCAGGTAGTGCGTGGCGAAGAGGACCGCGCGGCCCTGGTCGGCCTGCTCGCGCATGGTGGCCCAGAACGCCTGGCGGGCGCTGACGTCCATGCCGGTGGTCGGCTCGTCGAGGACGATCAGGTCGTTCTCGCCGGCCGTGGCGAGGGCGAAGCGCACGCGCTGCTCCTGGCCGCCGGAGAGCTTGTCGACCTTGCGGTCGGCGATCTGGGTGATGCCCGCGTGGGCCAGTACGTCGCCCACGCGGTGGGGCCTCGGGTGCAGGTCGCAGGCGAGGCGGACCAGCTCGCGCACGGTCACCTCGCCCATCAGGCCGCCGCTCTGCAGCATGGCGCCGACCCGGCCGGCGGTGATCGCCTCGCGCGGAGGCGCGTCGAAGACCCGTACGGTGCCGCTGTCCGGGCGCCGCAGGCCGAGGAGCAGGTCGAGGGTGGAGGACTTGCCCGCGCCGTTCGGCCCGAGCAGCGCCACCGTCTCGCCCGCGCGCAGGTCGAGGGTGAGACCGTCGACGGCGCGGACGTCGCCGTAGTTCTTCGTCACCTGCTCGAAGCGCACCGCGGTGGTGGCCGAAGCGGGTGTCGCCGTTGTCGTCGTCATGCCCTCATCGTCACAAAACCGCAGGTGGCGACGGCAGTGTCGACTGTGGTGTCTCCGGGATGACAGATGTCATGCCGAAGGCCGGCAGGAAAGTCCTGCCGGCCTTCGGGGCGTACGGATCGCGGACCCGGGGTGTCCGAAGAGGTACGGGCCTCAGCTCGCGTTCGTCTCGATCACGCCGATCCGCTCCGCGGGCGTCTTGCCGATGAGCGCCTTGTTCATGGCGCCCGCCACGTCGGTCGGCTGGACCGGCGTCCTGGAGCCGTCGCCGCGCTGGATCAGCACGCCGTCGAAGGCGTTGCCGTACAGCTTCTTGAGCTCGTCGAGGTCGTAGTGCGGCTGCAGCGTGCCGTCCTTGGCCGCCCTCGCCTCAAGGATCTTCGGCAGCGACTTGGCCGGGCCGAAGGGGAGCGACTTGGGGCCCGCCTTGATGATGACGTTGGCGGACATCGCGGGCTCGGCGAACCGGGTCATGAACTTGTCGACCTCGGCCTTGGAGACGGCCGGCTTGCGGGTGGTGACCGGCAGCTGGACCGTTCCCGCGCTGCCCGTCTCGACCTGCTTCTTGTACGCCTCGGCGACCGCGGTCGTGGCCGCGTCGGCGTCGATGCCCTTGCCGACCTTGCCGTAGACGGGGACGGCCTTGCCGGGCCGGAACTCGACCGTGCCCTCCTGCGCCGTGCCCGAGCCGCCCGCGGCGCGCTCCAGCGCGGCCGCCAGCTTCTCCTCGTCGACGGGCATGACGGGCTCGACGACGCGCTCGCCGCCGAAGAGCGAGCCGACCACCGAGACGGGGTTGTAGTCGCTGCCCGCGGCCTCGCGGACGGTGGCCTGGCTGTCCAGGGTCAGGCCCGACTGGTCCGGCTTCAGCGTGACGGACTCGCCGTCCACCGACAGCTTCAGGGGCTTGGTGACGCGCTCGTCGAGGGCCGCGTCGAGCTTCTTGACGGCCTCGTCGCGCGTGCCGCCGCCGATGTCGACGCCGAGCACGGTGGTGCCCTTGGGGACGTCCGCGTGGTTCATCAACAGGCCCGCGCCGTACGCCCCGCAGCCCACGACGACCACGGCGGCCACGAGGAGGACCAGCTTGCTGCGGCCCTTCTTCTTCGCCTTCGGGGCGGGCGTCGGGGACGTGGGCACGTCCGAGCGCACCGGCTCGGGCAGCTTCGGCGGGGTGTGCGGAACCGGTCCGTCACCCTGCGGTCCCGGCGCGAACGGGGAGTTGTCCTGCGCCGGCGGCACCACGGGGATGCCGCTGGTGAGGGTCTCGCCGGAGACGTTGCCGCCCGGCGTGGGGGCGCTGGGGCCGCCGGGCACGGAGCCGGGGCCGCCGGGCACCGGGCCGCCGCCGGCCGGGGGACGCGGGCCGCCGGGGGGCGGCGAGACCGGACCGGCCTTCTGCGGCGTGAGGATCGCGGTGTCGTCGCTCATGTCACCGGCACCGGAACGGGGCGGCCGGGGGCCGGAGTTGACGGGAGCGCCGCCGGAGTTGACGGGGGCACCAGGAGCGCCGGGGCCCGAGGAGGCCGCCGGCGTGGGCGGCGCCAGTGGGCTGTCGCCGGTGACCGGGCCGCCGGTGGGGCCCGCGGGACCGCGGGAGCCGCCCGGTCCGGCGCCCAGGCCGTCGGAGAAGTACGGGAGGTCGCCCCGCGTCGGGTCGCCGCCCTGCGGGGCTCCAGGGGCTCCAGGGGCGCCTGAGGCGCCCGTGCCGAGGGGGCCCGACGCCACGGCGCCGGACACGTCGAAGGAGCCCGTACCGCCGGAGCCGGAGCCGATGCCGGAGCCGTTCGAACCGGCGGGACCCGCCGAGCCGTTCGCGCCGTCACTCCGCGCGGGCTTGCGCGGCGCGAACCAGTCGCTCGTCTTCTCCTCGGGGGCCGTGGGTGCCGCCGCACCGCTGTCGGCCGCCGCGGCACCGCCGGCGCCGCCGCCCGAACCGGAAGCGGAAGCGCCCGGAGCAGCCGCGCCGGGAGCCCTGCCCATGCCTGCCGCGCCGCCCGCGCCGGGTGCCGGCGCGCCGCCGTCACGGGGCCCCTCGTCGTCCGCGCGCGCGTCGTCGCGCCCGCCCTCGTCGCCGACGGGCGTGCGCATGACGACCGGCGGGATGGGCCGCGAACCGGGGATGTTGATCCGGATGCGGGTGGTCAGCGTGGTCTGGGTCTCGGGCTCGTCGGGCCGCTCGTCGGCGGCCTGCCGCCGCGCGCCGTCCGCGCCGCCGTCGGCGCCTGCGCCCTGTGCCGGGGAGCCGTACGGCGGCGTCCCCGAGGGGTATGCGGCTCCGCCGCGCGCCTGGGGCCCGGCGGACGAACTGTCAGTTTCACGACTCAAGGCAGGTTCTCCTGGTTGACTCCGCCGCCCGTCTCTACCTCATCCGGGGTCCCCCCGGCCGGAGGTTGGGGGAGGCTCGGCGGCCGCACCACCATACTGGCCGCCGTCGGCACTCCTCCCGTGACCGGCGTCAAACCCGGGCGGGACACGGGCCGAAGTGGTACGTCACTTGCCAAGTCGGGCGGCGGACCCGCCCGGTTGCGGGCGCTGCCCGAGCGTGGCGCACATCACAGCCACGGCCATGCCGCCCAGCAGGAAGCCGTAGGAGCCGGCTCCCGCGCCGAAGAGGAAGTCCCCCTCGGGTCTGGTGGCGGTCAGCAGCATGACCGCGACCAGCCAGCCGGCGGCGGGCGCCACGGCCCCCGCTCTGGTGCCGATCGCGCGCGCCCCGCCGTAGAAGGCGCCGGCCGCGCCGAGAAGCGCGATGAGCAACCCGGCGGGGAAGAAGCCGCCTTGGACGAGCGCGCCCGCGACGCCGACGAGGGCGCCGAGCACGAACAGCCCGAGGTAGGCGGCGAGTCGTCCCGCCCGCAGCGGCTGGGCGAGGAAGCTGCCCGCGGGCGCCGCGACGGCCGCTCCGGACGCCGCGGGGGAACCGGAAGCGGAACCAGAAACGGAAGAGGCCTTGGCGGCGCCCGAAGACCCCTTGGCGGATCCGGAGGACCCCTTGGCGGCGCCCGAAGACCCCTTGGCGGCCCCGGAGCCCGACGCTCCGCCGGAGTCGGCCCCCGACGAGGCACGCGATCGCGTACTCACAGCGCGGTCACCTCCGCCGCATCCGTCACCCTTTCGAGCCCCGCGAACAGATCGCTCTCGCGGGCCACGCCTTCCTTCGAGGGTCCCACGGGGCCCTCGGTCGACGCCTCACCCCGGACCAACTCGTAATACTCCACGTCGAAGATCGGCTGCGCGAGGTCGTTGGAGAGGACGAAGAGCGGACCGCTCACCGTGATCTGGGTGGCGTGGGCGGCCATGGCCGCCGCCTTGGCCGCCTTGTAGGGGCGGCCGTCGATCTCCGTCGTGATCCGCTCGTCGTCGGTGACGCCCGGCACGTCCGCGACGGCGGCGGGCGTGCGGAAGGGTGAGTGCCCCAGCGCGCCCCCCATCCACCGGAACCTTTCCTCGACCACGGAGCGCGGGGCGCGGTTCCAGTAGATCTTGTCGATGGTGTGCGGCTCGCCGAGGTCGGCGCGGAAGGCCTCCTCGGCCGCGAGGTCGGCGGCGCGCATGGCGACGCGGTGCGCCTGGATGTGGTCCGGGTGGCCGTATCCCCCGTCGGGGTCGTACGTCACCAGGACCTGCGGGCGGACCTCGCGGATCACCTCGACGAGGTGGGCCGCGGCCTCGTCCGGGTCGGCCGACCAGAACGCGCCGGGGCGGTGGTTCTGCTCGACGCCCATCATCCCGGAGTCGCGGTAGCGCCCGGTGCCGCCGAGGAAGCGGTGGTCGGTGACCCCCAGCTCCTTCATCGCGGCGGCCAGCTCCCCGATGCGCTGGGCGCCCAGGGAGTCCTCGCGGTCGGCGGCGAGATGGGCGAGCTCGGCCGGGATGACCTCGCCCTCCTCGCCCAGCGTGCAGGTCACCAGGGTGACGTGGGCGCCCTCGGCCACGTACTTGGCCATGGTCGCGCCGGTGGTGATCGACTCGTCGTCGGGGTGCGCGTGCACGAGGAGCAGGCGCCGGGCGGGCAGTTCCGTCATGGGACCACCCTACGAGCACCGCGGGGACCCTTCAGAACGTGCGGGCACGCCCCGAAGGGTCACGGCGGTCAGAACTTGATGTCGCCGATCATCCCCGCGACGTTCGTCGTCAGCTCGTTGATGGTCGGCGCGATGGACGAGCTCGCCAGGTAGAAGCCGAGGAGCATGCAGACGACCGCGTGCCCCGCCTTCAGCCCTGACTTCTTGACCAACAGGAAGACGATGATCGCCAGCAGCACCACCGCCGAAATCGAGAGTGCCACGGCGGTCACCTCCAAGTCGTTGCCGTAACCCAGTGCGGACGCCAGCAGGTTCATACCCACCAAGCGCTACGGATCATAACTATCCGTGCGGACGCATGAGTCGGAGCACGGCAGCACAGGGGGGCGCATGCGCCATAAGGTCGGGGGATGACGTCCGAGAACCCCGGAATTCCCAGGCCCGACGAGAGCCCGGCGCAACCGCTCTCCTTCCCGCGGCAGCACGCCCGAACGCAGCGTTTCAACCTGGGCGCGCCCCGTGCGTTCACGGTCGCGCCGGACGGCGCGCGCGTCGCCTTCCTGCGGTCGTCCGACGGCACGGACCGGGCCCAGCGGCTCTGGGTCCTCGACCTTGCGGACGGCAACGCCGAGCGCGTGGCGGCCGATCCGGGGCTGCTGCTCGGGGGCGCGGCCGAGCGGCTCTCCGCCGCCGAGCGGGCCCGGCGCGAGCGCAGCCGCGAGGGCGGCGCGGGCATCGTGGCCTATGCGACGGACGCGGCCGTGGAGCTGGCGGCGTTCGCGCTGTCGGGCCGGCTCTTCACGGCGGAGCTGCGCGCGGGCACGGCCCGCGAACTGCCCGTGCCGGGACCGGTGATCGACCCGCGCCCCTCCCCCGACGGGCGCCATGTCGCCTACGTCGCCCGGGGCGCCCTGCGCGTGACCTCGGCCGACGGCGCGGACGACCGCGCCCTCGCCGCGCCGGAGGCGGGCGAGGAGGAGACCGTGACGTACGGCGTCGCGGAGTTCATCGCGGCCGAGGAGATGGCGCGTTCCCGCGGGTTCTGGTGGTCGCCGGAGTCGGACCGGCTGCTGGTCGCGCGGGTCGACGACGCCCCCGTCCAGCGCTGGTGGATCGCCGATCCGGCGAACCCGGACCGCGAGCCGGCCGCGGTCGCCTACCCGGCCGCGGGCACGCCCAACGCGGACGTGCGGCTGTTCGTCCTGGGCCTGGACGGCTCGCGTGTCGAGGTGCTCTGGGACCGTGTCCGCTTCCCGTACCTCGCGCGCGTGCACTGGTCGGCGGACGGCGCGCCCCTGCTGCTCGTGCAGTCCCGCGACCAGGGGAGCCAGCTGTACCTCGCGGTGAACCCGGACGACGGGGCGACGCGGATGGTGCATGCGGAGGAGGATGCGGAATGGCTGGAACTTTTCGCCGGTGTGCCGTGCTGGTCGCCCAGTGGCAAGCTGGTGCGGATCGTGGACGAGGGCGGCGCGCGGGTGCTCGCCTGGGGTGAACGGCCGCTGACCGGACCGCAGTTGCAGGTCCGCGCGGTGCTCGACGTGACCGAGGAGGACATCCTGGTCGCGGCCTCGGCGGGCGAGGAGGCGGCCGACCCGGAGATCGGCGAGGTGCACGTCTACCGCGTCAACGAACTGGGCGTGGAGCGCGTCTCGCGCGAGCCCGGCGTGCACTCGGCGGTCCGCGCGGGCGGCGTCACCGTGCTGGTGTCGGCCACGCTGGACCGTCCCGGCGCTCGGGTCCAGGTGCTGCGCGAGGGCAAGCAGGTGGCGACCGTCGCCTCACACGCCCAGCGCCCAGGGCTCACGCCGCGCGTGACGCTCACGGAAGGGGGCACGCGCAGGATTCCGTGCGCCGTCCTGCTCCCCACGGATTACAAGGAGGCCGACGGACCGCTTCCGGTACTGCTCGATCCGTACGGCGGCCCGCACGGCCAGCGCGTCCAGCGGGCGCACAACATCTTCCTGACCTCGCAGTGGTTCGCCGACCAGGGCTTCGCGGTGATCGTCGCGGACGGCCGCGGCACCCCGGGCCGCTCCCCCGCGTGGGAGAAGTCGGTCAAGAACGACATGACGCTCACGCTCGACGACCAGGTCGACGCGCTGCACTCGCTCGCGGCGACCGGGCAGTACCCGCTCGACCTGGACCGGGTGGCGATCCGCGGCTGGTCCTACGGCGGCTATCTCGCGGGCATGGCGGCGCTGCGACGCCCCGACGTGTTCCACGCGGCGGTGGTCGGCGCCCCGGTGACGGACCTGCGGCTCTACGACACGCACTACGAGGAGCGGTACCTGGGCGACCCCGCCAAGAACCCGGAGGTCTACCGCAAGAACTCGCTCATCTGGGACGACGGCCTGGTCGAGGCGGCCGAGCCGCACCGCCCGATGCTGATCGTGCACGGTCTGGCCGACGACAACGTGGTGGTGGCGCACGGGCTGCGCCTGTCCTCGGCGCTGCTGGCGGCGGGCCGCCCGCACGAGGTCCTGCCGCTGTCGGGCGTCACCCACATGACCCCGCAAGAGCAGGTCGCGGAGAACCTGCTGCTGCTCCAGGTGGACTTCCTGAAGCGGTCGCTGGGCCTCTAGCGGCCCGTAAGAACGGAAGAACCGGCCGGGGTGACATGGCGGCACCCCGGCCGGTCTACGGCACCCGCACGGCCGTACGCCCTCCAGCGTGCCCCGTCCGTATATCGGTGCTGCGACGGCGGCATTACCCGCGCGTTAAGCCGCGGCCGGCTACGGCACGACCTGCTTCTCCTCGGCGAAGTGACAGGCCGAGTCGTGCGCGGCGGGGCTGTCGGCGAGCCGGAACTCGGCGGGCACCGCGAGTTCGGGGACCTCCAGACGGCACCGCTCCTGCGCCTTCCAGCAGCGGGTGCGGAAGCGGCAGCCCGAGGGCGGGTTCGCGGGCGAGGGCACGTCACCGCTGAGGATGATCCGCTCCCGGTGCTCGCGCGCCTCGGGGTCGGGGACCGGGACGGCGGAGAGCAGCGCCTGGGTGTAGGGGTGCGTGGGGTGGTCGTAGATCTGCTCGTCCGAGCCGATCTCCACGATCCGCCCGAGGTACATCACACCGACCCGGTCGGAGATGTGCCGCACGATGGACAGGTCGTGGGCGATGAAGACGTAGCTCAGGTCGAACTCGTTCTGGAGTTTCTCCAGGAGGTTGACGACCTGGGCCTGCACGGAGACGTCGAGCGCGGAGACCGGCTCGTCGGCGACGATCACCTCGGGCCGCAGCGCGAGGCCGCGGGCGATGCCGATGCGCTGGCGCTGGCCGCCGGAGAACTGGTGCGGATAGCGGTTGATGTACTCGGGGTTGAGCCCGACCACGTCGAGCAGCTCCTGCACCTTCTGCCGCCGCGAGCCCTTCGGCGCGACCTCGGGGTGGATCTCGTACGGCTCCCCGATGATGTCGCCCACCGTCATCCGGGGATTCAGCGAGGTGTACGGGTCCTGGAACACCATCTGGATGTTCCTGCGGACCGCCTTCAGCGCGCGCCCGGACAGCTTGGTGATGTCCTCGCCCTTGTAGCGGATCTCGCCCGCGGTGGGCCGCTCCAGGTTGACGAGCATCTTCGCGACGGTCGACTTGCCGCAGCCGGACTCCCCCACGATGCCGAGCGTCTCGCCCTGGTTGAGGTCGAAGTCGACGCCGTCCACGGCCTTGACCGCGCCGACCTGCTTGCGGATCAGGATGCCCTGGGTCAGCGGGTAGTGCTTGACCAGGCCGCGCACCTGGAGGATCGGCTCGTGTCCGGAGGCCGAGCCGTGCGCGGCGAACTCCGACTCCGCGCGCGCCTTGTCCATCAGCTGCCGCGCGGTCTCCCCCTCCTCCTCCAGCCGCTTCTTGCTCACGTGTTCACCGTGCGGCATCGAGCGTCTCCTTCCAGAAGTGGCAGGCGCTCCTGCGCTCGGCGGCGAGGCCCTCGTACGTCACCCGCGCGAGCGGCGGCTCGTCGGTGCGGCAGACGTCCTGGGCCATGGGGCAGCGGGGGTTGAAGGCGCAGCCGGGCGGGATGTTCATGAGGTTCGGCGGCAGGCCCTTGATCGCGTAGAGCTCCTGGCCCTTCTGGTCCAGGCGCGGGATCGATTCGAGCAGGCCCCGGGTGTAGGGGTGGGCGGGGGCCCGGTAGATCTCGTGGACGGGGGCCTTCTCGACGATGCGGCCCGCGTACATCACGGCGATCGAGTCGGCGACGTCGGCCACCACGCCGAGGTCGTGGGTGATGAGGATCAGGCCCATGTTCATCTCGCGCTGGAGCTCGGCGAGCAGATCCATGACCTGGGCCTGGACCGTCACGTCGAGGGCGGTGGTCGGCTCGTCCGCGATGATCAGCGAGGGTTCGAGCGCCATCGCCATGGCGATCATGATGCGCTGGCGCATGCCGCCGCTGAACTGGTGCGGGTACTGCCCGACGCGCTCCTTGGCGGCCGGGATGCGCACCCGGTCCATCAGCTCGACGGCCTTGGCCTTCGCGTCCTTGCGGGACATGCCCCGGTGGACGACGTACATCTCGCCGAGCTGTTCGCCGACGCTGAGCACCGGGTTCAGCGAGGAGAGCGCGTCCTGGAAGATCATCGCCATCCCGGCGCCGCGCACCTTGCGCCGCTCGTCCTCCTTGAGCTTCAGGAGGTCCTGGCCCTGGAAGAGGATCTCGCCCGAGGTGATCCGGCCGGGCGGGATGTCGAGGATGCCCATCACGGCCTGGGCGGTCACGGACTTGCCGGAGCCGGACTCGCCGAGCACGGCGAGCGTCTCACCGGCGTCGACGCTGTAGTCGACGCCGTTGACGGCCTTGGCGACCCCGTCGCGGGTGTGGAACTCCACGTGCAGATCGCGCACTTCGAGCAGCATGGGCGGCTACCTCAGCTTCGGGTCGAGGGCGTCGCGCACCGCGTCGCCGAGCATGATGAACGCGAGCACGGTGATCGCCAGGGCCCCGGCCGGCCAGAGCAGCATGTGCGGGGCGTTGCGGATGTACTGGGAGGCGGCCGAGATGTCGATGCCCCAGCTCACCGTCGGCGGCTTCAGGCCGACGCCGAGGTAGGAGAGGGTGGCCTCCAGGGCGATGTACGTACCCAGTGCGATGGTCGCCACGACGATCACCGGGGCGACGGCGTTCGGCGTGATGTGGCGCAGCAGCATCCGGGAGTTGGAGGCGCCGAGCGCCCGCGCCGCCTGGACGTAGTCGTTCTGCTTGGCGGTGATGACCGAGCCGCGCGCGATGCGGGAGATCTGCGGCCAGCCGAGCAGCACCATGAAGCCGACCACCGGCCACACCGTCGAGCTGGTCACCACCGACAGGAGCACCAGGCCGCCGAGGACGACGGGGATGGCGAAGAAGATGTCGGTGATGCGGGAGAGGATCGCGTCCCAGACTCCGCCGAAGAACCCGGCGAGCCCGCCGAGCACGCTGCCGAGGACCGCGACGCCGAGCGTGGCGCAGACGCCGACGGTGACCGAGACCCGGGTGCCGTACACGACCCGTGTGTAGACGTCGCAGCCCTGCTCGTTGAAGCCGAAGGGGTGGCCGGGCGCCGAGCCCTTGCGGGCGTTGGCGAGGTCGCAGTCGAGCGGGTTGCCGGAGGCGATGAGCGAGGGCCAGATCGAGATGATCACGAGGAAGAGGATCACCAGGCCCGAGACGATGAAGATCGGGTTGCGCCGCAGGTCGTGCCAGGCGTCCGACCACAGGCTGCGCGCCGGGGAGGAGGGTCCGGTGCCGTCGGGCCCGCCCGGGGCCAGAGAGGTCGCCTCGCTCGTGGCCAGGTCCATCGCGCCGCCCGCACCGGTCGCGGCGATGGCGCCCTGCGGCTCCATGGGTTCAGGCATAGCGGATCCTCGGGTCGAGTACGGCGTACAGGAGGTCGACGATCAGGTTGGCCACCAGGAAGACCAGGACGAGGACCGTCACGAAGCCGACGACGGTCTGCGTGCTCTGCCGCAGGATCCCCTGGTAGAGCTGGAAGCCGACGCCGTGGATGTTGAAGATCCGCTCGGTGACGATCGCGCCGCCCATCAGCGCGCCGACGTCCGTGCCGATGAAGGTGACCACGGGGATCAGCGAGTTGCGCAGCAGGTGCCGGGTGATGACGCGGCGCCGGGGCAGGCCCTTGGCGACGGCGGTGCGGACGTAGTCGGCGCGCCGGTTCTCCGCGATGGAGGTGCGGGTCAGGCGGGTCACGTACGCCAGGGACACCGAGGCGAGCACGAGTCCTGGGACGAGCAGTTCGTTGAAGGGCGCCTCCGGCGAGACGGAGGGTTTGATCACGCCCCAGTTGACGCCGAGCAGCAGCTGCAGCACGAGGCCGGTGACGAAGGTGGGGATGGAGATGACGACGAGCGTCAGGAGCAGCACCACGGTGTCGACCGGCCGGCCGCGGCGCAGCCCGGTGAGCACGCCGAGCGAGATGCCGATGACGATCTCGAAGACGATGGCGACGATGGTGAGCCGGATGGTGACCGGGAAGGCGGCCGACATCAGCTCGGTGACCTTCTGGCCGTTGAAGGCGGTGCCGAAGTCACCGGTGAAGACGTTGCCCATGTACGTCAGGTACTGCTGCCACACCGGCTTATCGAGGCCGAACTCCTTCTTCAGCTGGGCGGCCGTGGCGGGGTCGCACTGGCGGTCGCCGCACAGGCCCGCGACGGGGTCGCCCATCACGTTCACCATCAGGAAGATCAGCAGCGTGGCGCCGAAGAAGACCGGGATCATCTGCAGCAGACGCCGGATCACATAACGTCCCATGGGGGCTCCGGGATTAGGGGGAGCGGCCGCCGGGCGCCCTCGGCGGGCAGGCGGCCGCTCCCGGCGTCTCAGTTGACCTTGATCTCGTTGTAGACCGGCACGCTGAACTGGTTCAGCGAGACGTCGGAGACCTTGTCGGAGTAGCCGGCGCTGCCGTTCTGGTACCAGAGCGGGATGGACGCCATGTCCTTGGCGAGGATCTTCTCGGCGTCCTGGAACGTGGAGACGGCCTTGGCGGTGTCGGTCTCCGCGTTGGCCTCGTTCACGAGCCTGTCGAAGTCCTTGCTGGAGTACTTGCCGTCGTTGGACGGGGCGTCGGTGAAGTACACCGGCTCCAGGAAGTTCTGGATCAGCGGGTAGTCCATCTGCCAGCCGGAGCGCCAGACGCCGTCGAGCTCCTGCTTGGAGGCCTTGCTGCGGAAGTCCGCGAAGGTGCCGACGGGGTTGCCGACGCAGGCCTTGTCGTTGCCGAGCGCCTTGTTGATGGAGTTGCAGACGGCGTCGACCCACTCCTTGTGCGAGCCGGTGTCCGCGTTGTACGTGACCTTGAGGGTGCCGCCGGGGATGCCGCCGCCCTCCTCGACCAGCTTCTTGGCCTGCGCGGCGTCGTACGTGCAGGCGTCGCCGCAGAGGCCGGACTTGTAGCCGCCGTCCTCGCCGAGCACCGGGGAGGTCCAGTCGGTGGCGGGCGTCCGCGTCTTCTGGAAGATCGTGTCGGTGATCTGCTCGCGGTTGATCGCCATGGACAGGCCCTGGCGGACCTTCTCCATGCCCGGCTTGGTCCACTTGCTGTCGTAGAAGGGGAAGGCCAGGGTCTGGATGATGCCGGCGGGGGTGTTGATGTACCGGTCGCCGAGGTCGGCCTTGGCGTTCTTGAGCTGGGAGGCCGGCACGTCGTCGACGAGGTCGAGGTTGCCGGCCATCAGGTCGGTGTAGGCCGTGTTGTTGTCGGTATAGACCTTCATGTCCACACCGCCGTTCTGCGCCTTGTCGTCACCGGGGTACTTGTCCCACTTGCGCAGGGACATCTTCGAGCCCTTGGTGTACGAGTCGACGGTGTACGGACCGTTGCCGACGGGCTTCTTGAGCCAGCCGTCGTGGTCGTCGTAGAACGCCTTGGGCAGCGGCGCGAAGGCCGGATAGCCGAGGGTGTCGGGCCAGGTGGAGAACTTCTGGGTGAGCTTGACGGTGAACGTCTTCTCGTCGACGACCTTCAGCCCGGAGAGCGTCTGGGCGCTCGGGTCGCCCTTCTCCGGGTGGACCTTGTCGTACCCCTCGATATAGCCGAAGAAGTAGGCGTTCTTCTGGTTGTTCTTGAGGTTGGCGCCGTAGTTCCAGGCGTCGACGAAGGACTTGGCGGTGACCTTCTCGCCGTTGCTGAAGGTCCAGCCGTCCTTGACCTCGACCGTGAAGTTCTGGGCGTCCTCGGTCTTGATCGACTCGGCGAGCATGTCCTTGGCCTCGCCGGTCTTCGGGTCGTACCGCTTCAGGCCCCGGAAGACCATGTCGAGGATCTTGCCGCCCTGGACCTCGTTGGTGTTGGCGGGTTCCAGCGGGTTCTGCGGGTCGCCCCAGGAGGAGCTGACGATGCCGGAGCCGTCGCCGCCACCGCCGCCGCTGCTCCCCCCGCCACCACAGGCCGTCGCCGCGAGGGCGACGGCCACCGCACCTGCGGCCCACTTGGCGTGCGTGGCTCCACGCATGGAGTCCTCCTGTCCCGTGCTTCCTGCTGTTCCGACCGTCTGCGATGCGTGAGCTACCTCACGTATCGCCAAATATCGCCGCAGGAGGAATGAACCGCACATTTACCCCACCCGTATGAGGAGGAGGCCATCCGGATGTACGCATTCCGAGACACTCGCGCCCGTATATCGGACTCATTGCCGGAACCGCCCGCATATGCCCGGCCTTGTCCATCACCATTGATTACGCCAAGGCAATGTCAACGCCAAGCTTGAGTAAAGGTCTGGCCAAGGATCCCAAGACCGACTCAAAGCGGCTCACGATTCATTGACCGCGTGGGAAACGCCTTGCGAAAGTCGCGCCTAGCCCGTAGGTGCCTGGTTGTCCTGCGGATTCCTGACGACCCCTCCGGGCCTGGAGCGCCATGACCTCGCCAACTCCCGCCGCTGCCGCCACGCTTGAAGTGACGGACAAGACCGACGGCACGCCTACTACGCCCAAGGACCAGGGCGACAAGGGGCGTTCGCCGGGGCGCCTCGCCTGGAACCGGTTCAAGCGGGACAAGTCCGGCGTGATCGCCGCATGCGTCGTGCTCTTCTTCTTCGTCATCGCCATCTGCGCGCCGCTGATCGCCAAGGTCTACGGCAAGGATCCGTACACGACGTACGGGCAGAACGACCCGTCGCTCCTGAACGAGTTCGCTTATCCGTTCAAGCCGAACGGCGGCATCGACGGCGAGTTCTGGTTCGGCATCGAGCCCGGCCTCGGCCGGGACGTCCTGACCTTCCTGCTGTACGGCATGCGCAACTCGCTGCTGATCGCGGCGGCGACCACGATCCTGGTGACGCTCATCGGCATCGTCGTCGGCATCACGGCCGGCTATCTCGGCGGCAAGACCGACTACTTCATCGGCCGGGTCATCGACATCCTGCTGGCCTTCCCCTCGACGCTCTTCTTCATCGCCTTCTGGCCCGTGATGATCTCGGTGCTCGTGGCTCCGGAGGACAAGACGCCCACGTGGCTGACGGTCACCAGCCTCATCGCGGTGATGACGGCCTTCGGCTGGGCCTCCATCGCGCGTCTGCTGCGCGGCGAGGTGCTGGCCCTGCGCGAGCGGGAGTTCGTGGAGGCCGCGAAGGTGACCGGCGCCTCACCGGCCCGGATCATCTTCAAGGAACTGCTCCCCAACCTGTGGACGCCGATCCTCATCCAGGCCACGCTCGCGCTCCCGATGTTCGTGACCGCCGAGGCCGGACTCGCCTTCCTGGGCGTGGGCCTTCAGGAGCCCATCCCCGACTGGGGCGTGATGATCCAGCGGGCCTCCGAGGTGTACGAGCAGGACATCACGTACATGGCCTTCCCCGGCATCGCGATGGTGATCTTCGTGGTCGCCTTCAACCTCCTCGGCGACTCGGTGCGCGACGCGCTGGACCCGAAGACCAAACGCTGACACTCCCCCCCTGCCGGGCACACGCGACGGGGCAGTGCCGGGCCGTTCTCTCCGCTCCTCTTCTTCGACAATCAGGGTTGGTAGCCACATGTCTCTCTCCCGCAGAAACTTCGTCATCGCCACATCGGTCGCGGCCGGCGGCTCGATGGTCCTGTCCGCGTGCAGCAGCGGCGGCTCCGGTGGCGGCGAGGGCGGCGGCAATCATGGCGGCGCCACGGAGTACACGGGCGCCAGCGTCAACATCGGCACGGCGGAGGACTCGAAGGGTCCCGCCCCCGAGGTCGCGGGCGCGAAGAAGGGCGGCACCATCTACGGCGTCGCCGAGGACGACGTGTCGCACATGGACCCGCAGCGCATCTACTTCGCGTACAACTCCTCGGTCGCCAACCTCTACGCGCGCACCCTCACCGGCTACTACATCGACGACAAGGGCAAGATGACCCTGGTCGGCGACCTCGCCACCGACGTCGGCAAGGCGTCCAAGGACAACAAGACCTGGACCTTCACGCTGAAGGACGGTCTGAAGTGGCAGGACGGCAGCGAGCTCACCGTCGAGGACGTCCGGCACGGCTTCGAGCGTGCCTGGGCCCCGTTCATCACCGAGGGCGCCGCGTACGTCCAGATGGCGCTGACCGGCAAGGGCTCCAAGTGGCGTGAGGGCTACAAGGGCCCGTACGGCGGCGACCACCTGGACTCGATCGTCATCGACAAGGCGAAGAAGACGATCACCTTCAAGCTGAAGGAAGCCCGCCCGGACTTCAACTTCACGCTGGCGATGCACTCGTACGCCGCCACTCCGGTGAAGCACGACACCAAGGAGAAGTACGACAAGGCGCCGTTCTCCTGCGGCCCCTACATCGTCAAGAACCGCTCCATCGACAAGTCGATGACGCTGACGCGCAACAAGCACTGGGACCCGAAGACGGACCCGATCCGCACCGCCTACCCGGACAGCTTCGAGTTCGAGTTCGGCCCCACGGGCCTTGACTCCTGCGACCGATTCATCTCGGACCAGGGCAAGGACCAGCAGATGATCGCCATCTACGAGAACATCCCGGCCGAGCGCATGCAGAAGGTCCTCAGCGACCCGAAGCTCAAGGCGCGCACCTTCAACGGCCTGTCCTCGGGCACGTACTACTACGCCATCAACACCAAGCGCATCACCGACGTCGAGGTCCGCAAGGCCCTCAACGTCGCGTGGCCGCTGGAGCAGATCCGCCGGATCTACGGCGGCGAGTCCGCGGGTGACCTCGCGACGACGATCCTCAGCCCCGACATCATCGGCCGCGAGAAGTTCGACGTCTTCGGCAAGCTGAAGAAGCCGCAGGGCGACCCGGCGGCCGCCAAGGCGATCCTGAAGAAGGCCGGCAAGCTCGGCCAGAAGATCGTCTACGCCTTCCCGCAGCGCCCCACGTACGACAAGACCAAGGTCGTCATCGAGAACGCGCTGAAGGCCGCGGGCTTCGACCCGGTCATCAAGCCGCTCAACTCGACGGACTACTACGACCAGGCGCAGCGCATCGACAACAAGTTCGACGTCATGTGGTTCGGCTGGTCCCCGGACTGGCCGACCGCCTACACGCTGATCCAGCCGCTCTTCGACGGCGACGCGATCGGTGACGGCCAGAACAACATCTCGCAGACCGACATCCCCTGGATCAACGAGGCGATCAAGAAGAACGCGGTCATCTCGGACGTGAAGGAAGCGGGCAAGGCCTGGGCCGAGCTCGACAAGAAGATCATGACCGAGGTCGTGCCGATCATCCCGGAGACCTACCAGCGCCGCTTCTACCTGCACGGCTCCAAGGTCGGTGGCGCCCAGCACGACCCGCAGTTCGCGGCGACGCTGATCTACAAGACGTACGTCAAGGCCTGACGACCGGCCCTTGAGGCGGGGCGGTTCCTCGACCGGGACCGCCCCGCCCCCTCCTCACCCACGGCATCCGTCAGGAAACCCAACTGCCATGCTCCGCTTCCTCCTTCGCCGCATCGCCGGTGGCGCGGTGATCCTGCTGATCATCAGCGTTCTCGTCTTCGTCCTCTTCTACGCCGCCCCGCGCGACCCCGCCCGGCTGGCCTGCGGCAAGGTCTGCTCCCCGGAGACGCTGGACCTGGTGCGGCACAACCTGGGGATCGCCGATCCGCTTCCGGTGCAGTACTGGCACTGGTTCGAGGGCCTGTTCGTGGGCCGTGACTACGCCAGTTACGGCAACTGTCCGGCGCCCTGCCTGGGTTACTCCTTCCGCAACCGCGAGCCGGTCCTCGGCACGATCCTGGACCGCTTCCCGACCACCGTCTCGCTGTCGCTGGGTGCCGCGGCCGTCTTCGTCGTCTTCGGTGTGGGCGCCGGCATGCTGGCCGCCGTCAAGCAGGGCAAGGCCGTCGACAAGATCGCCTCGTCCGCCTCGCTCATCGCGTCCTCGCTGCAGATCTACGTCGTCGGCGTCTTCGCCGTCTACCTCTTCGTCAACCAGCTGCAGTGGATGGACCGGCCGCAGTACACGCCGATCACCGAGAACCCCGGCGACTGGTTCTCGGGTCTGCTGATCCCCTGGCTCGTGCTCTCCCTGATCTTCACGGCGAACTACACCCGCATGACGCGCTCCCAGATGGTCGAGACGCTCAGCGAGGACTTCGTCCGCACGGCGCGCGCCAAGGGCCTCTCCAGCCGCTCGGTCTTCTTCCGCTTCGCCTGGCGGGGCGCGATGGGGCCGATCATCACCATCTTCGGTCTCGACCTGGGTGTGCTGCTCGGCGGCGCGATCATCACCGAGAAGACCTTCGCGCTGCACGGCATCGGCGACCTCTCGGTCCGTGCGGTCAACACGAGCGACCTGCCGATGCTGCTCGGCGTCGTCCTGGTCGCCGCCACCGCGATCGTCGTCTTCAACATCATCGTCGACGCGGTGTACGCCCTCATCGACCCGCGCGTGCGCCTCGCCTAGGGAGCCGGAAACCATGAGCACCCCCTTCCTCTCCGTACGCGACCTGCGCGTCCACTTCTCCACCGAGGACGGCGTCGTCAAGGCCGTCGACGGGCTCGACTTCGACCTGGAGAAGGGCAAGACCCTCGGCATCGTCGGCGAGTCCGGCTCCGGCAAGTCGGTCACCAACCTCGCCATCCTGGGCCTGCACCACAAGGACAGCACCGCCATCGACGGCGAGATCCTGCTGGACGGCCAGGAGCTCCTCACCGCCACCGAGCGGGAGCTGGAGCGGCTGCGCGGCAACAAGATGGCGATGATCTTCCAGGACGCGCTGGCCTCGCTGTCGCCGTACCACACCATCGGCCGGCAGATCGGCGAGACGTACCGCAAGCACACCGGCGCCTCCAAGAAGGAGGCGCGGGCGCGGGCCGTCGAGATGCTGACGAAGGTCGGCATCCCGCAGCCCGACCTGCGCGTGGACGACTACCCGCACCAGTTCTCCGGCGGTATGCGCCAGCGCGCGATGATCGCGATGTCGCTGGTCTGCAACCCGTCGCTGCTGATCGCGGACGAGCCGACGACCGCGCTCGACGTGACCGTCCAGGCGCAGATCATGGACCTCCTGAAGGACCTCCAGCAGGAGTTCGGCACGTCGATCATCTTCATCACCCACGACCTCGGCGTCATCGCCGACATCGCGGACGACGTCCTGGTGATGTACGGCGGCCGGTGCGTGGAGCGCGGCACGAAGAAGGAGGTGCTGCGCGCGCCGCAGCACCCCTACACCTGGGGCCTGCTGGGCTCGATGCCGTCGCTGGACGGTCCGGTGGACGTGCCGCTCTCGCCGATCCCGGGCACGCCGCCGAGCCTGCTCAACCCGCCGACCGGCTGCCGCTTCCACCCGCGCTGCGCGTTCACCGAGCAGGTCGGGGACGGGCGCTGCTCGGGCGAGCAGCCGCTGCTCGAACTGGCCGAGGGCCGGGGGGCCGCCTGCCACCTCACGGCGGCGCAACGGACCGAATTCTTCGCGGACTTCGCGGGCTCGCGGACCGACTGACGTACAAGAGACGGGATTTCACGACCATGAGCAGCACCACTCCCACTCCTCTCCTGGACGTCACGGGTCTGACCAAGCACTTCCCGGTGATGGGCGGCTTCCCGTTCAAGCGGAAGATCGGCGCCGTGCAGGCGGTGGACGGCCTGGACTTCACCGTGGCCGAGGGCGAGAGCCTGGGCCTGGTCGGCGAGTCCGGCTGCGGCAAGTCGACGACGGGCCGGCTGATCACGCGCCTGCTGGAGCCGACGGGCGGGAAGATCTCCTACCGCGGCCAGGACATCACGCACGCCTCGCGCAAGCAGCTGGCGCCGGTCCGCTCGGAGATCCAGATGATCTTCCAGGACCCGTACGCGTCGCTGAACCCGCGACAGACGGTCGGCAAGATCATCTCGGGGCCGATGGAGGTCAACGGCATCAACCCGCCGGGCGGCCGCGAGGCCCGCGTGCGGGAGCTCCTGGAGACGGTCGGCCTCAACCCCGAGCACTTCAACCGCTTCCCGCACGAGTTCTCCGGCGGTCAGCGCCAGCGCATCGGCGTGGCCCGCGCGCTGGCCCTCGAGCCCAAGCTGATCGTGGCGGACGAGCCGGTGTCGGCGCTGGACGTCTCGATCCAGGCGCAGGTCGTGAACCTGCTCCAGAAGCTCCAGAAGGACCTCGGGATCGCGTTCCTGTTCATCGCGCACGACCTCGCGGTGGTCCGCCACTTCTCGCAGCGCGTGGCGGTCATGTACCTGGGCCGGATCGTGGAGATCGCGGACCGCGAGGACCTGTACGACAACCCGCGCCACCCCTACACCAAGGCGCTCCTGTCGGCGGTGCCCGAGGCGACGGCGGACGACGTGCCGCGCCGCGAGCGGATCCTGCTCAAGGGCGACGTGCCGTCGCCGGTCAACCCGCCCTCGGGCTGCCGGTTCCGCACCCGCTGCTGGAAGGCGACGGACAAGTGCGCCACCGACGACCCGCCGCTGGTCCAGCTCGACGGCAACCGTACGGGACACCTGACGGCATGCCACTTCCCGGAGGACACGGCGGAGTTGGCGGTGCCGTCGGCGCGCAAGTCGCTCTGACCGCCGCCCGGCGCTGACGCCGGGACCGCCGTGGCGCCACGGCG
>NZ_LIRJ01000116.1:37147-37744 GCF_001419745.1 Streptomyces silaceus | reverse complement strand
CGGTTGGGGCGCGCGGGGGCGGGCACGGTGGTCTCCTTCCTTCTGGGGTGGCGAAGGCGGCCTCGGGACGGGGGCCGTCAGGGGTGTCCGGGGTGTCAGCCCGCGCGGCGGACGACCAGGACGTGGTCGGTGACCTCGGCGGTGCGGCCGTCGGGTCCCGTCGCGGTCCGGGTCAGCGCGTCGGCCTGCTCCACCGTCCACGTCCCCGGGTCCAGGGCGATGTCCGCGGCGACTTCCCGCGGGGACGGGTAGCGGACATCCGAGCCCGCCGTCCACGACCACGGCGCGGTCGAGCCGTGGTCGACGACCAGCAGCCGCCCACCGGGCCGCAGGGCGTGCGCGGCCGAGCGCAGGACGGCCGCCTTGTCCAGGTCGAAGGGCGTGTGCAGGTAGTGGGCGCAGACCAGGTCGAACTCGCCGTCCGGGAACGACGTACGCAGGTCGTGCCGCACGGCGGTGACCCGGTCGCCGAACCCGTGCGAGCGGGCGAGGGCGGCGAGCCGCTCGACCGCCACGGCCGAGATGTCGGTCGCCGTGACGCGCCACTCCTGCCCGGCGAGCCACAGGGCGTCGCCCCCGTTGCCGCAGCCGAGGTCG
>NZ_LIRJ01000116.1:0-37095 GCF_001419745.1 Streptomyces silaceus | reverse complement strand
GCCGCAGCCGAGGTCGAGCACGTCGCCGGGCGTCAGACCCGCGACCGTCTCGGTGAGGCGGACGTTGGGCCGGGGTGCGTCGGCCGCGGGCCGGGCGGCGTAGACGCCGTCCCAGAACGTCGTCGGGTCGGTAGTGCCGGGAACGTCGGCGCTCATCAGCAGACTCCTTCTGTCGGTGAGCGCTCAGCGTCGCCTGGGGGAGCGGGATCTGGCACGGAATCTTGCGGTTATGGCAAGGTGAGCCCGTGGATCACAGGACGGACGACGAGGTACTGGACGCGGTCGGCCCGAGGCTTCGCGCGCTGCGCCGCGACCGCGGCATCACGCTCGCCTACCTCGCGACGGCGACCGGCGTCTCGGAGAGCACCCTGTCCCGTCTGGAGAGCGGCCAACGCAGGCCGAGCCTGGAACTGCTGCTCCCGCTGGCCCGCATCTACGACGTGCCGCTGGACGACCTCGTCGGAGCCCCACGCACCGGCGATCCCCGGATCCACCTGAAGCCGATCCGGCGATTCGGGATGACCTTCGTGCCCCTGTCCCGGCGCCCCGGGGGCGTACACGCCTTCAAAATGATCATCCCCGCCCGACCGGAACCCCTCGAACCGACCCCGCAGACGCATGAGGGCTTCGAATGGCTCTACGTTCTGAGCGGCCGCCTACGGCTCGTGCTCGGCGCGCGCGATCTGACCCTGTCGAGCGGCGAGGCGGCCGAGTTCGACACGTCCCTGCCGCACTGGCTGGGCAGCGCCGACGGTGGCGCGGTCGAGGTGCTGATCCTGTTCGGCCAGCAAGGGGTACGTACGCATCTGCGCACGGCGCCTGACGGGTCGTCGAACGGCGGCTGACGGGGAACGCCGCGGGTACCGGTCCTACTTGGTGGTGTGGGTGGGGTAGACCTGGACGTCGGTGTAGGCGCCCTTGATGTCGCCGGCGCCGGAGTCGTCGCCGCCGCAGGCGGTGAGCGAGAGGGTGGCGGCGAGGCTGATGGCGGCCAGAGCGGTGAGGCGGGTGTGCTTCATGGTGTTCCCCCAGGAGTAACGATGGAGCGCGGTGCGTGTCGTGCGGTCGGAAGTATTTGTATCTCGCACGGAGTTACAGGCGGTGCCCCTCGACGTCTTCGTTCTGTCACAGGCGAACCGCACCTCACGGCCCGTCAAAACACCACCGCACACACCCTCGAAGCGACCCGAATCCGACGGCGGGTGTGACGGCTGGGCACTCACTGCCTTCAGCCGCTACTGCCCCGGCTTCATCGGCTGCGCGAGGTGGGCGTCCATGGTCGAGTTCAGATCGGCCATGAACGACTCGAACTGCGTGAGGAGGTCCGGTGGGTAGTGCGACATCGTGGCGTCGAGGCGGTGGGCGAGCGGGCCGAAGAACTCGTCCGCCCGTTCCTGGATGTGCGCGCCGCTGCGCAGGGAGATGACGCGCCGGTCGGAGTGTTCCCGGGTGCGGGTGATGTGTCCTGCCGCTTCGAGACGGTTCAAGAGCGCGGTGGTGGCGCCCGTGGACAGGGAGATGCGCTCGCTCAGCCGCGCCGGTGACAGTGGCGTGCCGCGCTCTTCCGCGGCGGCGATCTGCAGTACCGCAACCGCGTCGGTGGAGTGCAGGCCCAGCCAGGCGGCGAAGCGCCGGCTGAGCTCGGTGTAGTGGCCGCCGTAGACCCTCAGCCCCTCCATCAGTCGCTCACGCTGCGCCGTCACGTCATCGCGCACCGCTTCCTCCATGGAGGCCCACCGCCTTTCGCTCCTGCCGCACGTCTGCGCCGGCGGCGACTTTGACAACCTACCGTCACCACTTTACCTTCACCGTGGAACTATTCCATGATGGAGGTATTGAGCATGCGTGACCCGTCACCCACTGCCGATGAGACCGCCGAACCGTACCGATGGCGGTGGCTGATCCTGGCCGTGATGATCATCGCGGAGATCATGGATCTCCTGGACGCGTCGATCGTCAACGTCGCCGGACCGGCCCTTGAGGAGTCGCTCGGCGCCGGCTCCGTCGGTCTGCAGTGGGTGATCGGCGGCTACGCCCTCACCCTGGGAGCCGGGCTCGTGCTCGGTGGCCGGCTCGGCGACCGCTACGGGCGCCGCCGCATGTTCCTGTTCGGCCTGACCGCCTTCACCGCCGGCTCCCTGCTCTGCGCGATCGCTCCGAACATCGCGTCACTGATCGTCTTCAGGCTGCTGCAGGGCACGGCTGGGGCGATGCTTCTGCCCCAGGGCCTTGGCCTGCTGCGCGAGAACTTCTCCGGGCCCGAGCTCACCAAGGTCTTCGCGATCTTCGGTCCCGTGCTCGGCCTGGGCGGCATCATCGGCCCGGTCCTCGGCGGCTTCCTCATCGAGGGCGACTTCTTCGGCCTGGGCTGGCGCTCCGTCTTCCTGGTCAACCTGCCCATCGGCATCGCCGCGCTGACCATCGCCGCGAAGTTCGTACCCAAGAAGCCCGGCGACCGCGCGGTGCGGGTCGACATGACCGGCGCGGCTCTGGTCGTGCTCTCCTGCGCCCTGTTGGTCCTGCCCCTCAACCAGGGGCAGGAGAACGGCTGGCCGCTGTGGACTTGGCTGTGCATGGCAGCCTCCGCGATCGGATTCGCCCTGTTCGCCGTGCAGCAGCGCCGTACGGCCGCGGCGGGGCGGGAACCGCTGGTCACCCCCGGCCTGCTGCGCAAACCCGCCTTCACCGTGGGGCTCGGTGGCATCGCCCTGTTCTTCGGCGGCCTGATCGGCACACAGCTCGTACTCACCCTCTTCCTCCAGATCGGTCAGCACTTCACGGCCGGAGAAGCGGGACTCGGCAACCTGCCGCTCGCCATCGGCACCGCGATCGGCGGAGCCGTCAGCGGCGCATTCCTCGCCGACAAGATCGGCCGCAAGGTGCTGCAGATCGGTCCGCTGATCCAGCTGGCCGGAGCGGCCCTGCTGTGGTTCGAACTGGACGGCCTCGACGCCGCCTCGTTCTCGATCCGGGACATCGTCCCCGGCATCACAGTGGCGGGCATCGGAGCGGGTATGGTGATCGCCGCCCTGTTCAGCTTCATCCTCGCCGCGGTCGACGACGACGAGATCGGCTCCGCCTCCGGCGTGCTGTCGGCCGTGCAGGCGGTCGGCGGATCCATCGGCGTCGCGATCTTCGGGTCAGTGTTCTTCGCCCAGGCCAAGACCGGTGACTTCACCAGCGGCTTCCACCGCGCGCTGATCGTCCAGGCATGTCTGCTGGTGGCATTCCTCGCGATCACCTTCTTGCTGCCCCAACAGGGACGCCCCGAAGACGAGCAGCACGGCATCGCCACCAAGGACCCCGCCGGAACCCGAAACGCCGCCGTGTGACCCCGCGCCGGCAGCCATCCGCACAACGGTGGCGCCCCCCGGGCCACCCTCCCGTGCCGACACTACGGAGAGCTTCCCGGCGCCCCATGTCCTGAGGCGGTGCGCCTTTCCGGTCCCGGCGGGTGGGCGGATTCCGCCCGTACCGGGCGGGGGCGAGGTCCCTGGCGTGGCTGATGCGCGCGCGTCGCACCGTCCGGGACTACGAGACACTGCCCGGGCGTTCCGAGGCCATGCTCACCCCCGCCGCGATCACGCTCTTGACTCCTCCGTCACGGGCAGGCACTCGGCGAGCAGGTCGACGATGTCGCGCCAGGCTCGCTGCGCGTGCCGCGGGTGGTAGCCGGCGCCGGGGACAACGGGGTGGTCGACCGGCGGATGGTGGAAGGCGTGCAACGCGCCGCCGTAGACCGCGAGGCGCCAGTCGACGCCCGCGGCCTGCATCTCAGCGGTGAACGCCTCGCGTTGCGCGGGCGGCATGATCGGGTCTTCCGACCCGACCCCGGCCCACACCGGGCACCGAATGCGCGCTGCCTCGCCCGGTCGGCCCGTGGTCACTGCGTTGACTGTCCCGATCGCGCGCAGGTTGACGCCGTCGCGCCCGAGTTCCAGCCCGATGGCGCCCCCGGTGCCGTAGCCGACGGCGGCGATCCGGTCGGAATCGGTCCGCGGTTCGGTGCGCAACACGTCGAGCGCCGCATGGCCGATGCATCGCATCCGGTCGGGGTCGGCGAGCAGCGGCAGGCAACGGGCCAGCATCTCCTCGGGGTCGCCCAAATAGCGCCCGCCGTGGAGGTCGAAGGCCAGCGCCACATACCCCAGCTCGGCGAGAGCATCGGCCCGGCGGCGCTCGACGTCGCTGAGCCCCATGCCCTCTGGTCCGAGCAGCACCGCGGGTCGGCGGTCGACACCGGCCGGGAGAGCGAGGTGCCCGACCATCGTCAGACCGTCGGCCGGATACTCGACCGTACGCGTCGTAATCGTCGTCATGAGACTGGACTGTAGTGATCGTCGAGCCCGGTCCGGCCGCTGTTCTGCTGCTGGCAGAGCAGTAGGCCTCTCACCGGTTCGAAGACGGGTTCACAGCGGCATGGGCACCAGCCTCGCCCTGACCGGGGCCCACGTCCTTGCCGGTGAACTCGCCCTCACCGCGGCAGGGTTCACGTCCCGGTTCTCACGCGCAGTCCGCCGGGAGCTCGACGGGGTACGGCGCGTCGAAGTCGGCGGAGAGGGAGACGGCCTGCCAGGTCTCGGCCTCGGCGATCTGGCGCCGCGAGTAGGCGAGCGCCATGTTGGCCGCGTTCGTGCCGAGGGGCAGGTGGGTGGGCAGGTGGTCGCGCTTGACCACGCGTACGAGGATCTCGGCGGCGCGGTCCGGGTCGCCGGCGCTACGGCTGCCGCGTGAGCGGTCGTTGAAGGCGCCGACGGTCTCCTCGTACTCCTGCGGGACGTGCTGGACGTCCATGGAGGAACCGGCCCAGTCGGTGGCGAAGCCGCTGGGCTCGACGACCAGGTAGCGGATGCCGAACGGCGCGGTCTCGGTGGCCAGTACGCGGGTGAGGCCGTCGATCGCGAACTTGGCGGCCTGGTAGGAGCCGAGGCCCGCACTGCCGCCGACCCGGCCGCCGATGGAGGAGAACTGGACGACGATGCCGCCGCCCTGTGCCTTGAGCAGGGGGAGTGCCGCCTTGGAGACGTTGTACACGCCCCAGAAATTCGTCTCGAACTGGCGGCGGAAGTCGTCCTCCGGGGCCGTCTCGACGGGGGCGACGTTCGCGTATCCGGCGTTGTTGACGATCACGTCGATGCGGCCGAAGCGGTCGCGGGCGGCGTCGAGCGCGGCGGTGGCCGCGGCGGCGTCGGTCACGTCGAGTGCGACCGGCAGGACGTTGTCGCCGAACCGCTCGACCAGGTCGTCCAGCTGTTCCGGCTTGCGCGCCGTGGCGACGACCCGGTCACCCGTTTCCAGGGCGGCGATCGCGAGGGAGCGGCCGAGGCCGCGGGAGGAACCGGTGATGAACCACGTCTGAGTCTGGGTTGCCATGCCGTTAGCAAAACACGGTTGCGTTAATAGTGCAACCGCGTTGCGTTAGAGTGCGGGTATGGCGAGCCGCAGTCAGTCCAGTCGAAGTGGTCAACCGGTTGGTGGTCGGTCGGGCCACGGTCGGCCCGTACGTGCCCGGAGCCCCGAGGCCAAGCGCGCCCGTGAGGCCGCCATCCTCGACGCGGCGACGCGGCTGGCGACGGAGCGCGGCATCCGGTCGGTGACCTTGACCGACATCGCGGCCGAGGTCGGCATGCACAAGTCGGCGATGCTCCGCTACTTCGAGACGCGGGAGGAGATCTACCTCCGTCTGGCCGCGGCCGGGTGGGTGGAGTGGTCGCATGCGGTACGTGCGGAACTCGCCGCCATCGGGCCCGCCACGGACGGCGTCGAGGAGGGGTCCGGCCCGTGTGCCGTGCGGGCGGTCGCCGCCGTGCTGGCCGAGTCGCTCGTGGCGCGCCCCGTCTTCTGCGACCTGCTCGCCCATACGCCGATGAACCTGGAGCGCAACGTCTCGCTGGAGAGCGTCCGCTCCTTCAAGGTGACGGCCATCGCCGAGGTCCAGGCCGTGGGTGAGGTGCTGTGCGAGGTGGCCGGGCTGACGCCGGCGCAGGCCGGCGACGTCGTCGCCACGGCCACCTCGATGGCCGGCGCTCTGTGGCAGATGGCCGCCCCGGGAACCGAACTGCGCCGCCTCTACGAGTCGGATCCCGACCTGGCCCACGCCGTCGTCGATGTCGCGCCCCGGCTGACCGGCATCCTGAGCGCAATGCTTCGGGGTTACGGGACCGATGGCGAAGTGACGTAGGTGCAGGAGGGGTGGCGCAGTCGAGCGGCGAGCGTCAGAAGGTGGCGCAGGCGGCACCCTGGGGTCCTGTGACCAGCCAGTCGAAGACCTTCCGGGTCTTCGGGCCGTACAGCCCGTCGGCGGGTGAGACGCCCTTGGATCGCTGCAGCTTGGCGACGGCTGCCTTGGTCTGAGGGCCGTAGATGCCGTCGACCGCGTCGAGGCTCGCCGAGTTGCAGCGCCGCAGGGAGTTCTGGAGGGCCTTGACCGCGGGGCTGCTGTTGCCCGGGCCCAACTGGCAGTCCAGGGAACCGTTGGCCGCCGCGGCCGCCGGGCCGGAGAAGCTCCCGCTCCACTTCGTGACGGTCTTGGTGCAGATCGGCGCGGCGGCGTGGGCCTGGCCGGCGGTCATGGTCAGAACCCCTGACGCGAGGAGTGCCGAGCCGACTCCGGCGGCGGCGAGGCGTCGGACGCCTGCGGTGATGGACATGCGTACCCCCGTATGGATGGCGGTGTGGTGGGTGGAACGGCCCAACGTGAGCCGGAGTCAGCATGTGGGACACGCCGGGACATGTCATCCAACGAGGTGGGTAGGGCCAGTAAACCCTCGTCGTAGGCGAAATTGCGTACGCCTGCGCCCCGGCTTCGCCCTGTCTGAGTCCTGCTTGAGCCCTGCCTGTGTCCTGCCTGCGCCCCGGCTCTTCGCCCCGTCGTGGCCGGTCGTGGGCGGTCGTGGGCGGTCGCCGGGCGGGAAGCGCTCCCAACGGGCGAACAATGACTCAAAATGATTTAACGTTCAACTTCAACGGGCGGCATGCTGGTCACGGCGTCGGCGACCATCCCGGCTTCCGGCCCAACACCCCATCTGAGCAACGGAGATGACCCGCGATGAGCCAGACCCTGCCGCTCCGCCTCCACCACCACGCCTGGATCACCGACGACCAGGAAGCCACCCGGCGCTTCTACGAGGACGTGATCGGCCTGCCCCTGGTGGCCACGTGGACCGAGCGCGAAGTGCTGACCGGGGCCGAGCGCGTCTACAGCCACACGCTCTACGGCTTAGCCGACGGCAGCGCGCTCGCCTTCTTCCAGTTCGCCGACCCCAAGGACCAGGAGGAGTTCAAGACGGACATCCATTCCACTCCCGTGCGTCACGTCGCCTTCAAGATCGAGGCGGAGGCCCAGGAAGTCATGCGCGAGCGCGTCATCGCGGCCGGCCATGAGGAATCGAACGCCCACGTGATCGACCACGGGTACTGCGTCTCGCTGTACGTCACGGACCCCAACGGGCTGATACTGGAATTCGCTGTCGACCACCCCGACATGGAGAAGATCGACGCCGAGCAGCGCGCCACGGCTCACGCCGACCTCGCCCGCTGGCTCGCCGGCGACCACACGAGTAACAACCGCTGGCGCTGACCCCTGCTGCCGGACCAGGGCCTTCAGGCCGACGAGGAGCCCTGTTCGTGCTCGGACGGAACGGTTCAAGTCGGTGAAGCGGGCACACGCGGTGACGCGCTGCCAGTTCGCGGTGGGCGGCTCGGCCCTGGAGGCCGGGCCGCTGCGGCGGCGCCGCTGACCGGTGGGCCAGGCTGGTCAAGCGTTGTCCGCGTCGCCGAGCGGCTCGGCCACGTGAGGATCGGCCGCTGCCCACCGAGCCCGCTCGGCGCGTCGCTCGTACTCGGCGGCTCGCTGGGGCTCCTCCCGGGCGAGCCGCTCGTACTCATCGGCCAATGCCTCTCGGGCGGCACCCAGCGCCGACGCCATGGAAGCAAAGCGTTCCTCCAGGCGGCGCACCCTTTCCTCCAGAACCTCCCGAGTCAGCGGCCCTTGGCCGGCCTGCCGCGCCTGGGCGTCGGCAGCCTCTCGGTCGATGGTGTGCTGCTCCCTGTTGTCATGGGCATCCGCACGGCGCAGCGCCGCCTCGCTCCGATCCAGCCGGTCCTGGCTGGCGGCCAACAGCCGCCGAGCCCGTTCGATCGCCTCATGCGAGCGTTGCCGATGGTCAGGAGCCCCCACCCCCGTCGCGCGAGAGCGCCTGTCCAGCCGACCTTCCCGCTCGTCGGCAACCTTCTCCCGCTCGTCAGCCGCGCATTCCCGTTCGTCGGCGGCTTTCTCCCGCTTGTCGGCTTCGCGTTCGCGCTCGTCGGCGGCTTTCTCCCGCTCGTCGGCCGCGCGTTGGCGCTCGTCGGCAGCAGCGTTTACTGAGGCATGCTCTGCATCCGGCCGATTCATCCCCATGCTGACAGTATGGCCAGACAAGCGTCCCTGGGGCGTCGACCCGGAACTGCTGATCGGCAACGGCCAGTTCACCCACGAGAGCTGTGAGGGCCGGATCGGTCGGATTCGTTCCGGCTTCCATCTGTAGGACCTCGACGCATGTGCGGGCCACGTCCTCCCCATCCACGTAGATCTCGTGCATCACCGGGTCGGTGAAGACCATGCGTACGTAGTCGCGCTCGGCCTCGGGCGCCGCCGCGACGTCACACAGCAGCTCACTGGGCTGGTCGAGGTCAGGTCGCGTGTCCAGGAGTGGGCAAGGGCCTCTGGTCCGGTTGGACGCGGAGCCCATCGAGAACAATCGCGAGATGGCGTCGCCACATTTCAGAGGGATGTTCTCCGCGCAGTGACAAGACGGCGTCGATCATCGCGGCGATCGGTGCGATGTCGGCCTCGGTGATGCCGTCGCGCAGCGTGCCTTCGAGGCGGGCCCTCTCGACAAGATGCGTGCAGTGGACTGTGATGTCGCGCCGCGCGCGGGCGAGGCCGTCGGCCTCGACGGTGCCCTGGCGCATCAGTTCGCGCAGTCCACGGTTCGTTGCCGCCCTCGCCAGGGCTCTCTCGAGGAAGCCGGCCAAGGCGTCGTCCTCCTCCCCCCCCGGGCCTCCTGGGCCATCGCCGCAATCTCGTCATGCTCTTGGCCGAATAGCGATTCTATGGTGTCGGGCTGCCCATCCTTCGCCCGAACCCACGGGGGAGGGGATCCAGGGATGCGGACCGTGGTCATCACCGGGGGTACCGGCGGGCTCGGCAAAGGGCTCGCCCTTCACTACCTGCGACAAGGAGCGTGCGTGCTTGCCGTCGGCAGCACTCCCGCCAAGGGTGAGGCCCTTCTGGCGGAAGCGGCGGCCATCTCGGCCGTCGACCGTGCCGCCTTCCTGCAGGCCGACCTGACTTCGGTCGCAGCGACCAGGCAACTCATCACGAGAATCGAGAGCACCTGTCCCTCGGTGGACAAGCTCGTCCTCTGCGCTCAGCGCTACCGCCTCTTCGGCCCGCGCGCGGTGACCGATGAAGGGTTTGAACACAGCTTCGCCCTCGCGTACCTGAGCCGATTCGTCCTGAGCCACGGTCTGCGCGACGTGATGGAGGTGGCAGCGCCCCGTCGTCATGAACGTCGGAACTCCGGGCATTCCCCTGGGTCGTATCCACTGGGAAAACCTGCAACTTGCACGGCGCTACGGCGGAACCAAGGCCACCTTGCAGTCTTTCCGCGCCAACGATCTTCTCGGCGTCGCCTTCGCCGCCGTGCACGCCGACACCCGGATCCGCTACATCGGCTACAACCCCGGCGTCGTGGCGACTGGCATGCCGAACCACCTGCCGCAACCACTGCGCACCCTCACCAAGGCATCCTTCGCCGTGTTTGCCGCTTCCGTCGCGAAGGCCGTCACCCCGATGGCTCGGCTCCTGGAAGAACCGCAGGGTGAACGGTTCGCCATCTACCGCAACACGCGCCAACTCCCCCTCAAAGGAAAGTCGTTCAACCAGGGCACCGCTTTACGCCTGCACCGTGTCACCCAAGAACTACTGCGCACCCCGTCCATGTAACCGCGCCAGGACCGACTCCCGCACTCACGGCGACTCCGCGGAGGACGGGCTGCGCACGCCGAGCGCGGCGTCGGCGGCCCGCAGGTGGTGGGTGACCGGCCCGAAAGTGATCAGGCCGCTGCCGGCGCCGGCGGACTCGGCTTGGGCGGCGGCGAGTTCGTCGCGAGCGCGACGCAGCACGGGAAGGTGTCCTACGGACGCCGCCGCCCGGGCGAGAACGCACCACAGTGCCTCTTGGAGGAGGTCGTGCGGCGGCCGGGGCACCTCCGTGAGTGCCCGGCGAGCCTGTTCGGTGGCGCCGGAGGCGGCCAGCAGCAGGGGATCGAGCCAGGGACGGTAGGGGCCGGGGTCGAGGTCGGCGACGTCGTCGGGGTCGGGCAGGCCGTCGCCCCGCATGACCGGGACCAGCGCGACGAGGAAGGCGGCTCCCTGGGTGAGGCCGGGCATGCCGCAGTCGGCGGTCTCCGCGAGGACTTGTGCGTAGCGCGGGTGGGCCGCCCCCCAACCGTCGGTCTCGCAGGTGCGCAGTGCCCGGTACCAGGCGGTGAACACACCGGCGAGCGGGCGTTCGTTGCGGTGTGCGAGCCGGTCGACCTCCTCGGCCTGGGCGTCCGCCGCGTCGAGGTCGCCGAGTCCGGCGAGGGCCTGGAGGCGGACCAGGCGTCCCAGGACCTCGTGTCCGGACAGCTGGTGGTCGACGGCCAACTGGGTCAGCTCGGCGCCGAGGGAGTCCCGGTGGGCGGCCGATCCGCAGGCGGCGAAGGACTGCATGAAGGCGCCGTTGAGGGCGAACGCGAGCAGCGCGGGGTCGTGGAGCCGGCGGGCGATGCGGACGGCTTCCTCGGCGGCGCGTTCGGCGCGCAGCCGCCACGGCTCCGCCGCGGGGGCGTCGGCCGCCCGGGGGAGCGGTGCGTCGGCGGCGGCGTCGCCGCGTGACTCGACCGCGACGACCGACAGGAGCCGGGCGCGGAGCGCGGCCGGTCCGTCCGGGCCGAGCCGGGCAGCGGCGCGGGCCGCGGCCCGGGTGAGTTCCCCGGCGTCCTCAGGGTCGTCGGCGCGGGTCCACACGGCCGGGACGTCGTACGAGCCGATGATCCGTGCCGCCAGCTCGGTGTCCCCGGTCGTCTCCGCCGCCGCGACCAGGTCCCGGCGGTGCTCGCGTGCTTCCCCCAGGCCGTCGGCACCGGTCACCGCGAGGTCGCGGAGCAGGCCGGCGGTCGCGTACAGCCGGGCCCGGGAACGGGCGGGCACGGAGCGCTCCCACGCGGCGGCCGTGCGGTCCCAGACGCCTCCCGCCGCCCCGGTTGGCTCGGTCGCGGAGCCGGCGGTGTCGGCGAGGACGCGGGCTTCGGCGCGGGCCAGCGCCGGGCGGGCGTCGGTTCCGGGTGCGCCGGTGAGGGCCTGGCGGGCCTGCCGCAAGGTCTCCAGGGCTTCGCCGCGCCGCCCGGACCGGTCCAGGGCGGTCGCCAGCAGCACCCAGCCGTCCTCCCGGCCGGGGTGGGCGGCGACGTGGGCGCGCAGGTCGGCCACGGCGTCGCGCGCGGCGCCGGTGGCCAGCAGCGCGTCGGCGCGCCGCTCGATCGCGTCGAGACGCAGGGATTCCAGCCGCGCCTGTTCGGCGGCAGCCCACGCGGCGTCGGGGAAATCGGCGAGGACCGGACCTCGCCAGCCGGAGAGCGCTTCGCCCCACAACGCGACCGCCGCGTGGGGCGGCGCCTCGGCGGCCCGTGCCGCGCCGTCCTCGAACCGCCAGGCGTCGACCGCGTCACGTCCGGCGTGCAGGGCGTAGCCGGGACCGTCGGTGACCAGCAGCCGGGACGGCTGTCGGGGAGGGCGTCCCGGTTCCAGGGCGCGGCGCAGCGCCGCGACGAAGGTGCGGACCGCGCCGACCGCGCCGGCCGGGGGTTCGTCCTCCCACAGGTCGGCGACGAGGCGGCCGACGGGGACGACCCGGCCCTTGGCGATCAGCAGCCGGCCGAGCACTTCCCGGTGGCGGGGCGCGCCGAGCGGCAGGGGAGTGCCGTCGGTGTCCCAGGCGGCCACCGGTCCCAGCAGGCCGAACTCCACGCCCACGACTTCGTCCCTTCGCGGGCGGCCTCCCCGGGGTGCCGCACGTCCGCTCATCGATCGCTGATCCGGGGCCCTCAACCTGGGTGACGTCCCCGAACGGCCCGGATCACCGAGGCCCGGGACGTCCACTTTGCCACGAGCCACAGGAGTCGCTGTGACACACCCGAGCATCCCCGGATTCACCGAGCACCGCGTGTCGGTCGACGACGGCGTCACCCTGAACGCCGCGGTCGGCGGCACCGGCAGCCCGGTCGTGCTGCTGCACGGTTTTCCGCAGACCCACCTGATGTGGCGTCACGTCGCCGCCGATCTCGCCGCCGACCACACCGTCATCTGCCCCGACCTGCGTGGCTACGGCGCCAGCGACAAGCCCGCCGAGAGTGGTCCGGAGGTCTATGCGAAGCGGACCATGGCCCGGGACGTCGTCCGTCTCGCCGCCGAGCTGGGGCACGACCGCTTCACGCTGGCCGGTCACGACCGCGGCGCCCTGGTCGCCTTCCGCGCCGCGATGGACCACCCGTACACCGTGTCCCAGGCACTGTTCCTCGACGTCCTGCCGACCCTCGACATGTGGGACGCCCTGCGCGGCGTGTCCGGTGCGGTCGGCTTCCACCTCTACCTGATGGCCCAGCCGCGGGGCCTGCCGGAGCAGATGATCCAGGCGTCCGCCGACGCCTTCTTCGCCCACTTCCTCGACGCCTGGACGAACGCCCCGGACGCGATCCCCGCCGACGTGCGCGAGCACTACCTCGCCGCGTCCGCGGCGGCAGTGCCGTCCATCGTCGCCGACTACCGTGCCTCCGCCGGTGTGGACGTCGAACACGACGCCGCCGACAAGGAGTTCGGCACGCGGCTGGCCATGCCGGTCACCGTCCTCCAGCAGGACTGGGGCGCGGCGCTCGGCTACCACGCCCAGGGCCTGTGGAGCGCCTGGGCCGACGACCTCCGGCATCGCACGGTCTCCTGCGGTCACTTCATGGCCGAAGAGGACCCCAAGCTGATCGCCGACGAGATCCGGGCCCTCGCGGCCCGCTGAGATTCCCCGTCCGTACGCGCCTCCGCTCCTCTGTCCGCCCGGGGGAGCGGGAGGCGTTGCCTGGTGCATGGGGGATGCAAGGAGCGGTCGCTCCCCGCCGCGGTGCGGTGTCAGCCGCGGGCGGGCGCGGCGTACCGGGCGTCCATCATGGCCACGGCCTCGTCGACGACGTGCTCCATGGCCGCGCCGTCGGGGGACCAGTGCGGCAGGAGCATGCGGGGCCAGAACACGTAGTTGGAGATCATGCCGAGGAACTGGGTGGCGGCCAGTTCCGCATCGGCCAGGACGACCGTGCCTGCTTCGCGTTCGGACTCCAGATAGCGGCGCACCGAATCGAAGTAGGGCATCTTGCCCCGGTTGAACTGTGATTCGGCCAGTTCCGGGAAGCGCGGCAGCTCGGCGATGACGATCCGGAACAGGTCGGCCATGTCCGGCCGGGTGAGCAGCGCCACGTATCGCCGACCGATCAGGGCGAGACCGGCGCGCGGGTCGCCCGCCGGTGGTGGTTCCTCGTCTCCGTCACCGGCCTGCCAGGACGCGGTGACGATCGCGTCGAAGAGTGCCGCCTTGGTCGGGAACTGCTTGAACAGGGTCGCCTTCGACACCTCGGCGGCCTCGGCGATCTTGGCCAGGGAGGTCCGGTCGTACCCGGAGTCCAGGAACAGGCGGGTGGCCGCGCGCAGGATCGCCGCCCGCTTCTGTTCGGCGACGCGCTGGTGGTAGGCCGACGGCTCGGTGGTCATCACCCCATCCTAGGCGAGGTGAGTCACTTGACTCACCTCGTGCGCGCCTCTACGGTCGAAAGCGAGGCGAGTCACTCGGCTCACCTCTAGCTCGCCACCAGGGAAGAGGGGCATCTCATGGGACGCTTCGACCACCGCACCGTGCTGGTCACCGGCGGAACCGGCGGCCAGGGGGCCAGCCACGTCCGTGCCTTCCACGCCGAGGGCGCCAACGTCGTGATCGCCGGGATCTCGGCGGAGCGGGGCCGCGCGCTCGCATCCGAACTCGGGGACCGCGCCCGGTACATACGTCTCGACGTCACCGACGAGACGTCCTGGGAAGCCGCGATCGCGGCGACCGAGGACGACTTCGGCCCGCTGGCCGTCGTGGTCAACAACGCCGGAGTGCAGAACCCCGCGGCCCCGATCGAGAGCACTGATCAGCGGGTGTGGGACCGCATCCTCGACATCAATCTCACGGGGACCTTCCTCGGCATCAAGGCAGCGGTCCCCTCGCTGCGCCGCAACGGCGGAGGTGTCATCGTCAACATCGCCTCCACCTCGGGACGCCACCGGACGTCGTCGGGTGCTGTCGGAACAGGCGAGTTCGGGCCAAGTGTGACGCTTCCGGCCAGCGATCCCCGGGAGTTGTCCGCGATCTCTCCCGGAATTGTCCGTGATCAGTAACAGACGGATCCCTTGGACACCGACTTCCGTCCTGTCAGGTGGTCACAAGGTGACCGGAGATCGGCGAGGAACTGCGCAAAGGGGCGGACATGGCACGGCACAGCGGTGGGCGGGGCTGGTACGGCAAGACGATCGGGGCGGCGCTCGGCGTGACGATGCTCGCCGTCGGTGCCTCGGTGTGGACCGCGCAGGCCGGTGACGCGTCGCCGAAGGAGGAGGCGCCTGCCGCGCCGGGCAGTTCCGTCAAGCCGGTCTCGGCGACCATCGCGCACGCCTCGGACGCGGGCAAGCGCGGCGTCAACATCACCATCGACGACGGCCCCGACCCCAAGTGGACCCCCGAAGTGCTGGACCTGCTCAAGGAGTACGAGGTCAAGGCCACGTTCTGCATGGTGGGCACGCAGGCGCAGGCCCACCCGGACCTCGTGAAGAAGGTGGTCGCGGCCGGGCACCGGCTGTGCGACCACTCGGTCTCGCACGACACCGGCATGGACAAGAAGTCCGACGCCTACCAGTCGAAGCAGATACTCGACGCCGAACGCATGATCACCAAGGCGTCCGGGGGCGTACGGCCGATGTACTACCGGGCGCCCGGCGGCGCCTTCACTCCCCACAGCCGCAAGCTCGCCGCCTCCCGCGGCATGCGTCCGCTGGGCTGGAACGTCGACACCAAGGACTTCGAACGTCCGGGCACGGACGCCATCGTCGCCACCGTCGAGCGCGAACTGCCCAACGGGCCGACGCTGCTGTTCCACGACGCGGGCGGCGACCGTACCCAGACCGTCGAGGCCCTGCGCCGCCTTCTCCCTCAGCTCAAGGAGCAGGGCTACTCCTTCGGCTTCCCGGTGCGTTGAGCACCTGCGCACAGCGCGTAGTCACGTGCTGCTGCCAAGACGCGGGCCCGCTCCTCGGACGGTCCGGACGACGTGCTGCTGTCATGATGGGCGTGTGTTGATCCCCAGGGCGGTTGCCGTAGTCATTGATGGGCAGCGGGTGTTGCTGATGAGGCGCTTCCTCAAGAGGGAGGCGCCCGCGGATTGCGTCATGTGCCGCTACGAAGGCCGGGGCGGGCCGAGCTGCCCCGGCCACGCCTACGCGATTCTGCCCGGTGGGCACGTCGAGGACGGCGAGAGCGCCGAGCAGGCGGCGTTGCGCGAGCTCTGGGAAGAGACGACGCTCGAGGCCCGGATCGACCGGCTGCTGTGTACCGGCCGGCACAACCGCCGGCCGGCCAGCTACTACCTCATGAAGGACGTGCGGGGCAGCGCCGTCCTCTCCGGCGAGGAAGCCGAGGCGAACGGCCCGGACAACAGCTACGAGTTGATGTGGGTGACGGCCGACGCGTTCGCAGGCCTGAACCTCGTGCCCGAGGACGTCCGGGAGCCGCTGGCGCGGCTGCTGCGCGGCTGACCGGTACGGGCCGGTGCGCGGCGTCGCCGCGAAGCTCCGTTGTCAGTGCCTCCCTCTAGTGTGAATACATCACTCGGGGAGCTTCAGAGGGGGAGCACAAACATGTCCGCAAACAGGATCCAGCACAAGGTGAACCACGTGGCGCTGGTGGTGGACTGCTCGGGTTCGATGCGTCCGCACGAGTCGCAACTGATTCGCGTGGTGGACGAGTTCGTGGCGGGTTTGAAGGCGGAATCGGACAGCCTGGGTCACGAGACCCGGATCAGCCTCTATTCCTTCGACCACAGGGTGGAAAACCTGGTCTGGGACATGGACGTGAAGCACCTTCCGTCCATGCGCGGCCTGTATCAGGTCAACAATGGCGCGACGGCTCTCATCGAGGCTTCGGTGAAGTCCCTGGACGACCTCGGTCACATCTGGGAGGAGTACGGCGAGCACAGCTTCCTCCAGATCGTGGTGACGGACGGCGAGGAGAACGCCTCCGGTGGAGACAGGCGGCACGACGGCGACATGACGATCCTGGGCCCCTGGCTCGACCGGATCACGGCGAAGATGGGCGGCCTTCCGGGCCACTGGACGTCCGCGATCCTGGTCCCGAACTCGCTGGCCAAGCGCACGGCCCAGAACTACGGCTTCCCTGCGGGCAACATCGCGATCTGGGACGCGGATTCGCAGAAGGGCGTGGAGGAGGCGATCGGCACGGTGCGGGCCGCCGCGACCAGCTTCCTGCGCGGCCGCGAGCAGGGCGTGCGCGGCACGAAGAACCTGTTCGCGGTCGGCCAGGACATCTCGGTGGACGAGGTGCGGGCCAACCTCGAACCGATACCGGCCGACAAGTACCGCCTCCTGAAGGTCGACCAGGAAATCGAGATCCGCCCCTTCGTCGATTCCCACCCGGGCGTGACGTACGAACGGGGCGCCTGCTACTACCAATTGGGCGCCCGAGCCCAGGTACAGCAGAACAAGGAAGTCATCGTGGTCGAAAAGGACACCGACCGCGCCTATACGGGCGACGCGGCGCGGAGCCTCCTCTTCGGCACGGGAATTCAGGGAACGGTCTCGGTGAAGGCGGGCAATAACCCGAGGCTGGAGGTATACGTGCAGAGCCGCTCGGTGAACCGAAAGCTGAAGCCGAATACGCGTCTGCTGATTATGCTCTGACGCGAAAGGGCGGGTGTGGCGCGGGCGCGCACCCCACACCCGCCCCATAGCTTTCTCGGCCTGTCTGTGACCGTGGGTGGGGGAAACGGACGGCAAGTCCGCGCTGCCGGCCCGCTGGAACGGTCCAGCCTGACGAACCGCTATGTGAGGAGCCGAAATCCAGGCACCTCGGTCCAGGCACGAAGGAACTGCGAGGAGCCGTACGCGACGGCGCAGGGGCCGGACGCCATCCTGAGGACTCCGGGTAGGCCGGCGACGATCGGCACCTGGTCCTCGCGCAGTTCGATGGTGACGACACCGCCGATGACGTCCATGATCGCGGCAGTGAGCAGAGCGGTGAGCACGTGGTCCACCTGGCTGGTGCAGAAGGCGCGGAGGCGTGGAGGTCGTACTCGCCGACACGCTTCTCCTCTCAGCGAGCCGAGGCATCACTCAAGAGCTTGCGCAGCTGCTGGAGCGTGGCAGTCGGGACTGCCTGAGCCAACTCGATCACCAGTACCGGACCACTCACGGAGCGACCGTAGCGGACCGGCGTCGCTGCCCCGACCGGAGGGCCGCTAGATCAAGAGGGTGGCCAGACAGGCGCAGCAGCGGGCCCGGAAACTCGGTGGCGGCCCCGCGGTGGCCGCTGCTACCTTTCCGGTGGCCGTGCGAGAGAGTGAGGAGGTGGTACCCGTGAACGTATCGACATGGGTGCTCTCCTCCGGGGTCACGGTCGGGCGATAGGTCGTCCGGGAGCGCCGTTCACGCGCACTCCCGAAAGGCACGACCATGCACTTCACTTCTGAGCAGCGCCTCGACGACGGTGTCGTCGAGCGCGAATTCACCCTCGGCGAGATCCCCGGCACACTGTGGACGCCCGGATCCGCATCCGCGTCCGCGCCGGTTCCGCTGGTCCTGATGGCCCACAACAACGGCCTGCCCAAGGCGCAACCCCGGCTGGTGGCCCGCGCTCGGCACACCGCGGCGCACGGCTATGCCGTGGCCACCATCGACGCCGCCGGGTGCGGCGACCGCCCTCGTTCCGCCGCCGAGGAGCAGGTCCGCGTCGACCTCCGCCGGGCGATGCAGGCCGGCGAACCGGTCGACGAGATCTTCGAGTCCTTGATCGGTCCGCTGGTCGAGAAGGCGGCCCCGGAGTGGCTGACCACCCTGGACGTCCTCCTCGCGCTGCCCGGGATCGGCGGCCCGGTCGGGTACTCGGGGTGGACCGCCCTCGGCATCCGCCTCGCCGTGGCCGAGCCGCGCATCGCGGCCGCCGGCTTCTTCGCCGGGGGTTACGTGCCCCGCGCCCAGCGCGAGGAGGCCCGGCAGATCGCCATCCCGCTGCTGCTCCTGCTGCAGTGGGACGACGAGGGGAATCCCCGGCAGCGGGCCCTGGATCTGTACGACTCCTTCGCCAGCAAGGAGAAGACGCTGCACGCCAACCTGGGCGGGCACACCGGTACCCCGTGGTTCGAGGTGGAGGACGGCGGCCGGTTCTACGACCGGCACCTTAAGTAAGGACGGGCCGCAGTAAGGGCGGGCCGTCAGAGCAGTACGGGCAGTACGGCACGTCCCTGACGGCACTCGATGTCGTCAAGGTGTGCCCGCATTCGCCCGCCCCGGGCGAATGCGGGCACACACTCCGGAGCCGTTGTCGGGGCAGAGGGCCGGAAGGAGTCCTCGTGGACCGGCCTCCGCGTTCGCGACCCCGCCCCGGGCTACCGTTCCGTCATGGCCGACTACCGCATCGAGACCGTACGCAACGGCGAACGCGACTGGACCGCCCGCAACGACCGCGGCGCCGAGGTCCGCATCGCCGCCGCCGACAACCCCGACGCCCAGCCCTCCTTCACCCCCGTCGAACTCCTCCTCGCGGCGCTCGGCGGCTGCGGCGGACTCGTCGTGGACCGCACGGCCCGCACCGTCGAGCACGACGGGCTGCGCATCACCGTCGACTCGGTGTCCCGGCCCGAGGACGACGGCCGCGTCGGCGTCGTCCGGGTCTCCTACGAAATCGACCTGCCCGAGGGCGACGGCAAGGCCGCCGAGACACTGGAGCGCGCCATCCGCCTGACCCACGAGAAGTACTGCACCGTCAGCCGCACCGTCGAACACGGCGCCCGCGTCGAGGCGCAAGGGCCTGACGGGACCACTCTCTTCGCCGGCGGATGACCAGGGAGGCCCCTCCCGGCAGCGGCTGATCGTGCGAAACCCCTGCCGACGACCCGGGAGTCGTCGGCAGGGGCTCGGTGAGGACAGCGAACCGCCGGTACGGCGGATCGCCGGGCTCACCCATCGTCAGGACAGCGGCTCCACCCACACATCGCGGAAGCGAACCTTGTTGCCGTGGTCCTGCAGCCGAATCGCCCCGGCCGCCGCCGACTCCGGGTCACCCGCACCCGTCGGACCGTCGATGGCCACGTCGTCGTGCACCTTCTTGCCGTTCCAGACCACCGTGACCCGCGCGTCCGACGTCTTCTTGCCGTCCGCGTCGAAGCGGGCGGCGCGGAAGGTGATGTCGTACGTCTGCCAGGTCTCCGGCGCCGTGGACGCGTTGAGGTCGGCGGCCTTCTTCAGGTAGATCGCCCCGGCCTCGTTGTTCGCGAGCTTCTCCACGCCAAACGAGTCGAGGATCTGCACCTCGTAACGCTCCTGCAGATACACCCCGCTGTTGCCGCGGTCCTGCCCGGTGACGTCGTCCGGGAGCTTCGGCACCCGGAACTCGACGTGCAGCGTGAAGTCCTTGAAGTGCTGCTTCGTGCGCAGGTCGTCGCAGCAGACCTCCATGGACTTCTCCGCGGTGTGCGGCCACTCGGGGCTGCGGCCGTCGGAGTGCTGCCAGGCGGTGGAGACGCTGCCGCCCGAGAACAGGTCGATGCGGGCGCCCGGCCTGCGCACGTCGATCGCGTCGAGGTTCACATGGCCGGTGTCCTCGGCCCCGACGGCGTACGTGATCGTATTGCGGCCCGCGCGCAGGTCGAGCCGCTCGGTCCTGGTGGACCAGCGCTTCCACTCACCCGTGGACGGCAGACTCGTCTGCTTCGCCGCGCCGCCGTTGACGCTCACTCCGATCGTCTTGGTGCCGGGGGAGGGGTGCGGGCCGTTCGCGTAGCGCAGGCCCACGTCGTACGCGCCCTTCTTGTCGACCACGACGTCGAAGGTCGCCTTCGCGCCCTTGTCGCCGAAGCCGTCGACGAAGCCGCCGCCGGTGTAGCCGGTGTGCCCGGTGTCGATGCCCGCGCCGCCGGACAGGTGGGCGGCCTCGGCGTCGTACGTGGTGACGGGCTCCTGCGGCCCCGGCTTGGTGTTGAGGGTGTACCAGGCCTCGGTGGACCACAGCTGCTCGCCCTCGGCGGACGAGAACGGGCGGGGCGAACGGACGTGGACCACACGGTCCGACTTCAGGCCGGGAATGGTCAGCCGCACCTTGCGGCGGTCGTCGGAGAGCTTCGCCGACGCCACCGGCAGCGACTCCTCGTCCACCTTCGGACCGCCGTACGCGGGCGTCGGCACATAGCGCCACTGTTCTACGGAGTACGCGCCCTTGGTGAGTTTGGCCGCGGTCTCCTCCGACAGGGGCTTGGTGTAGGTGAGTTCGAAGCCGTCGCGCGTGGCGCGCATCGTCTTGATGTCGAAGGCCGTCCTGCCGCTCGGCGTCAGCTTCTGCAGACCGAAGCGGAGCTTGCCCGCCTGGCCCCAGTTGCCGTCGGCGCCGAGGCCCCCGGTGTAGATCGCGCCGTCGGGGCCCTCGCTGATCCGCGTGATCCCCGACTCCAGGCCCTGCGTGTGCCGGAACACGGCACCCTGGTACTCACCGCCGACCTTCTCCAGGTCGGCCCGCTGCAGCCCGCCGTACGTCACGTCGCCGAAGACCATCTGCCCGGCGAACGGGCCCTTCTTCAACTGCATGGGTGTACTGGGCGAGTTAGCGATCTCGTTCTGCGGAAGCCAGAGCGCCGGCTTGGTGACGGGCTGGTCGTCGTAGGGCCCGTCCGGGTTCATGTGGTGGTTGAAGAACCGGTCCTGCTTGATGTGGACGAGCTTGGAAGCGGGCAGCCAGCCGCCCTGGTTGTCCGCGACGAACAGGTCGCCGCCCGGACCGCGTCCGATGCCGTTCGGGGTGCGCAGACCTCCGGCGATGTAACTCACTTGGCCCGTCGCCTTGTTGACCTTGATGGTCGTGCCGCGGTTCGGCGCGGGCTGCGGATCGGTCGTCGCGCCGCCGTAGTTGATCGCGACGGACAGATTCAGGTAGAAGTCGCCCTTGTCGTAGAGCAGACCGAAGGCGAACTCGTGGAAGTTCCCGCCGTACGGCCATTCGGCGATCTTCCGCTTCTCATCGGTGACGTCGTCGCCGTTCGTGTCGTTCAACTCGGTCAGCTGGTGCTTCTCCGACACGTAGAGCTTTCCGTCCACGTACTTGATGCCCATCGGCTCCTTGAGCCCGTCGGCGATCTTCTTGTACGTGACCTTGTCGGGCCCGGTGGCACCGGTGACGTGGTCGAGGAGGTAGACCTCGCCCTTCGTCTCCGTGCTGCCGCTCCACGTGGAGATCGCGAGCCGCCCGTCGGGCAGCCAGTCCATCGCGGAGACCTGCGGTTCGAAGCCCTTGGGGCGCAGGTCGGTCAGTTTGTAGCCGGGATTGACCTCGGTGAGCGGCAGGCCGTCGCCGGGGGTGTCGTGCGTGCCCTCGCACTCCTTGCGGCCCGGTGCCGTGACCCGTACGACGTCGGCGTCCGTGCTGAGCACGGAGTTCGGCACGGTGGTGAACCCGTCGGCCCCCGGCGGCTTCCACTGCAGGGTGACCTGCTGGTCGCCGCCCGCGTCGAAGTGGTCGATGCGCAGCGACTGGTATCCGGCGTTGAGGGTGATCGACCCGTCCTTGGGCTCGGCGCCGTGCAGCCCGTCGTGGTCGATGACCCGCCGGTCGCCGAGGAACAGCCGCGAGCCGTCGTCGCTGATCAGCCGGAAGTCGTACGAGCCGGCCTCGGGCACGTTCAGGTTGCCGATGATCTGCGACACGAAGTTGTCGCTGAACCCGAAGCCCTCGGTGGACTTCCAGTCGGCCGCCGGGATCAGCTTGTCGACATTGGGGGTCTGTGCGGGCTTCAGGTCGCACAGTTTCTTGAGCGGGGTCTGGACGTCGAACACCCGTAAGGTCACGCCGGGTTCCTGCGGCGGCAGGTCCGCGAAGGGGCGGGGATCGTCCTTGGCGGCCGCGGCGGGGGAGAGCAGTCCGCCGGTGAGCAGTCCACAGCCGAGGAAGGCGGTGAGCAGCGCACCGGTGGATCTTCGAGCTCTGCGGCGGGGGGAGCCGGACATCGGCCCGGGGCGTGGCTTCACTCTTCCTCCTGCGTGGTTCCGGTGTTCCGGCATGGGTTACGCAGATCTCTGTGGCAAAGCGACGCTCAGCGTAGGGACGACTTCGGAGCGCGTCCATACTTTGTCCACAGAAAGGAAAAACTGGAGTACGGCGAAGCCACGCCGTAGATCTGGCGGAGGCATGGAGGGGGAGATGAGCTGGAGGAGGGGAGGCGCCGGGCGGCTACCGCTCCAGGACGCGCGTCCCCGAGGCACAGCTCTGCCTCAGCTCCTCGAACGCGACGGACGTCAACTGCTTGGCCGCCGAGCCGCGGCGGCTGTCGTCGAGCTGGGCGCACGCGCCGTCCAGCCACTGCGGGGACGCCTCGACCCCGACGAACGCGGCGAGGCGCGTGAGTTCCCCGCGGGGATCGTCGAGGAGATCCTCGTAGGAGAGCGTCAAGCGCTGATCGTCCGGCAGACCGTCGAGGAACCGGGCGCCCTGGACGACGAGTTCGGACCACAGGTCGCCGAACCGTCGCAGCGGGAAGTCCCGGTCGCGTACGAGGGCGGGGTCGAAGCGGTCGGCGAGCAGCGCCGCCAGATCAGGCGGCAGCGACCGCACCTGCTCCTCCGTCAGGTCGCCGAAGCTCTCGACGCCCGTCCGCTCCCCGATCTCCCGCATCAGCGTGATCACGCGGTACCCCACGTGACGGCTCATGGACAGCGCACAGTCCGGCCCGTCCCGGAAGAGGTGCACGAACTTCGCGTACGGAAAAGTCTCGTGCAGCCCTGGCGCCCAGCCCGTCGAGTACCCGGAGCGCTCCACCACGGCCGTGCGGCCGAACCGCGCGCCGAGCAACTCGAAGAGTGCCTCGTGATGTTCGGCGGCGGTGCGCACCGGCCAGCCGGCGACCGCCGCGTGGATCTCGTCGAGCAGGGCGTCGGGGTCGTCGGTGAGGTGGGGCAGCACCATGAGGGAGAGCGCGGGAATGCCGGTGGTCTCCGCCGCATACCGCCCCGGGCGGCGGGTGTAGAGGAACTCCGGCATCAGCAGCCCACTGCGGATCATGCTCGCGAAGTACGGGGTGGGCTTGAAGAGGGCCTCCCAGAACTCCGCGCCCGAAACCCGGCCTTCAGGGAAGGCCGTGTCACCGACCGAGGCCATGTACTCGTTGAGGCTGAGCACGTCCGGGTGGGTGTTCAGGATGCCGGACAGCGCGGTGGAGCCGCTGCGGCCGGTACCGATGACGAAGGTCAAGCTGCGCAAGGTCACTCTCCGAAGGCACAGATCGGGTCTTCCGGGGCTCGTGCAGCTCAACACATCCATGCCGGGCGCACCAGGTGGCATGGGGACATCTCCTCGCAGAGCCCCAGCTCAGGTGAAGGTGTTCGCCACGAGGGCGGTAGCGGGAGTTACTGTCGGCGCGCTTGCGGTCCATCTGGTCCGGGCAGCGCCACGCGGAACAGTCGTGCAGGATCGGTTCGGTGCAGCGCCTCCGTCGCGTCCAGTCGCCAACCGGACTCGTACGCTTCGGTGAAGCGCTCCTCGCCCAGTGCCGCCAGGCCGCGGGCGTCAGTGTGCGGACGTGCGGATCGGTACGGTCGTGGGCGCCGCGCAGGCGGGCCGCCGCGCCGAGGACGGCGGCGCTGTCCCGGTGCCGCCCGTGCAGCGCGGCGAGGCCGGCCACGGTGACCGCCACCGTCGCCAGGAACGGCAGGTCCCCGCTGGCGACCGCCGCCGCGTAGGCGCGGCCCAGCGCTTCCTCGGCGCCCGGCGCGTCGCCGAGTTCGATGCAGAGCGCACCGCGCGCCGTGGCGACCAGCGCCCGCCCGTGCTCGCCCGCGGACGAGCGCAGCTGCTCGGACACCCCGCGCTCGGCCGACTCGACCAGCGCACGAGCCCCGTCCGTGTCACCGACCCGCACCCGCAGATGGGCCTCCCGCGCGTCGAGCAGCACCGCCATCTCGGGTGATGTCGAGCCCAGCGCGCGCTCCCGGGACACGGCGATCAGCTCGGCCGCCCGCGCGGTCTCGTCGAGCCGCGCGTGCACCTCGATCCGGCGCAGGTCGATGAAGATCTCGTCGCTGGGGTTGAGCGTCCCGAACGCGCGGGCCAGCCGTGTGGCCTCGTCCAGGTCGGCCAGCGCGCCGTCGAGATCGCCGTCGTACTGTCGCAACAGCGCGCGCAGCGGCAGCACCTTGGCCAGGCCCCAGCGGTCGCCCGTCCGCTCGAAACGGTCCAGGGCGGCGACCATGTGGTGTCGCGCCTGGTCGAGATGGCCCTCGTTCTCGGCGAAGTGGGCCTGGAACATGAGGGCGAGGCCGGCCAGCCACACGTCCGGACCGTCGGCCAGTTGCTGGAAGGACGGTGACGACGCGCCGTTCCCCTCCAGCGAGGCCAGCCTGATCGCGATCAGCGCGCCGCCGAAGCCGGGCAGCTCCGGACGCCCGCGCAGCCGCTCAGTGAGGCCCCGTACCGCCGTGCGCCGCTCCTTAAGGGTGTCATCGGCCTGTCTGCTGGGGATGTCGATGACGCCGAGCCGCAGGATCCCTTCGGCGATGTCGCGCTCGACACTCGGTCGTTCGGTCGGCAACGCGACCGTCTCGCCGAGCCAGTGGGCCGCGTCGACGTCGCGGCCGAGCATGTGCCAGCACCAGATGAGGTCGACCGCGAGCCGGGTCGCGGCGTCGGCGTCGCCGCTGTCGTGGAAGTGGCGGAGCGCGGCGAGCACGTTGTCGTACTCGGCACTCAGCATGTGGAGCGTGTCGAGCTGCCCGGGGCCGCGGAGCAACGGCTCGTGGCGCGCCACCAGTGCGGCGAAGTAGCGGGCGGCCAGGTCCCGTACGCGCGCCAGATCGCCGTACTCGGCGAGGCGCTCCAGGCCGTACGCGCGGACGGTCTCCAGCATCCGGTACCGCCCGCTGTCCGGAGCGAGCTGCAGCAACGAACGGTCGACCAGGCCCGCGAGCAGCTCCCGGACCTCACCGGCCGGCACCCCGGTCCCGGCACAGACCGCGGCAGCCGAAGCCGGCGTGACACCACCGGACAGCACCGCGATCCGCTCCGCGAGCGTGCGCTCGTCCACGCCGAGCAGATCCCAGCTCCACGCGATGACCGCGTGGAGCGTGCGGTGCCGGGGGAGAGCGGTCCGGTTGCCGTTGGCGAGCAGGCGGAACCGATCCGACAGCCCGGCGGCCAGGTCGGACAGCGAGAACGTACGCAGACGGGCCGCGGCCAGTTCGAGCGCGAGCGGCAGACCGTCGAGTCCGCGCACGATGCGCAGTACGTCGACGAGGCGGTGCTCGTCGACGTCGAACCCGGGCCGCACGGCCGCCGCCCGCTCGACGAACAACTGCGTCGACGCGGCTCGGCGGGCCTGACCGGCGTCCGCGTCCGGTGCGGGTAGGGGGAGCGGGCCGAGCGGGACGAGCGTCTCGCCGTCGATCGCCAGCGGCTCCCGGCTGGTGGCCAGCACCCGCAGCCCGGCGCAGCGGGCCAGCAGCGCCGCGACCAGATGGGCGACGGCGTCGATGAGGTGCTCGCAGTTGTCGACCACGAGCAGGGTCTCTCGACCCTCCAACTGGTCTGTCAGCACGTCCAGTTCACGGCCCGGCCCGTGCGGCGACAGGGCCGAAGCCTCGAACAGGGCCGAGCCGCGCAGCCCGGCCGCGGCCAGCAGCGCCGCGCCGACCTTGGCGGGCTCGGTGACGGAGGCGAGGTCGATCATCCAGACGCCGTCGCGGTAGGCGTGCTGGTGACGGCGGGCGGCTTCGACGGCGAGGCGGGTCTTGCCGGCGCCGCCGGGACCGAGAACGGTCACCAACCGGGCGGTGGCGAACAGCGTGCCGATCCGCGCGAGGTCGTCGTCGCGGCCGATGAAACTGGTCAGTGGCGCGGGCAGGTTGCTCGGCGCGGACCGTGTGGACCGGGCGGCGGGCGGGGCGGCCTGGGTCGGTTGATCGGTCGGGGTGGTTACGTCGGCCGGGGCGGTCCTTTCGGACGTGGTGGGGTGGTCCGCGCGCAGCATCCGCAGATGACGCTCGCGCAGGGCGGCACCCGGGTCGGCGCCGAGGCCGTCGGCCAAGGCATCGCGGACCTGTTCGTACCGGGCGAGGGCCTCGGCCTGGCGTCCCTGCGCGGCGAGCGCGTCCATCAGGAGCGCGGCGGCACGTTCGTGGACGGGATGCTCGATGAGCAGGGCGGACAGACGGGCGGAGGCCATGTCCGCCTGCCCCAGGGTGAGTTCGGCATCGGCGAGGTCGATGACGGCCTCGACCGAGGTGTGGGCCAGCCGGGTCGCGACGGCGGGCGCCACTGCGGCGACGACCGTGGGCTCGGCGCCGGGACTCTCGCCCCAGAGCGCCACGGCCCCACCGAGCGCGGAGGCCGCCGCACGCGGATGACCGGCGTGCAGGTGCTGACGGCCCATGGCGGCGAGCTCCTCGAAGCGCAGCGCGTCCACGTCGGCGGAGTCCACGGCGAGGCGGTAGCCACCGGCGATCTGCGTGACATCGCCCGCCGAGCCGAGAGTCCTGCGCAGCCGCGATACGAGGGCCTGCAGGGCATGCGCCGGTCCTGCGGGCGGATCCTCGGCCCAGATCGCGTCGATGAGGCCGGTCGGGTCGACCGCGTGGCCACCGGCGAGCGCCAGCCGTACGAACAGGGCCTTGAGCCGCGCCCCCGGTACGGGCAGGGCGGTGTCGCCGCGAGACACCTGAAAGGCGCCGAGCAGCGTGACACGAAGCGGCGCACCCCCGTCCATCCCCCGAGCTTCGCACACGTATGGCTGGGGCCTCACATGAGGGGAGCAGTGGTGTGCGCTCGTGTCGGTGACGGCGAGGTCCCGTGTCAGCGCCGTGTGCGTGCCGTGTGAGGGCCCGTGAGCACTCTTGGCGCATCGCTCGCGGAGAACCGGCTCCGGGCACGCCAAGAGAAGCGTGCCGAGAGGCCCGGCGTCTCCGTCTTCGGAAAGGGGATACCCATGCACGACGTAGTGATCGTGGGCGCAGGCCCGGTCGGTCTCTTCCTCGCCTGCGATCTCGGCCTTGCGGGCACCTCGGTCCTGGTGCTCGAACGGGAGCCGGAGCCGGGCTCGCCGTGGCGGTCGGACCAGTTCGGGATGCGGGGTCTGTTCGGCGCGTCGCTCGAAGCGTTCCAGCGCCGCGGCCTGCTGCACCCGCTGCTGGCCGCGTCCGGTGTCGATGAGGAACCCGACGTGGATCTTGACGCGGACCTCGACGTGGCGGGACCGACGCCCCTGCGTGGCGGCGTGGGCCATTTCGCCGGCATGGTGCTCGACCCGGCCAAGGTCGACCTCGCCGCACTGCCGTTCCGGCTGCCGAGCCCGGCGCCGGACGCGGTGATGACCAACCTCACCGCGATCGAGACGGTGTTGTCCGAGCGGGCGGCCAAGCTCGGCGTGGAGATCAGGCGAGGCGTCACCGTCACCGGCATCACGCAGAGCGGGCACGCAGACAAGGACGGAGACACGGACGAGGAGGGTGTGATCGTACGTGCGGGCGAGCACGCGTATACGGCGCGCTGGGCCGTCGGCTGCGACGGCGGGCGCAGCACCGTGCGCCGGCTGGCGGGCTTCGAGTTCGTCGGCTCGGAACCGCAGTTCACCGGTTACGTCATGCTCTCGACCCTCGCCGACCCCGAGAAGCTCAGCCCGGGGATCAACCTGACACCGAACGGCATGTACCTCCAGATGCTCTCGGAGGGACACATCGGCGTCCTGGACTTCGACGGCGGCGCGTTCGATCGCTCGCGGCGGCCGACGCGCGAACATCTCCAGGCGGTGCTGCGCCGGGTGTCCGGCACCGACGTGACGCTCAGCGAAGTCCACCTCGCGTCGAGCTTCACCGACCGGGCGATGCAGACGACGACCTACCGGCAGGGCCGCGTCCTGCTCGCGGGCGACGCCGCGCACATCCACTCGCCCCTGGGCGGGCAGGGACTCAACACCGGACTGGGCGACGCCCTGAACCTGGGCTGGAAGCTCGCGGCCACCGTGCGGGGGCACGCGCCGGACGGGCTGCTGGACACGTACACCCGTGAACGTCATCCGGTCGGCGCCCGGGTCCTCGACTGGACGCGGGCCCAGACGGCGGCCATGCAGCCGACCCCGCAGGGCCAGGCGGTCCAGGGACTGCTCCGCGACCTGGTCGAGACGCAGGACGTGACGACGTACATGTTCGAAAGGATCTCGGGATCGTCCGTCCGCTACGACCTGGGCGACGAGCATCCGCTGGTCGGCCGCAGCGCTCCGGACTTCCGGCTCGAGGACGGCACGTGTCTGGGCGACCTGATGCAGGACGGACGAGGAGTCGTACTCGACTTCAGCGCCGACGCCCGCTTGCGAGAGGCGGGGTTGGTCCGGCAGAGCCGTCTGCGGTACGCGTCCGGGACGGCGAGGAACGACCTCGGCCTGGGCGCCGTGCTCGTCCGGCCTGACGGCTTCGTGGTCTGGGCAGGCCGAGGGGATCTGGACCGTGAGGCGTTCGAGAGGGCGGCCGACCAGTGGTTCGGCCCCAAGGAGTCCTGAGCCGCCGCGTTGTTCCGCGACGACGTGCCCTCTCGTTCCGGACGACCTGCCTCCTTCCCCTGGGCTGCCCCCTTCCCCTGAGCCGCCCTCTTCTCCCAATCCACTCCACATGTGAAGGAAGAAACACGGATGACGATCACCCTCCGCCCGGGAACCACCGTGATGTTCACCGGCGATTCGATCACTGACAGCCGGCGTCTGGAGAGCGAGGACGGCCTTGGCTTCGGCTACCCGCTGCGCGTCGCGGGCGAGTGGGCCTTCCGGCACCCGGACCGGCCCGTAACCTGGCTGAACACCGGGATCGGTGGACACAAGGTGAGGGACTTGGAGGCCCGTTGGCAGCCGGACGTGCTCGACGCGCGTCCGGACGTGGTGTCGATCCTGGTCGGCGTCAACGACATGGGGTGGCACACGTTGTCCCAGGACGGCTACGTGATCCCCACGGAGGACTTCGCGGCAGGCTACGACCGCCTCCTCGCACCGCTGGCCGAGGCGGGCACGGAACTGATCCTCATCGAGCCGTTCCTCCTGCCGATCACCGCGACCGTCGAGGCCGGTGACGCGCACATCGACGCCGAGGTGCGGAAGGAGTGGCGGGCCGACCTCGACCCGAAGATCCAGGCCGTGCGGGATCTCGCCCGGAAGTACGGGGCCCTTCTGCTCCCCGCGGACGACATGTTCGCCGAACTCTCCGCGCAGACCGGGCCGGAGTACTGGTCAGCGGACGGTGTGCACCCGATCCCGGCGGGCCACGCCGCACTCGCGGCGGCGTGGCTGCGCTTGGTCGAGTGACGGTGCCCTTTGCTCAACCGGGCGGAGCGGCCGGGGACCACACGCCCATCCACTGCTCGGCGCCCCACGCCTCGAACAGCTGCACCTTGGTGAAACCCAGCTTCGCCGCGAGGCGCATCGAACGGTCGTTGGCGGTCTGGGTGCAGAGAACCACCGGCTCTCCGGGCCGCGCGTCGGCGAACCAGTCGAGTACCGCGGCGCAGGCCTCGGCGGCGTACCCGTGTCCCCACGCCTTGGGCAGGAGCAGATAGCCGAGTTCGGCCTCCCCGGCGTCCGGACGTACGTGACTCCGGTGCTCCGCGTCGCGCCGGTTGAGCTCGATGGTCCCGATCATGGCTCCGTCGAGCTCGATCACGAAGAGCCCGGGGCGCCTCTCGGGCGTCTCGGGCAGCGCGCGCTCGCACTCGTCCCGTGGCCGAGGGCCGCCCAGGTAGGTGTTCACCTCCGGTGAGCTGAACAGCTCGATGAACGCCGCACGGTCCCGGCTCTCGGACTCGCGGAGCACGAGCCGCTCGGTCTGGATCGGCGCGGGTGGCCAGGCGACGGTTCCCAGTTCAGCCATGCCGAGCAACCTACCGGACCATCGTGAACATGATCAGAAAATGCTGCACGGCGGCGGGCCGGAGGTCGTCTCGCTCACGAGCGACGGGTTCCACGCGCACGTCAATGTGAGGACTGGATACCGGTATTGGTCGTGTGCTCTCTGTTCACGACGGGACGAAACGCCAATAAGCTGAGCGGCCTTCACGTCCTGGGGGGTCTCGTGAACGGTCTCCGTGCGGTCGTCGTCTGTCTTGTGATGGCGTGCGCCGCGGTGCTGTCGCCGGGCGCGGCCGCAGCACCCACTGCGCCCGTGAAGCCGAGCTGGTCGGCCCTGCCGGTGCCGGCGGCCGCCCCGCCGGTGACCGTCGGCGACCTGGCCGCCCGCGGCCCGCGCGAGGCCTGGGCGACCGGATACGAGCAGGCCGATGACGGACTGCGGCCGATGCTGTACCGATGGAACGGGACGGCGTGGAGCCGGGACACGACGTTCCCCGGCGCCGGCGAAACCGGATGGCTCGGCAAGATCCAGTTCGTCGGCGACGAGATGTGGATCTTCCACAACCGCGAGGGGAAGGGCGAGATCCTGCGCCGTTCGCCGACCGGGTGGAGCGCCGTCCCGCTGCCCCAAACCCTGTGGGTCTACCAGGACTTCGCCGCCGTACCGGGCGCCGCGTGGGTGGTCGGTGAGGACGACACCGGACTCAAGGTGCTGCACTACGACGGTTCCGGCTGGACCACCCAGTCGACCCCGGACGGTGTGCTGTTCCTGATGGGGATCACCGCGCGTACGGCCACCGACGCCTGGGCCTGGGCGGACAGGAGCACCGGAGGGACCGCCGTCCTGCGCTGGGACGGCACGGCGTGGCGGGACGCGAAAGTGCCGCTGCCGCCGAACAGCAACGTACACACGACCCTGCTCGAACCCTCCGGCCGGGCCACGATCGGGGGCAGCCAGTACACCGACGGTGTCGCCCGCACCTATCTGATGACCTTCAACGGGCACACCTGGCGCACCACTCACCCACCCCTGGGCGACACCTACACCGCGAGCATGGTGCGCGGCCCGGACGGCGCGCTGTGGCTGCCGATGGTCAGCGACCGCGCGTTCCAGGCGAAGTACGCCCGGGTGGACGGCTCGCGCGCCACCTTCTCCTACGGGCCGGAACGCACGAACGCGATCGACGTCAAACCGCGCGCACTGGCAAGAGCCGGAACCTCGCTCCTGTCCTTCGGGACCGTCGAGATCTACGGCTCGAAACCGAACCTGATGAGCGAGCGGCTGGGAGGCTGACCATGGCACGCAGACTGCTCGTCGCGGCCCTGGCCGTCGCCCTGACCCTCATGACCGTCGTGGTCTCGACCGCGGCGGAACCCGAGTCCTGGCGGCATGTCCCGGTCCCGGCACAGGTACGCCCGCAGGCCGGACTGAACGAGGCCGTGGCGTTCGGGCCGGACCGGGCATGGGCGGTGGGCACCGACGCCGTCGGCCGCCAGGCGCCGGGCTTCCCCCTGGTGCTGCGCTGGAACGGAACCGCATGGAAGCGCCACGACCTGACCGGCATCCGGTGGCAGGGTGAGCTGCTGTCCATCGCCGCGACCTCACCGAACGCGGTCTGGGCGGTCGGCCGCGACGCGGCGCAGGGCTCCCGCCTGCTCCGCTACGACGGCACGGCCTGGCGCGAGAGCCGGCCGCCGCGCGACGTCGTCCTGGACAGAGTCGTCACGGGCGCCGACGAGACTTGGCTGATCGGTTCGCGGGACACCGGGCAGGCACTTCTGCGCTGGGACGGGCACGGCTGGCGGGACATGCCGGTGCCGCCGGGAGCCGTGTACGGCCTGCACATCCTGTCGGCGAACGACGTCTGGGCCGCGGGCACCGTCAACTCCACTGCTGCCGTGTCCCACTGGAACGGCAAGGAGTGGCAGCAGACCAGCGTGGACGGCTTCCCGCGGTCGGCTGTGAGCAGCGTGCTGGCGGTCTCGCCGACGGAGGTGTGGGCGGGCGGCTCGGCCGGTTTCATCGGCGGCCCGCCGGGCCGACCGATCCCACCCCTGCTGGTCCGCTTCGACGGCCAGTCGTGGAACAAGGTGACCGTCCCCGCGGACTTCGGCTCGATCAGCTCACTGGCACCCAGCGCGTCCGGCGAGTTGGCCTGGGCCTCGGTGACCGGCTCACTGAAGTGGGCCCCGCCGGGCAGCAACCCACCCCTGGTCCCGGGCCCGGACTTCCTCGCCTGGAACGGCCGGTCGTTCGCCGAGCACAGCGAACCGGCGGTGGCAGGAGAGGGCGACTCCAGAACACTGCGACTGGCGTCGGTGCCGGGTACGTCGACGGTGTGGTCGGTCGGCCGAGCGGGCGGCCCTGAAGGCACGTTCGCCCCGCGCGTCCTGCGTTTCGGAACGACTCCGGTCGACATGCCGACCGGTTGAGTTCCCTGCGCGACCCGACAACGCCCCATCACAGGTGCACCACAGGATGACAGTCTCTGAGCCGCAGGAGGCGCGCCCCCGTTTCGAGCCCCCACGCCCCTTCACGCCCCTGACGCGTACTCTTTACTCCCGCTTTTGAATACGGAGAGTAACTAAACTGGTACGGAAAGTGTTGGTGCAGAGGTTCGGGCCAGGTATCGCCCGGACGAAGGGAGGCCCCACAGGTGGCGTTCATCAGGGCACAGCGGGCGGCAGGGGCGGCGGCACTGGCCGTTTGCGCCGCACTCGGGACTTCGGAGGGAGCGAGTGCCGCCCCTCCCAAAGAGGACTCCATCCAGTGCAACCGGCCGTCGGTGACGGAGGACGGGCACCGGTTCACGATCCGCTGCTACCGGGGGCCGGGAAGCGGCTACTACGCGAGCGTGACCGTCTGCGGTCCGGGGAGCTGCACGCAGCAGGGGACCAACGTCGTCCCCTATGGCGAGTACTCGACCGCATGGTCCCCCGGCTTCTTCCACGAGCGCATCTACCAGGTGTTCTCCGTCTAGCAGGTGTTCTCCGCGCAGTTCGACCGATCCCAGAAAGAGAGACCTGCATGATCGGCAAGAAGAGGCTCCCCCTGAGCGCCCTGGCGGCCGCGGCCCTGCTGGTGCTCACCAGCGGTACCGCACACGCCGAAGGCGCCTTCATCGCGAAGGCGTTCAACCAGCGGATGGTGAACGTCCACTGGGGTGACAGCTGCGACAACGAAGAGCTGGCCATCGACATCCCCAACGACGCGCTCCAGGCGACCTTCGAGGGGAACTGGGACGGACCGCAGGCCCACGTCGACCGGGTCACGTTCATCAACAACACGGACTTCCTCCACGGGTTCACCCGCGGCGAATTCTCCATCGAGGACAACGGCCAGACCCCGACATGGCGCGTCGCGGACATGCCCGCCCACTCCACCCAGACCATCGAGCTCAACTACACGTCCGCGGGCACCAAGACGCTGGGGTTCGCCTACCCGTACATCGGAGCCACGGGCGAAATCGGCAGCTGCAACCTCACCTATGTGGGGGTGGAGCAGTGAGCCCGCGCGGGGGCTCACACTGATCACGGCGACGCGTTCTGGCCTCAGCGTTAGGTTGGGGCCATGACGGACGACTGGAGGACGGACCGCATCGGAGCCGCGCTGCGCGGTGGGAATCCGACCGTGATGCGGCGTCTCGCGTCGGGGTTCGCGGTGATCGGCGATGTGCAGTTCTTGCCGGGGTATTCGGTTCTCCTTGCGGACGACTCGGGTGTGCAGCGGTTGTCCGATCTGCTGAAGGCGAAGCGGCTGGCGTTCCTGACCGACATGGATCTCCTCGGGGAGGCGGTCGAGCGGGCCTGCCGCCGCCTGGATCCGGACTTCCGGCGGGTCAACCTGGAGATTCTGGGGAACACGGACCCGTTCTTGCATGCGCACGTCTGGCCGCGGTTCGAGTGGGAGCCGGCCGCGTTGGTCGGCAAGCCCGTGTGGCTGTACCCGGGGGAGCGGTGGAGCGACGAGCGGTTCAGGCTGGGACCGCAGCACGACGCAGTCCGGGAGGAGATCGGAAGCGAACTGGATCGGCTGCGCGCGACAGACCCGATCCCGCGCCCGTAGTCCCCGCCGCGCGCAGCGGACGGCAGGCACCCGCGAGACAGGCAACATGGCGTCAGATAATCGGTTGCCATCCGCTGACAGCGATGGATGCAATGTCCGGCGTGATCACTCAGGGGTGTCCGCCGCGGCGGGACGAGATGAACGGGTACGAGCATCGGACCCTGCCGCCGAGGGCCTCGGGCACACCGCAGCCGACTCGTCACAGGGGAGACGCCACCGCATGAAGACGACACCACCGTCCCCTGGAGCACGGTCGGCTGACGGGGCGTCCGTCCGCATCGGTGCTCTCCTGCCGCTGACCCGACCCGGCTGGACCGAGGCGGGCCGGCACCTCCTCGCCGGACTCGAACTGGCCGTTCACGACGTCAATGACACCGGCGGGATCAATGGCAGGCCCCTTGAACTGGTGATCCGGGACACCGCAGCCGACCCGGAGAAGGCCGTCGCGGCCGTCGACGAATTCGCCGGCCTGGGCGTGGCCGCCCTTGCGGGGGAGTACCACAGCGTCGTCGCCCGCGCCGCTGCCGCTCGGGCCGATGCCCTGAACCTGCCGTTCCTTTGCTCGTCGGCGGTACTCGACGCGCTCACCGAGCAGTCGACCGACTGGGTCGCGCGCCTGGCCCCGCCGCAGTCGCGCGGCTGGCGGCTCTACGCGGACTTCCTTCTCGAAGCAGGCCACACCCGCATCGCCGTAGCGGCCCAGCCGAGCGTCTACTGGGCATCGGGAACCCGCATCCTGCGGGACCACCTCACCCCGCACGGCGTCACGGTCACCGAACTCGACATGAGCGCGCTCACTCCCGAGGCCGCGTGCGCAGCCCTTGCCGAAGCGCGTACGACCGCCCTGCTTCTTCTGGTCGGCCACCCGGAGCCTGCGGTGCCGCTCGTCCGGTCCGTCCGCCGTGATCCGCGCCTCGCCGAGATTCTGATGGGTGCTCCGGCAGGGCAGCCGGAGTTCGCCGAGTGGGCGACGCTGCTGGGCGCTGACGGCGCGGGCGTCCCGTTCCTGCGTTACCTGCCCCGGCACCTCACCGTTCTCGGCACACGTGTCGAGAACGCCCTCCAGGAACGGCTCTCCCAGACACCCTCGTTCGTCGCCTTCGAGGGCTACGACACGATCACCGTCCTCGCCGACGTCCTGCGATCCCACGGAACGACGTGGGCGGGCATCGCCGGGGCCTGGCCGCAGGTGTCCGTCGAAGGCACCCGTGGGCAGATCCAGTTCTCCCGCATACCGGGCATCGGCGTCTGGCAGTGGGCTTCTCCACCCATCCAGATCGTCGATCGGGATCCGGCTGAACCAGATGTCTTCCGGGTCCTGCGCGAGGGGTGAGAGCTGAGGGCTGAGAGCAAAGGACCGTAGGGCTGCGGACGTAGAGCTACGGCTGTATCGAGTCGACCCCGTCGGGGTGGTGATTCGAGGGCTCTCCGCCACGGCCCGACGCGCTTCCGCCGAGGCCGAGGCCGAGACCGAGGCCGCTCGTCGAAGTCCGCAGCGGCGAGAAGAGATTGGGGATGACGCTCGACGTCATCCCCGCCGCGCCGATCCACAGAGTGGCGGTCGCTCCGAGCGTGGACCCCAAGGCCCCGCCCAGGAGTCCTCCGAGCGGGATCCCAGCCCAGGAGACGAACCGCGCGGTGGCGCTCATCCGGCCCAGGAGCCGATCCGGCGTGAGCGCCTGCTGGAAGCTCGACTGAGCCACCACCCGGATGACTCCTCCCAAGGACAGCGCCGACAGCCCGATGGCGGCCACGTACACGCTCCATCCCGGCGTTGCCAAGGGCATCAGGGCAGTGAGCGGGCAGGTGGCGAGGGACGCGATCCAGATGACCCGGCCCTGTCCGATCCGCCGCGAAACCGTGGTCGTCAGCAGCGCGCCGAGCAAGGCGCCGCAGCCCATCCCTGAGAGAAGGAGTCCGATGCCGAAGGGCTGGAGACCTGCCTCCCGTTCCAGGAAGACCAGCAGCATGGCTTGGTACGTCGCCAGGGACAGGCCGAAGATCGCGTCTGCCAGCATGATTCCTCGCAGGACGGGATGCCGGAGGACGAACAGGAGTCCTTCCTTGATCTCTTGCCCCAGCTGAGGACGCTCTCTCGGCTCCCGCTTCGGCTTCGGCTCGTGCCTGCGGATCGAGAGGGCGAGCAGCCCCGACAGGGCCATGCCGCACGAACTCGCGAGGAGTGTCGCGGGGGCTCCGACCAGCCCGACCAACGGACCGGCGGCAGCCGGCCCGCCGATGCTGGTGACCGAACGTATCGCCGAGAGTTTCGCGTTCCCCTCCACGAGATAGCCGCGTCCCACCAGGTGCGGCAGGTAGCTGGCGTAGGCGACGTCGAAGAAGACGGTCAGTACGCCGTGGACCAAGGCCGCCACGTAGAGCCACCAGATGGTGAGACGGTCCGCCCACCAGGCCAGCGGTATCGCCAACAGGAGCAGAGCACGGGCAAGATCCGCGAAGACCATGACCGGCCGCTTCCGCATGCGATCCACCCAGGCGCCCGCCGGCAGCCCGACCAGGAGCGAGCCGCCGGTGGTCATCGCGGCCAGGAGCCCGACCTGGAACTCGTCGACATGCAGAGCGGCGATGGCGACCAGGGGTAGTGCCAGAAAGATGATGCGGTCGCCCAGCTGGCCGAGCGCGGTGGCGGCGAAGAGCAGCCCGAAGTCCCGTTCCTTGAGGAGACCGAGGCGCGAGGATGACGACATGGGTGAGGGGCCTCCTGATGCCGCAGGGGGAGTTTCTCTGCCCTTCTGCGGGGCTCTGGGGCTGCGGGGCTAGGG
>NZ_LIRJ01000115.1 GCF_001419745.1 Streptomyces silaceus | reverse complement strand
GCGACCCGGGCCGCGGCCCGGCCGTCGTCGAGGTCGCAGTAGGCCTCGCGGAACGCCGCGTACGCCTCGGCGTGCCGGGCCGCGATGGCGTCCAGGTCGCGCAGCGCCTCGACGACCTCGCCGGTGGAGGCGAGCAGCGGTCCCGGGGCGCGGGTCTCGAAGTCGAGGTAGAAGCCGCGCACCGTGTCGCGGTAGTGCTCCAGGTCGTAGGCGTGGAAGAGCATCGGGCGCCCGGTGTGCGCGAAGTCGAACATCAGGGAGGAGTAGTCCGTCACCAACACGTCGGCGACCAGGAGGAGTTCGGCCGTGCGGGGGTGGGAGGACACGTCGCGCACGAAGGGCGCGCGGGCGCCCGGCAGCCGGCCCGAGGTCAGCGGGTGCTTGCGCACCAGCAGGACGTGGTCGTCGCCGAGCACGGACTCGGCCGCGCGGAAGTCGAGCGCGGGCTCGTAGCGGAATCTGCCCGGGGAGTACGCGAGATGGTCCCGGAACGTCGGCGCGTACAGCACGATCCGCTTGTCGGGTGCGATGCCGAGCTCGCGGCGGACCCGCTCGGCGACCTTGCGGCGGTCGTCGGCGAACAGCACGTCGTTGCGGGGCGAGCCGGCTTCCAGGACCTCGCCGTCGTAGGCGAGCGCGCGGCCCAGGTGCGGGGTGGAGAAACGGTTGGGCGAGACCAGGACGTCCCACTGGCGGGCCAGCCGCGGCAGCGCGTCGAGGTGGCCGTGGTCGGCGTAGAGGGTGTCGGTGAGGTCGGTGCCGATGCGCTTGAGCGGGGCGCCGTGCCAGGTCTGGACGACGGTCTGGCCCGCGCGGCGCTCGAAGAACTCCGGCAGATGGCCCGCGGTGACGATGCGGCGGCAGCGGGCCAGCGCCTCGTACCAGGCGGCGCTGTGCTCCTCCACGCCCTGCGCGCCCGCGGGCACCCGGGTCTGCTGGTCGTGGGTGACCCACAGGTGCGCGACGTCGGTGCCGCGCCGCACCAGCTCCTCGTGGACGGCGCGCGGCGAGTCCCCGTCGAAGTAGAGGACGGCGTCGGTCAGCGGCAGTTCGCGGCGGCTCGGATAGTGGACGGTGCGCAGCTTGTGCCGCCGGTACGCGCCGCGCTCGGAGCGCGCGAGCACCGAGCCGGACTCGATCAGGAGCCGGTCGCCGAAGCGCCGGTCGACGGTGAACTCCCGCCCCTGGACGGTCTGTCGCAGCGGCAGCGCGCCGAACACGGAGGCCAGCAGCCGCACGGGCATGCCGTCCGCCGCGCGGGGCGTCCCGATGCCGGACGCCCCCGCCTCGCGCAGGAACGCGTACCACCGGCCCTCCCGCAGCACCCCGCCGCCCGGCGCGACCACCGCGCGGAAGCGGTCGCCGTCCCGCAGGAGGGGGGCCGTCAGCTCCTCGTCGCGGCCGCTGTGCCGCAGCACCAGCTCGGGGTCGGTCCAGCTCGCCGCGGCCGCCGTGCCCGCCACGGTCAGCGTGCCGTCGGCGGCCCACGCGACGTGATCGGCGACCGGCTGGCGGGTCAACTCGACGACCAGCTGGCCGTGTTCGTTGGCGGTGGCGCACAGCTCGCGGCCCGCCCGTGAGGCGTACCGGCCCGGCGGCAGGTCGAGCGTGGCGGCCAGCGAGGTCAGTCTGCCGTCGGGCAGCACGAGGTTGGCCTGCCAGCGGTCGCCGTGCGGCGGCTCGACCTCCTTGGGTGCCCGGTGCGGGGTGGGTGCCACCGCCTCCACGTCACGCAGTGCGACGCGGACCTCGAAGCGGTCGCCGGTGAGCGTCACCGGGCAGTCGACGTCGGTCTTCGTGTGCTTGTGGGTCAGGCGCAGGGCCGTGGGGCGAGGGTGGCCCGGCAGGGTGCCGCTCAGGACCACGTCGTCGCCGTCGCGCCGGTGGGCGTCCACGCGCGCCGCGTACTTCTGGATCCGCAGGACCAGGCGTCCCTTGCTGAAGCCGAGGACGAGGCGCAGCCCGTCGCCGAGTTCGCGCACCAGGGTCTGCGCGGACGCGCCCTCCACGGCGCGCACGGCCGCGCGCCGCACGGTGCCGTGGCCGGCGACGAACACGCCGAACAGCCAGTTCCCCGGCTGCCAGCGGCCGCCGGTCTTCAGCTGCTCGGGGTCGACGGTCATCTCGAAGCCGGACAGGTCGTAGCAGTGCAGGCGCTGCCGGGAGTGCTCGGTGGCCTGCGGCGCGGCGACCGTCCGCGTCGGCACGTGCCGGAACTTCCCGCGGGAGTGCGCCGACTTGAGCAGTGCCGTCTTGACCGAGTGGCCGGGGCGGGTCGCCTCCAGGTTGCGTACGTACGCGTATCCGCTGATCCGCAGCGTGCCGTCGGGCTCCCAGCGCGCCTCGCTCACCCGTGCCACGACGGGCAGTTCGCGCCGTCCGATGCGCGCGAGCTTCTCCGGGACGCGGCCGACGCCGGGGTAGGAGACGCTGCGGCGGACGGTGCCGCGCACCTGGAACGCCGTGCCGTTGGCCCGCTCGAAGGCGAGCAGCTCGATCAGTTCGGCGAGGCGCGCCTCGCGCACGAGCTGCCACTTCACGCGCAGGTCGACGGGGAGTCCGGCGACGACGGCCGGGTCGGCGCGGCGCAGGAAGGCCGCCGTGTCCGTCATGAACGCGGCGCGGTACTCGGGGCCGCCCATCGGCAGCCCCTCCAGGAAGTAGACGAAGTCGTCGCGCAGGCAGGACACGTCGTACGTCTTCTTCATCGCCGGCGCGTGCTCGGCGAGGAAGGCGCTGACGTGCGCGCACGCCGCGATCCGGTCGCGCACGCCCTTGACGTCGGTGCGCCGCCGGGTGATGGAGCCCTCGCGGACGCGCCAGTAGTAGACGTGGTCGCTCAGGACGTCCACGGACCCGGCGAGGAAGTGCGCCGGGATCATCACGGGGGTGTCCTCGTAGAGCTTGCCCTCGGGGAAGGTGAAGCGGTGCCGGTCCCAGAAGGCGCGCCGGAACACCTTGTTCCAGGCCACGCGGTCGGAGAGCAGGTCGAGGTCGCGGCCGATGTGGGTGCGGGTGCGCGGCTCGGTCAGCCACTGGTACTGCCAGGCCTGGGAGCGGCCGCGTTCGTTGAGCCGCCAGACGTTGCCGCTCACGAAGTCGGAGCCGGAGGCGTCCAGGCTCGCGATCATGCGCTCGTACGCGTCGTGCGGCACGACGTCGTCGCTGTCGACGAAGGTGAGGAACTCGGCGGTGGGGGACGCCTTGCGCACTCCGGTGTTGCGGGCGGCGCTCAGCCCCGCGTTGCGCTGGCGGACGTAGACGAAGCGGGGGTCCCGGGCGGCGAACTCACGGGCGATGCGGGGGCTGGCGTCCGTGGAGCCGTCGTCGACGAGGATGCACTCCAGGCCGCCGCGTGTCCCGGGGCCGCCCGGCAGGCCCGGTCCGGCCAGGGTCTGCCCGGCGATCGACTCCAGGCACTCCTCCAGGAACTCCTCGACGTTGTAGATGGGCACGACGACGCTGAGACGGGGCTGCACGGCGACCGGCCTTTCGTGGGAATACGGGCATATTCATCCCCTTTGCCCGTTCCCGGCTCCCGATCGTCAACTTCTTTGCCCTCGACCACCCCAACGAGTGACGAGGGGTCTTCGACAGGCGGTGTCCGGGTGACTACCTTCGGTGTCCATGTCGCGCTTCTCGGTTGTCGTCCCCGCTCATCGCGTCCAGGGCTACCTGCGGGACTGCCTGGACTCGGTGCTCACCCAGTCCTTCGCCGACCTCGAACTGATCGTCGTCGACGACGCGTCGCCCGACGCCTGCGCCGCGATCGCCGCGGAGTATGCGGAGCGCGATCCGCGCGCGCAAGTCGTCCGCGTCCCCGCCCAGGCGGGTCCCGGCCCCGCCCGCAACATCGGCGCCGACCGCGCCACCGGCGAGCACCTCCTCTTCCTCGACGGCGACGACCTGCTCCTGCCGGGCGCCCTCGCGGCCATCGACGCCGCCCTCACGGCCGCGGGCGAACCGGACGTCCTGCTCTGCGCCCACGACCGCGTCGACTGGTGGGAGACCGTCCGCCCCGGCGGCGACGACCTCGCGGGCGACCCCCTCGCCGTCACCCCCGCCGCCTGGAACCGCGTCGTCCGCCGCGACTTCTGGCATGCGCAGCGCCTCTCCTTCACCGACGGCCCGTACGAGGACGTGGTGCCCGTCCACACGGCGGTCCTGCGGGCCGGCGAGCGGCTCGCCGTCCTGGACCGGCCGTGCGTGCGCTGGCGCGAGCGGCGCGGCGGCAGCTTCGCCACGACGCCGGGCCGCCGCCACTTCGCCCTCGCCGAGCGGTACGAGGAACTGCTCGCCGCCGCCGAACCCGCCGAGCGCGCCCGCCTCCTGCCGCACGCGGCCGCCCATCTGCTCGCCGTCCTGGAGGACCCCGGCCGGATCCGCGAGGCCGACCGGCGCGACTTCTTCCGCGAGGCGGCCCGCGTCCACCGCGCCCACGCGCCCGCCGGCACCGAACCCCGCACCCCCGAGCACAAGGCGCTCGCCGCCGCCTCCTACGCCGCCTACGAAGGGCTGCGCAAGGCCGAGAACCGGCGGCTGCGCGTCACCCGGGAGCTCACCCGGCAGAAGAAGAAGCTGCGCGCCCGCGCCATGCGCGCCGTCTACCGCACCGACCTGCACCGCGCCCTCGACCCGCACCTCGCGGTCTACGGCGCCTACTGGAACCGCGGCGTCTCCTGCAACCCCGCCGCGATCCACGCCAAGGCCCGCGAACTCGCCCCGCACGTACGGGGCGTGTGGGTGGTCTCCAGCCGCAACCGGCACAAGGTCCCGCAGGGCGTCGACTACGTCATCGAGGGCTCGCGGCGCTACTGGCAGGCGATGGCCACCGCCACGTACCTCGTCAACAACTCCAGCTTCCCCGGCGGGTTCACCAAGCGCCCCGGCCAGGTCTACCTCCAGACCCACCACGGCACACCGCTGAAGAAGATGGGCCTCGACCAGCGCCGCTATCCCGCGGGAACGCACGGCATCAGCTTCCAGAAGGTCCTCGACCACACCGACCAGTGGGACTTCAGCCTCTCCTCCAACCCGCACTCCACGGAGATCTGGGAGCGCGTCTACCCCTCCGTCGCCTACCAGGCCCTGGAGGCGGGCTATCCGCGCAACGACGTGTACTTCACCGCCGACGCCGAGGACGTGGCCCGCGTCCGCGCCCAGCTGGGCGTCGACGACGGGCGGACCGTGCTCCTGTACGCGCCGACCCACCGCGACTACCAGAAGGGCTTCCTGCCCCGCCTCGACCTCGCCCGCTTCGCCGAGCGCCTCGGCCCCTCCTACGTGGTGCTGGTGCGCGCCCACTACTTCTACGGCGCCGACGCGGGGCTCGACGGCCATCCGCAGCTCGTCGACGTCACCGGGCACGCGCGCGTGGAGGACCTGTGCCTGGCCGCCGACGCGCTCGTCACCGACTACTCCTCCCTCATGTTCGACTACGCGTGTCTGGACCGGCCGATCGTGACCTACGCCCCCGACTGGCAGGCCTACCGCCTCGCCCGCGGCACCTACTTCGACCTGCTCTCCGGCCGCCCCGGCGAGACCCCCGGCGCCATGGCCACCACCGAGGACGAGCTCGCCGAGCTGTTCCGCGGCGGGGGCTGGGACACGGCCGGGACGACCGAGCTGCGGACGGCGTTCCGGTCGCGCTTCTGCCCCTACGACGACGGGAGGGCCGCCGAACGCGTCGTACGGCGGCTCTTCCTGGACGGGGACCGCCCCTCCTAGGGCCGGTCGGGCGGGCGTGCCCGGGGCGGGTCAGGCGCGCATGCCGCCGTCGACGCGCAGGACCGTGCCGGTCACGTACGAGGCGCGGTCGCTGAGCAGCCACGCGGCGGCCTGCGCGATCTCCTCCGGGTCGGCCGCGCGGCCCAGCGGGGTCAGGGAGTTGAGGTGGTCGATGGTTCCGGGGGAGCGCTCGTCCCACTCGTGCAGCATCTCGGTGAGCGTGGTGCCGGGCGCGACGGCGTTCACGCGGATGCCCTCGGGGCCGTAGGTGGCGGCGGCCGACGCGGTCAGGCTGTTCAGCGCGCTCTTCGTCGCGGCGTACACGGGCAGCTCCGGGTTGGCCATCAGGCTGCCGACGCTGGAGGTGTTGACGATCGCCCCGCGCCCGGCGGTGGCGCGGATCGCGGCGATCTCCGCGGTCATCGCCCGCCACGAGCCCTTCAGGTTCACGGCGGCGACGGCGTCGAAGTCGTCCTCCGACAGCGTGTCCATCGGGCCGGGCGGCTGGGGGCTCGCGCCGTTGTTGAAGGCCACGTCGAGCCGCCCGAACCGCTCGACGGCCCGGTCCACGGCGGCCCGGACGCCCGCCCCGTCGGCCAGGTCGCACACCACGTGGTCCGCGGTGCCGCCGGCCGCCCGGATCTCCTCGGCCACCGCCTTCAGCTGGGGCTCCGTACGGGCCGCGAGCACCACCCGCGCGCCCTCCCGGGCGAACAGCCGCGCCGCGGCGGCGCCGATGCCGCGGCCGGCACCGGTGATGAAGGCGACCTTGCCGGCGAGCAGGCCGGAGGGGGAGGGGGAGACGGACGGGGTCTGTGTGTCGTTCATGCCGTCGAGCCTGTGCCCGGCCGCCGCGCTCATCCAGGCACCGGCAGTACCTGGCTGGGCGCCGTCGCCCCCGCGCACAATGGGGCCGTGGATCAACGTGCACGACGAGAGCTCGGCGGCTTCCTGCGCAGCCGGCGCGAACGCATCGCCCCCGCCGACGTGGGACTGCCCGCGGGGACGCGCCGGCGCACCCCGGGGCTGCGCCGCGAGGAGGTGGCGCAGCTCGCGTTCATCTCGGCCGAGTACTACACCCGGCTCGAACAGGCCCGCGCCCCGCACCCCTCCCGCGAGGTGCTGGCCCAGCTCGCCCGCGCGCTGCGCCTGTCGGACGCCGAGCGCGACCACCTCCACCACCTCGCCGGCACCCCGCCCGGCCCGCCGCCCGGACCCTCGCGGGAGGTCCGGCAGAGCATCGTCGACCTGATCCAGCGCCTCCCCGAGGCCGCGGCGATCGTGATCTCGGCGACGTACGAGGTCATCGCCTGGAACGACCTGGCCGCCGCCCTGATGGAGGACTTCTCCGCCCTGCCGCGCCGGGACCGCAACATGATCCGGCGCGCCTTCCTCGGCCCGCACCGGGACGGGCGGCGGCTGTACGGCGTCTCGGACGCGGCGGAGTTCGCCCGGACCGCGGCCCGGCACCTGCGCGCCACCGCGGCCCGCTACCCCGACGACCCCGAGGTGACGTCCCTGGTCGAGGAACTCCTCGCCGGCAGCGAGGAGTTCGCCGGGCTCTGGGCCGACCACGACGTGGTCTCCCGCCCCACCGCCTGCAAGACCTTCGCCCACCCCCTTGTCGGCCCGGTCTCCGTCACCTGCGACGTGCTGGACATCGCCGACCACGACCAGCGGGTCTTCCTCTACACCGCGGCCCCCGGCTCCCCGTCGGAGGAGTCCCTGCGCCTCCTGTCCGTGCTCGGCACCCAGCGCATGGGCGTGCCCGGCTAGCCGTTCGGGCGCGTCTCGTACGGCGAGCGCACCGGGAAGTACGCCGTCAGGAACGCGCGGATGGCCAGGGCCGTCTCCTCGTCCGACATGCCGCCGCCGGGGGACTCGCCGATGCAGAACGCCGTCTTGTCGCGGCTCTGCAGCAGCCGGCCCAGGCGCGCGTGGTCGGCGCGGTCGCCGATGTCCACGAAGTCGTACGTGATGCCGCCGGGCACCGCCCGGCCGGTGAGGTAGGCGTAGTGCTGGTGCAGCGAGGAGACGAGCGCCAGGTCGGTGGTGGAGCGGAAGCGGCTGCGGGACGTGGCCGTCCACTCCTCGGGGAAGCGCTCGGCGATCTCCGCGAGGACGCTGCGGCGCAGCGCGTAGGGCACGTGGAAGAAGCTGTGCGTCGTCGTCCTGCCGAACGCGCCGCGCAGCAGCTCCCGGTTGTTCTTCGCCGCCGCGAGATAGCCCTCGTCGTCCTCGGCGACCGGCAGCGCGGGCACGGACGCCGAGGACCAGAAGAAGCGGGGGAGGCCGTTGCTGAGGAAGAACGTGTCCGGGTTGGTGGGGCGGCCCAGGAACATGTCGTCGTTGAAGTAGAGGAAGTGCTCCGACAGGCCCTCGATGCGGTGCAGCTGGGACTCGATGGCGTGCGAGTTGAACGTCGGCAGGCACGCGTCGGGGTCGGCGAACAGCTCGCGGTGGTCGACCACCGTCAGGCCCGGGTGGTCCCGGTCGAGCCAGGCGGGTCGCTGGCCCGCCGTGACGAGGTACACGTGCCGGATCCACGGCGCGTACATCGCCAGGGAGCGCAGGCTGAAGCGCAGCTCGTCGCGGTTGCGGAAGCGCACGGCGCCCGTGTCGGCCGACGGCGCGTCGGAGCCGAGCGCCGCGTCGCGCGCCGCCCGCCACGCGGGGTCGCTGTCGTCGACCCAGGTGTAGACGGCGTCGACGGGGAAGTCGACGTCCTTGACGAGCAGTTCGGTGAACACGTCGAGCGTCGGATACGTGCGGCCCGCCACCCGCAGCGTCGCCGTGGGCGTCAGCGAGGGCAGCTCCGCGCCCGCCAGCGTCGAGCCGAACGGCGCGCGGAAGGAGCCGTTCGCCGCCCGCGGCCAGAACGCCACCGTGCAGGCCTGCCCCGCGCCGTGCCGCAGTGACAGCGTGGACGTGGTCACCGGCCGGAACAGCTTGACGCCCGCCAACTCGCCGATCGCGTCCAGGCGTTCGGCCAGGACCGTCCCGGGCGCCGCGTCGCGCGGATGGACCAGCTCGGCGTAGACGGGCTGCCCGCGCAGCGCCCCGGCCAGGGCCTTGAGCGCCCGGTGGCGCTCGTCGGCGTCCACGGCGAGGGTGCGGGCCGTGCCGTCGGCGGTGCGCACGAGACAGTACGGGACGTCCTGCGACTCAAGGGCGGACGCGGCCAGTTCGAGGTTCAGCTCCGCCATGCGCGGCGCCAGGAGGTCGTCGCGGCGCTCGGCCAGGCGGCCCACCGACCGGATGACGCGGCCCGTGCTGTCGGCGGCGATGATCTCGTCCTCGCGGGCCCGCTCGTCGGCGGCCGCCGCGGCGTCGAAGGTGTGCGGCGCCGTGGGCCGGAAGCCGCTGCCGCCGGACGCGACGCCGAGCGCCACCCGGTCCGCGCGCCCGCGCAGCCGCTCCGGCCGGTCGCGGCCCGCGACGAGCCGCGTGTACAGCTCCTCCCAGCGCGCGGTGACGTCCGCCGAGGAGAACCGGGCGTAGACGCCCTCGCGCGCGGCGCGAGCGAACCGCCGCCGCATCTCGTCGCTCCCCATCAACTCGTCCATCGCGTAAGCGAGTTCGTCGATCTCGCCCGGCGGCACGAGCAGCCCGTCGACCCGGTGCCGGACGATCTCGGCGGGCCCGGTCAGCACGTCGTACGCGACGACCGGCACCCCGGCCGCGAGCGCCTCCAGGAGCACCAGCGGGAACGCCTCGTTGTGGCCCGCGGTCATCAGGCTCAGGCCGGCCTTGGCCCACTCGGACGCCATGTCCTGGCAGGGGCCGAGCAGTTCGACCCGGTCGTGCAGGCCGAGCCCGTCGACCAGGCGCCGCAGATGCCGCTCGCGGTGCCCGCCGCCGAAGACCCGCAGCGTCCAGTCGGGGTGCGCGTCCGCCACCTGCGCGAAGGCCCGGACGGCGTGGTCGACGCGCTTCTCGCCGGTCAGCCGCGCCGCCATCACGATGACCTTGCTCTCGCCGTCGGCGCGCGGCCGGAAGCCGTCGGGCACGGCGTTCGGGACGACGGCGAGCTCGGGGGCGGTCGGGCCGAGGGACTCCGCGATCCAGTCGCGCGTGCGCTCGGTGAGCGTGACCAGGGCGTCCAGGCGCGGCGCGTGCAGCAGCAGCGGCTCGCCGGAGGGGCCGCGCCGCTGGGTGGGGCGGTGCTCCTGGTGGACGGTGACGACCCGCGCGGGCACCAGCGCCACGGCGGCGGCGAGCAGCGCGGGCGTGGTGGTGACCAGGACGTCGGTGTCGAGCGTGCCGAGCGCGGCGGTCAGCTCGACGTCGGAGAGCCGGTCGAAGGCGTCCTCCCAGGCGGGCCTGATCAGCTCGCTGGGCAGCGCGGCGAGCGTACGGCACGCGGCGTCGTCCAACTCCGTCTCGCGCAGCGGACGTTCGGGCGTGACCGTACGGTCCACGAGATGCCGCACGGGCAGCCCCCGCGCCTCGGGGAAGAACGGCTCGGCGCGGGTCCGGAAGACGGAGACGACCTCGACCTCGATGCCGGGGCGCTCGGCCAGGTGCTGTGCCTGGGTGTACGTGGCGAGCTCGGTGCCGCCCATCTCGTCGCCCCAGCCGAGCAGAAACGTGATCTTCATGAGGTCTCCTCCGCGAGCTCCCGGGGGACGGTGTCCAGGTCGTCGGTGATGTCCCCGCAGGTCACCGCGAAGGCGCCGGACGCCGTGAAGTGGGCGTGGGCGCGGACGATCGCGCCGTCCGGCAGCGCGAAGACGCGAAAGGGGGTGGGGTAGGCGGCGGACGGGTCGCGCACGTCGGACAGCCACCGGCCGAGGGGGAGCGGGCCGATCCGGAAGTCCCACACCCACTGCCCCGGATCCGCCCCGGCCATCGCGGCGAGCGGCACCCGCAGCGCGAACGCCGTGCCCCGCCAGACGACTTCGGCCGGTACGACGAGGCCGTCCCGCCGCCGTACGGCGTGGGCCGTGCCGGGGGCGGCCCCCGCGACGAGCCGCCCGTGCGCGGTGATGCCGTCGCCGCGCGGCACGAACCGCACCAGTTCGGCGCGGGGCAGCGACCGGGTCGCCTGGAGCACCGCCCGCCCGCTGCGGGCCGCCACGACCCGGACGAGGGTGCCGGTCGCCGGGTCGGGGGCGTGCGGCGCGATGGGGGTCGCGGGAGCGGGCGCGGACGCCGCGTCGGCGACCGCGAGCCCGTACCTCCGTACGCGCCCGTCGCCGCGCGCCTCGACCGTGACC
>NZ_LIRJ01000114.1 GCF_001419745.1 Streptomyces silaceus | reverse complement strand
GCTGCGCCGGGCGCTCACCGACTATCTGACGCGGGCCCGCGGGGTGCGCGTGGACCCCGAGCGGATCGTGGTGTGCTCCGGCTTCGCGCACGGGCTGCGGCTGCTGTTCGGGGGCTCGGACGGGGCGGGCGGCGCGGTGCTGCGCGGCCCGTTCGCCGTGGAGTCGTACGGACTCGGCTTCCACCACCGGATCCTGGAGAGCGCGGGGGTGCGGACCGTACCGCTAGGCCTGGACGAACAGGGCGCGCGCGTCGCGGAGTTGACCGAAGGTCAGCGGGTACGCGGGGTGCTGCTCACGCCCGCACACCAGTTCCCCACCGGTGGCCCGCTGCACCCGTCCCGGCGCACGGCCGTCGTCGACTGGGCCCGCGCGCGCGACGGCCTGGTCCTGGAGGACGACTACGACGGCGAGTTCCGCTACGACCGCGAGCCCGTCGGCGCGGTGCAGGGCCTGGACCCCGAACGGGTCGTCTACCTCGGCTCGGTCAGCAAGAGCCTGTCCCCCGCGGTACGGCTCGGGTGGCTGGTGCTGCCCGAACAGCTCGTGGACGGCGTGCTCGCCGCCAAGGGGGAGCGCGAGGCGTGGGCGAGCGTCCTGGACCAGCTCACGCTCGCGGAGTTCATCGCCTCGGGGCACTACGACCGGCACATCCGCCGGATGCGGCAGCGCTACCGCCACCGCCGCGACCAGCTCGTCGCCGCCCTGGCCGCACGCGCCCCGCACATCACGGCCACCGGCATCGCGGCCGGGCTGCACGCGGTGCTGCGGCTGCCGCCCGGCACGGAGGCGTCCGCGGTCAAGGCCGCGGCCTGGCAGGGGATCGCGCTGGACGGCCTCGCCGCGTTCCGCCATCCGCGGGCGACGATGCCGGCGGCGGACGGTCTGGTCGTCGGGTACTCGACACCGGCGGAGCACGCGTACGGGGCGGCGGTCGAGGCGCTGATGCGGGCGCTGCCGCCGGGGGAGGAAGGCGCCTGAGCCGGCGGGCTCCACGGATCCGCTCTCAGGGGGCGGTGATCTCCTTGCTGCCGCGGGGGAACCTCCGTAGGGGAAATGCCTCCGCGGGGGGAGTGCCTCCGCGGGGGGAAATGCTTCCGCAGGGGAACTGCCTCCGCAGAGGAAGTAGGACCGCGCCCTTAGGGGAAATAAGGCCGCCCCCTTGATCGTTGACGGCGGGTACCAGTCAGCAAGGGGAGGGGCCGATCATGAGCGACAGCACCACGCGGGACCGCACGCGGACGCGGGCCGGGGAGGCCTTCGCGATCGGCGGCGACCTGCCGGTCGGCAGGATCGGCTACGGCGCCATGCGGCTGACGGCGCCACCCGAACCCGGCATCGATCCGGGCCCGGGGCACATCTGGAGACCGCCCGCCGACCGCGCCGCGGCCACCGCGCTGCTGCGCCGCGCCGTCGAGCTCGGCGTCGACCTGATCGACACCGCCGACTCGTACGCGCTGGGCGGCGGCGAGGAGCTGATCGCCGAGGCCCTTCATCCGTACGCCGACCAGGTCGTCGTCGCCACGAAGGTGGGTGTCGCCCGGCCCTCGCCGCTGGAGTGGGTGCCGCTGGGGCACCCCGCGTATCTGCGCCAGCAGGCCGAGCTGAGCCTGCGCCGCCTGCGCGTGGACCGGATCGACCTGCTCCAACTGCACCGCATCGACCCGCACTTCCCCCTCGCCGACCAGATCGGCGCGCTCAAGCAGCTGCGCGACGAGGGCAAGGTGCGGCACATCGGCCTGTCGGAGGTGTCGGTGGAGCAGCTGCGCGAGGCGCGGGAGATCGTGCCGATCGCGAGCGTGCAGAACCTCTACAACCTCGCCGACCGGCAGCACGAGGCCGTCGTCGACTTCGCCGCCGAACAGGGCATCGCCTTCCTGCCGTTCTTCCCCGTGGCGATGGGCGCGCACGCCGCTCCGGGCGGGGCGGTCGCCGAGGTGGCCGCCGAGGTCGGCGCGACCCCGGCCCAGACGGCCCTGGCCTGGCTCCTGCGCCGCTCGCCGACGCTGCTGCCCATCCCGGGCACGTCGTCGATCGCGCATCTGGAGGAGAACGTGGGGGCGCGCGACGTGGTCCTCTCGGACGAGCAGTTCGCCCGCCTCTCGGCGATCGGCGCGGCGGCGGGGACGGAGGCCGCGGCATGACGACGGACGACGTGACCGGCGACGGCGTGACCGGCGACCCCCCGATCACCGACGACGGGATCAACAACGCCAACCCCTTCAACCGCCGCGTCATCGAGGAGTTCCGCGCGAACGGCGGGCGGGTCGGCGGGAACTTCGAGGGCGTCTCCCTGCTTCTGCTGACCACGCGGGGCGCCAGGAGCGGGCTGCCGCGGACGACTCCGGCGGTCTATCTGCCGGATGCCCGTCCGGACGGGGACCGCCTGATCGTGTTCGCCTCGAACGGCGGCTCGCCGAAGGCGCCCGGCTGGTTCCACAACCTCGCCCGGGACCCCTCGGTCGTCGTCGAGGTCGGCACGGAGCGGTACGCGGCCCACGCCGCGCCCGTCGACCCGGCCGAGCACGACGAGCTGTGGCGCCGCCAGGTCGAACGGGACCCGAACTTCGCGGAGTTCCGCGCCAAGGCCCCGCGCACGATCCCGGTCATCGCTCTGACCAGGGAAGACTGAGCGGGCAGAAGGCAGAAGGCCCCCGAGGGGCAGAAGGCAGGGAGCAGCCGGCAGCAGGTCCGCCCGGCCTCACGCCGTCATCAGCGGAGCGTCCTCGCGCCACTTGAGGATCTTGTCGAAGCTGATCACCGCGCCGCCCGGCCCCGGCTTGTTGCCGAGGTGGACGTGGTCGGCGAGTTCCCTGATCAGCCAGAGGCCCCGGCCGTGCTCGTCCGTCTCGGCGGCGGCCGGCCGGGGCGTCGTACACCCGCGCGACGCCCCGGGGAAGCCGGGGCCCGAGTCGGCCACCTCGATGCGGCACTTCTCGCCGTCCAGATAGGCCGTCACCCGATATCCGCCCGGCGCTCCGCCGGGGGCGCGCCCGCCGTGCTCGACGGCGTTGGCGCAGGCTTCGCTGAGGGCGACCGACAGGTCGTAGGAGACTTCCGGGTCAACGCCCGCGGTCTCCATCGTGCCGATCAGCAAGCGGCGGGCGAGCGGCACACTCGCAGCCTCGCGCCGCAAATGGAGAGACCACCAGATGCTCATGCTCAGCCTCCTGGCTGCGGCTCGACATACCGATACGTATTGCCGCGAGCGGCGGCCGACAATCGCGCAGTTGACGTGATGCCGCCCATACGGCGGAAGCGCGGCACCCGCCACTCGGTGTAGAACGCGGGCGCGCACGGACCGCCCGCGGCGGCCCACAGCGGCATCCATCGGCTGGAACGGGACCTTCCGGACCTGCCGTATGCGCCGGGTAAGTCCAGTGCGATGATGGCCCGGCCATGACTGCCCCCCACCAGCACTCGACGCGCGTCGGAGTCGACCTCCGGCTGTTCAGGGCCGCGATGTTCGCCGCGGTCTGTGTCGTGCTGTCCGCCGGGGGCCATGTGCTCGCCTCCTGCGTCGCCGTCCCCCTGTGGACGCTCGGCGCGGGCTTCCTGCTCATCCTCGCGGTCGCCGTGCCGCTCGCCGGGCGGGTGCGTTCGCTGCCCGGCATCGCCGGACTCCTCGCCGCGGGCCAGCTCGGTCTGCACGCCCTGTTCGGCCTCGGCCAGCACGGCGCGACGGCCGTGCCGAGCGGTGAGCCCTCCCTCGTCGAGCGGGCCGCGCGCCTGGTCTGCGGGGCGGGCACCGCCACGATCAGCCCGGCGCAGGCCCGGCGCATCCTCAGTACGGCGGGGCTCTCCCCGGACGGCGCGGGCCGGGCCGCCGCGCACCACCACGGCCAGTCCGCCGCCGCTGCCGCGGACTCCGCGGTGGACTCGATGACCTCCATGGGATCCATGGGGTCGATGGGATCCATGGGCGGCACGGGCGTCATGTCGCTGGTGCCGTCGCTGCCCATGCTGCTCGCGCACGTCCTCGCGGCCCTCGCGGCCGGCTGGCTGCTGCGCCGCGGCGACCTCGCGCTGCTGCGGCTCGTCCGGCTCGCCCAGGGGGCGCACGGCGTCGCCGAAGGCGCGCTCGTACGTTCCCTGCGCTCGGCCCTGACGCTCGTACGCGCCCTGCGGGCGGGCCTGCCCGGCGCGCCCGAGACGGCCGGACCGCGCGGCCCGCGCACCTTCCTGCTCGTCCCGCCGAAGCCGCGCACCGTCGCGCTCGAGGACTCGGTGATCAGGCGCGGCCCGCCCGCCGCCGCCCACGACGTCGAACTGGCTGCCTGACGCACCGCACTCCGCACACAGCACGGAGGGGTGGCGTCGGCACGCACGCGCGCGTGCCCGCTCGGCCCGCGCGCCTCCCCTTCGTACTGATCACCACCGCTGAGAGTGGAGTGTCCCCATGAACGCCAAGACCCGCATCGCCGCCGTCGGCACCGTCGCCGCGTCCGCCGTCCTCGTCCTGTCCGCGCCCGCCTTCGCGCACGTCAGCGTCTCGCCGGAGGGCGAGGCCGCCAAGGGCGGCTACGCGGTCGTGAACTTCAAGGTGCCGAACGAGATGGACGACGCCTCGACCACCAAGCTCGAGGTCTCCTTCCCGACCGACCACCCCCTCGCCTCCGTGATGACGGAGCCCGTCCCCGGCTGGAAGGCGAAGGTCACCAAGACCAAGCTCGACAAGCCGCTGGACATGCACGGCAAGAAGATCGACGAGGCGGTCTCCAAGGTCACCTGGACCGCCGACGGCAAGGGCATCGAGCCCGGCACCTTCCAGAAGTTCCCGGTCTCCATGGGCCAGCTGCCCGAGGACGCCGACCAGCTGGTCTTCAAGGCCGTCCAGACGTACGACAACAAGGAAGTCGTCCGCTGGATCGAGCCGCAGCGGAAGGGCCAGGAGGAGCCGGAGCACCCCGCGCCCGCCCTGGAGCTGACCGCCGCGTCCGACGACCACCACGGCGGCGGCTCGGCCGACGCCGCGAAGTCGGACGCCAAGGGCTCCTCGTCCGAGAGCGCGTCCGCCGACTCGGACAGCAGTGACACCACAGCTCGCGTCCTCGGGATCGTCGGCATCGTCGTCGGCGCCGCGGGCGTCGCGTTCGGCGTGCTCGCGGGCCGTCGTCGCACCGCCGGCTGAACCGTCGGCGCAGGCCGTATTCGGGGTGCGCCGACACGGCGTACGCACGCCCCCGGCGCACCCCGGCACCTCACATCTGGGACATTTTCGTATGCGCACGAAGACCACCAAGAAGCTCGCCGCCGCCGCTCTGCTGGCCACGGCCGCCCTCACCCTGACCGCCTGCGGCAGCGGTGACGACAACAAGAAGCCCGTCGCCGACGTCTCCACCGAGACCGACTCGGGCAAGGCCGCCACGGTCCTGGACAAGCCGTTCGAGAAGCCGAACCTCGTCCTGACCGACACGCACGGCAAGAAGTACGACCTGCGCGAGGAGACCAAGGGCAAGCCGACGCTGATCTACTTCGGCTACACGCACTGCCCGGACGTCTGCCCGCTGACGATGAACAACATCGCGGTCGCCAAGAAGGCCCTGCCCAAGGCGGACCAGGACAAGCTCAAGGTCGTCTTCGTGACGACCGACCCCAAGCGCGACACCTCGGCCGAGCTCGGCAAGTGGCTCAAGGGCGTGGACGCGGACTTCACCGGCCTCACCGGCGACTTCTCCACGATCCAGGCCGGCGCCCGCCAGCTCGGCATCAGCATCGAGCCGTCCAAGAAGGACAAGAACGGCAAGATCGTCTCGATGCACGGCACGCAGGTCATCGCCTTTTCACCGAAGAACGACGCGGGATACGTCCTGTACGGCGAGAGCGCCACCGCCGACGACTACACCAAGGACCTCCCCAAGCTCCTCAAGGGACAGACTCCGTGAACCACCGCACCACCACCCGCCGCCGGGCTCTCACCGGCGGCGCCCTGGCCCTGACCGCCGCACTCACCCTCGCGGGCTGCGGCGACGACGCGGGCTCCGGCGACAAGGACGCCAAGCCCGAGCTGAAGGTCAGCGGGGCCTACATCCCCCAGCCCACCATGGACGACATGGCGGCCGGCTTCTTCACGCTCACGAACAAGGGCGGCGCCGACAAGCTGACCTCCGCCACCAGCGACATAGCGGGCTCCGTCACGCTGCACAGCACCAAGGGCGGCGTGATGAAGGAGGAGAAGTCCTTCGACGTGCCCGCGAACGGCCACCTCGACTTCGCCAGCGGCGGCAACCACCTGATGCTCGAGAAGCTCAAGCGCAAGCCGAAGCAGGGCGAGAAGGTCTCCCTGACGCTCCGCTTCCAGAAGTCGGACCCGATCACGGTCGAGGTGCCGGTCAAGGAAGCGACGTACAAGCCCGCGCAGCACGACACGTCACACAACTCGCACTGAGGGACGGACCGTTGATGCAGACCACCGCTTCCCGCTCCAGAGTCGCTCCCCGGACCGGCGTCGCCCCCCGCGTCTGGCGGCTGCTCCTGGTGCTCCTCGCCGCGACCGCCGCCTTCCTCGCCGGTGCCGCGCCGACGTCCGCGCACGCCGCGCTGACCGGCAGCGACCCCAAGCAGGGAGCGGTGGTCGACAAGGCCCCCGCCCAGGTGAAGCTCACCTTCTCCGAGAAGGTCGCCATGGCGGACGGCTCCGTGCGGGTGCTCGATCCGTCCGGCAAGCGCGCCGACACCGGCAAGACCACCGACCTGGGCGCCAACACGTACGGCGTGAAGCTGCGCCCGGGGCTGCCCGACGGCACCTTCACCGTCGCCTACCAGGTCGTCTCCGCCGACAGCCACCCCGTCGCCGGCGCCTTCACGTTCTCCATCGGCGCGCCCTCGGACACCAAGGTCGCGCTGCCCGACCAGGAGGCCGGCGGCGGCCTGGTCGGCGTGCTCTACGACATCGCGCGCTATCTGTCCTACGCCGGGTTCGTCATCGTCGTCGGCGGCGCCGCGTTCGTGCTCGGCTGCTGGCCGCGCGGCGCGGGCGCCCGGCCCGTGCAGCGGCTCGTCACCTACGGCTGGGTCACGCTGACCGCCGCGACGCTCGCCCTGCTGCTCCTGCGCGCCCCCTACACCGGCTCCGGAAAGCTCGCCGACGTCTTCGACATGGGCGCGCTCGGCGATGTGCTCAACACCAAGACGGGCGCGGCGCTGGTCTCCCGGCTGCTGCTGCTCGCCGCCGCCGCGCTGTTCATCGCGGTGCTCTTCGGGGCGTACGAGAAGCGCGAGGACCCCAAGGAGAAGAAGGACCTCACCTTCGGGCTCGCCATCGGCGGCACCGTCGTCGCCACCGGCATCGCGGCGACCTGGGCGATGGCCGAGCACGCGTCGGCCGGCCTCCAGGCGGGCATCGCGATGCCCGTCGACGTGCTGCACCTGCTGGCCGTCGCCGCCTGGCTCGGCGGGCTCGCGGCGCTGCTCGTCGCGCTGTTCCGCACGCCGTCGGTGGACGCGTCGGCCGTGCGGCGGTTCTCGCGCACCGCGTTCACCAGCGTCGTCGTGCTCGTCGCGACCGGGATCTACCAGTCGTGGCGGCAGGTCGGTTCGTGGTCCGCGCTCACCGACACGTCGTACGGGCAGCTGCTCCTCGTCAAGATCGGCCTGGTCGTCGTCATGGTGGGCGTCGCGTCGATCTCGCGCCGCTGGACCGGCCGGATCACCGCCGAGGCGGGCGGGCTCGCACCGGAGGCGGCGGCCGCGCAGGTCGTCGAACAGCGGGCGGAGAAGCGGGCGTCGGGCGGCTCCGTCAAGCAGTCGGCGTCCGCCGCCACGAAGCAGGGCGCCACCACGAAGCAGCCCGCCGCCACGAAGCAGTCCGCCAAGCAGCCCTCGAAGCAGTCCTCGAAGCAGTCGGCCGTTCAGGCCACCAAGAAGACGCAGAAGACGCCCGTCACGGTCCCGGTCGGCGCCGGGGACGGGGACCCCAAGCGCTCCGCGCAGCTCGCCCGCCAGCGGGCCGCCATGGACACCGCCCGCGAGAAGCGCATCCGCGACGCCGACCCGCACCGCTCGGGCCTGCGCCGCTCCGTGCTCATCGAGGCCGGCGTCGCCGTCGTCCTGCTCGCCGTCACGACGGTCCTGACGACCACCGAACCGGGCCGCACCGAGGAGGAGGCCGCCAAGGCCACCGCCGCAGCGGCCGCGCAGCGCTCGGGCCCGCTCACCCTGCAGGTGCCCTTCGACACGGGCGGCCAGGACGGCAAGGGCACCGTGCAGCTGGACCTCGACCCGGGCCGCACCGGCAGCAACGACCTGCACCTCTATGTGAAGCGGCCCAACGGCAGCGCCTTCGACGTCCCCGAGGTGAAGGTGTCGTTCACCCTCAAGTCGAAGGACGTCGGCCCGCTGCCCGTCGCCCCCGACCACATCTCCACCGGACACTGGAGCGCGAGCGGCGTCCAGATCCCGATGGCGGGCAACTGGAAGATCGCGGTGACCGTGCGCACCTCGGACATCGACCAGGTCACCGTGAACAAGAACGCGCAGATCGGCTGAACGGAACCACCATGGCGGACAACGGCATTTCCAGGCGGCGGCTGCTCGGCACCGCCGGCGCGACCGGCCTCGCGCTCGGCGCGGCGGGCGGCGCTGTCGGGTACGCCGCGGCTCCCTCCTCGTCGGGCGGCTCCTCCGGCGACGCGACGGTCCTGACGACCATCGGCGCGGACGCGGTGATGTTTCACGGGAAACATCAGTCCGGCATCACCACGCCCGGCCAGGCCCACGGCCATCTGATCGCCTTCGACCTGGCCGGGGGCGCGGGCCGCAAGGAGGCGGCGGCCCTGCTGCGCCGCTGGTCGGCGGCGGCCGAGCGGCTGATGGCGGGGGAACCGGTGGACGGCGACGACACCGCGGTCGCGCGGGACGCGGGTCCGTCCTCCCTCTCGGTCACCTTCGGCTTCGGCGCCTCCTTCTTCTCCCGTACGGGCCTGGAGAAGCAGCGCCCCGCCGCCCTCGAACCGCTGCCCGACTTCTCCTCGGACCATCTCGACAAGGCGCGCAGCAACGGCGATCTGTGGGTGCAGATCGGCGCGAACGACGCGCTCGTCGCCTTCCACGCGCTGCGCGCGGTCCAGAAGGAGGCGGCGGGCACGGCGAAGGTCCGCTGGCAGATGAACGGCTTCAACCGGTCGCCGGGCGCCACCGAGCGGCCGATGACGACCCGCAATCTGATGGGCCAGGTCGACGGCACGAACAATCCGAAGCCGTCGGAGAAGGACTTCCAGAAGCGGATCTTCGTGCCCGCCGACGGCGATCCCGCCTGGATGGCGGGCGGTTCCTACGCCGTCGTACGCCGTATCCGGATGCTCCTCGACGACTGGGAGAAGCTCGGTCTGAAGGCGCAGGAGGCGGTGATCGGCCGGCACAAGTCGGACGGCTCGCCGCTGACCGGCGGCACGGAGACGACCGAGCCGAAGCTCGACGCGACGGGCCCGGACGGCAAGGTCGTCATCGCCCTCAACGCGCACGCCCGCATCACCCGGCCCGACCAGAACGGCGGCGCCGCGATGCTGCGCCGGCCGTTCTCGTACCACGACGGCTTCGACGGGCGGGGCGAGCCCGACGCGGGGCTGCTCTTCATCTGCTGGCAGGCCGACCCGCTGCGCGGCTTCGTCCCCGTGCAGCGCAAGCTCGACCGGGGCGACGCCCTCTCGGAGTTCATCCGTCACGAGGCGAGCGGCCTCTTCGCGGTGCCGGGCGGGGCGGCGAAGGGCGAGTACGTGGGGCAGCGGCTGCTGGAGGCGTAGGCCCCGGGGCTCTCTCCGGGGCTCTCTCCGGGGCCCGCTCCGGGCTCTCTCCGGGAGGGGAGGGCCGGGTCCGCCGGAGGACATGTGGGGCGGGGATCGCTTGGTGAGACACGTGAGCCGCGCCACGTCAGGCCCATTAGGGTGACGGTATGTCGGCGACGCGCTATACGTACCTGGGCCCCGTAGGCACCTTCACCGAGGCCGCTCTCCGCACGCTGCCCGAGGCGGCCACCCGGGAGCTCGTGCCCATGGTGTCCGTGCCGGCCGCGCTGGACGCGGTCCGCAGCGGGGAGGCGGCGGCCGCGCTGGTGCCGATCGAGAACTCGGTCGAGGGCGGCGTCACCACCACGGTCGACGAGCTCGCCAAGGGCGACCCTCTGATGATCTACCGCGAGGTCGTCCTGCCGATCACCTTCGCGCTGCTCGTGCGCCCCGGCACGAAGCTCAAGGACGTCAAGACGGTGACGGGCCACCCGGTGGCCCAGCCGCAGGTCCGCAACTGGATGGCCGAGCACCTGCCCGACGCCGTGTGGGAGTCGGCGGCCTCGAACGCGGACGGCGCCCGTCTGGTCCAGGAGGGCCGCTTCGACGCGGCCTTCGCGGGCGAGTTCGCCGCGGCGACGTATGGCCTGGAGCCGCTGGTCCGCGACATCCACGACGCGGCGAACGCCGAGACCCGCTTCGTGCTGGTCGGCCGCCCTGCCCGGCCCGCCGCGCCGACGGGCGCGGACAAGACATCCGTCGTCATCTGGCTGGGCGACGACCACCCCGGCGCCCTGCTCGAACTGCTGCAGGAATTCGCCGCGCGCGGCGTCAACCTCATGCGGATCGAGTCGCGCCCGACGGGCAAGGGCATCGGCAACTACTGCTTCTCCGTGGACGCCGAGGGCCACATCACGGACCGCCGCGTCGGCGAGGCCCTGATGGGGCTCAAGCGGATCTGCCCGCAGGTGCGCTTCCTCGGCTCGTATCCGCGGGCCGGGATGACCCCGGAGGACGTCGGTCCGCTCCGGCCCGGCACGACGGACGCCGAGTTCGTGGCGGCGTCGGACTGGCTGACGCGCTGCCAGGACGGCCGTTTCTAGCCAGCACGGCTCGCGCCCACCGCTCCGGCGCTCCTGTCCTACCTGCAGATTTACGTTGTCCACAGAAGTTATCCACAGAGGTGGATCTCGACCTGGGGACAAGTCGACAACGAAGCGCTACATGGTCGACAAATCGGCCTACAGAGCCCAAGTCCGTGCACAGCCTCGCACGCCACCCCTCGTCCACCCTTTTCCCTTGATCAACTCTTTGGAGCGAACCATTTCCACTCGAAAGTGGGGGTGGGGATGGTTTGAGAAGGGAAAGCTTCGTCACGCATGCGGCTTTCGGAACACCTCCTTCCGAAGTCCACAGATCTTTCGCACACCCTGTGGATAACTCTCCGGAGGCTTCCATTCCTGTGGACAACCGCAGTGGACAACGACCCCAAGTCCCGTCCCCCACAAGGAGTTCGAGTCAAGAGGCCGGACGCACTCTGCCCCATTTCGGGGAATGGTGTCCGCTTTATTGACCCGACGCCGGAGCGGGTCCGGCCGGAGTTTTCCGGCCGTCCTGATCTTGATTCGGCCTTGATCCGGCGTGATCGAATCCATGAATTCCCATTCCGGCAAACCGGGCATAACGTACACAATGGAATATCGAGTCGTGGGCCGGAACCGCGCGACGGTAGCCTTGAGGGGTGATTGACCTTCGCCTGCTCCGTGAGGACCCCGACCGTGTTCGCGCCTCCCAGCGCGCCCGTGGAGAGGACGTCGCGCTCGTCGACGCCCTGCTCTCCGCCGACGAGCGGCGCAGGTCGTCCGGCCTCCGCTTCGACGAGCTCCGTTCCGAGCAGAAGGCGCTCGGCAAGCTGATCCCCAAGGCCGCGCCCGAGGAGAAGCAGGAGCTCCTGAAGAAGGCGGGCGAGCTCTCCGCCGCGGTCAAGGCCGCCGACGCCGCGCAGGACGAGGCGGACGAGGAGACCAAGCGTCTCCTGCTCCAGCTGGGGAACATCGTCCACGAGGACGTCCCGGTCGGCGGCGAGGAGGACTTCGTCGTCCTCGATCGCGTCGGCACCCCGCGCGACTTCGCGGCCGAGGGCTTCGAGCCGAAGGACCACCTGGAGCTCGGCGAGGCGCTCGGCGCCATCGACGTCGAGCGCGGCGCGAAGGTCTCCGGCTCGCGCTTCTACTACCTCACCGGTGTGGGCGCCCTCCTGGAGCTCGCCCTGGTGAACGCGGCGATCGCGCAGGCCACCGAGGCCGGCTTCACGCCGATGCTCACCCCCGCGCTGGTCCGCCCGCGCGCCATGGAGGGCACGGGCTTCCTCGGCCAGGCCGCGGACAACGTGTACCACCTGGAGAAGGACGACTACTACCTGGTCGGCACCTCCGAGGTGGCCCTCGCCGGGTACCACATGGACGAGATCATCGACGCCGACAAGCTGCCCCTGCGGTACGCCGGCTTCTCGCCCTGCTTCCGCCGCGAGGCGGGCACGTACGGCAAGGACACCCGCGGCATCTTCCGCGTCCACCAGTTCGACAAGGTCGAGATGTTCTCGTACGTCGACCCGGCCGACGCGGAGAACGAGCACAAGCGCCTCCTGGAGTGGGAGAAGCAGTGGCTGACGGGCCTCGGCCTGCCCTTCCAGGTGATCGACGTCGCCACCGGTGACCTCGGCGCCTCGGCCTCGCGCAAGTACGACTGCGAGGCGTGGATCCCCACCCAGGGCAAGTACCGCGAGCTGACCTCGGCCTCGAACTGCGACGGCTTCCAGGCCCGCCGCCTCTCCGTGCGCATGCGCGAGGGCAAGAAGGTCCAGCCGCTCGCGACGCTGAACGGCACGCTGTGCGCCGTTCCGCGCACGATCGTGGCCATCCTGGAGAATCACCAGCAGGCCGACGGCTCCGTGGTGGTGCCCGAGGTGCTGCGTCCGTACCTCGGGGGACGAGAGATTTTGGAGCCCATCGCCAAGTGAGCCACCCTGCTCCGGTCACGCCCTCCTTCCCGTACAAGCTGGTCGCGACCGACCTCGACGGGACGCTGCTGCGCCCCGACGACACGGTTTCGGAACGCACGCGCGAAGCGCTCACCGCGGCCACCGCGGCGGGCGCGGCGCACATCGTCGTCACCGGCCGTGCGGTGCCCTGGACCCGCCACATCCTCGACGACCTCGGCTACGAGGGCATAGCGGTGTGCGGGCAGGGCGCGCAGGTCTACCACGCGGGGGAGCACCGCCTGCTGACCTCCGTGACGCTCGACCGGCAGCTGGCGGGTCTGGCGCTCGCCAAGATCGAGGCGGAGATCGGCCCGCTGGCGCTGGCCGCGAGCCGTGACGGCATCGACGGCGAGGTCCTGGTCGGACCCGGGTACGCGGTCCAGGAGGGCCCGCTCCCGGTCATCCCCTTCACGGACATCGCCGACCTGTGGGCCGCCCCGCTGAACAAGGTGTACGTCCAGCACCCCGGCCTCAGCGACGACGCGCTGGCCGACGTGGCGCGGCGTGTGGCCGGCGATCTGGTGGGCGTGACCATGGCGGGCGAGGGCATCGTCGAGCTGCTGCCGCTGGGCCTCTCCAAGGCCACGGGCCTCTCCCTGGCGGCCCGCCGCCTGGGCGCGAAGGCGGCGGACACGATCGCCTTCGGCGACATGCCCAACGACATCCCGATGTTCGGCTGGGCGGCCCACGGCGTAGCCATGGCCAACGCCCACGAGGAACTGAAGGCAGTGGCCGACGAGGTGACGACGTCCAACGAGACGGACGGCATCGCGGTGGTACTGGAACGGCTGCTGAGCGTGGGCCAGTTGAGCCCGTCCGGTGATTGAGCCCCCGGCAATTGAGCCGGACCGGCGATTGAGCCTGTCCGCTGATTGAGCCGGACCGGCGATTGAGGACGGACTCGGCGAAGCCGGTGATCGACGGTGCACAAGGTGCCGGGCGCCGGAAAACCGCTCCGGCCCCGTGCAACGTCTCGCGGAGGATGCGCGGATCGAACGCGCGCAGGGCGTCAGCCCTGACGACGGCTTAGCAAGCCGCTGCCTTACCACTCGGCCAATCCTCCGGGTGGGCGGCCCGCGCAGAAGTGGGTTTCTGCGCGCTCGAAGCGGCCGCCCCGGGCACTCCCCCATGGCGGGCTCGACGGAGTGAGTAACTACTCCGGAGCCTGCCACGGGCTGCCCCGCCGGGAACTCGACGGACTACTGATGGACACGTCGGCTCCTCTCCCGGTAGGTGGGCGCGGCCGTGGATCCGGCCGTCGCGCTGACATCAACCACTCTGCCCGGCGCGGCAGTTCACCGCCACCGAATTAATCCGCGGCAGAGGGACGCCCGCGCGGACGACAGCCCTACGTGCGCCGCCGCTTCCGCCGCCGCGACCGGCTGAAGAACCACCCCGCGGGCGGCTCGTCGGAACGCCACGGCTGCGGATCCGGCGCCCCGCTCCGCCGCCACCGCTCGGTCAGCATGCGCGCCCGCGCGGACGGCTCCTCCGCCTGCGCGGACCGTACGAAGTCCTCGTCCAGGACGACGTCGTCCCAGTCCTCCTTTGATGCCATCGCGGCACCTCCTCGGAAACAGCACGCCCACTGGCGCACCCTCCCACCAGTGTGCTGATGGGAGGGTCAAGGCGCCGTCAAGACGGACGCGGGGCGGTCAGGGGCTACTCCTCGCCGGCCAGCGTCAGCGACCGCAGCTTCTGGCCCGCGTACCAGGTGGCGAGCACCGTCACCGCGGCCAGCAGGACCGTCGCGAACGGCAGGCCCACGTCCGAGGTGATCAGCTCGCCGTCGCCGACCTTCTGGGCCACGGCGAGGGACCACTGCTGCACGCTGAGCGTGCGCGCCCCGGCGACCAGGGAACCGAAGAGGGCCTCCCAGACCAGGGCGTAGACGAGGCCGAAGACCACGGCGTGCCGGGTGATCGTGCCCAGGAGCAGGAAGATCGCGGCGTAGGTGATGGAGGCGACCAGCGCCGCGATGGTGTAGGCGACGGCGATCTGCTGGCCGTTGCCGTTCAGGATCATGCCCGCGATGAAGGTGGGGATCGCGGAGAACGCCATGGTCACGGCAATGGCGACGGTCAGCTTGGTGACGATGATCGTGGGCCGCTTGACCGGCTTGGACAGGAGGTAGACGACGGAGCCGTCGTCGATCTCCGGGCCGATCGCGCCGGTGCCCGCGATGACGCCGATGATCGGCACCATGGTGGCGAGGGCGAAGCCGCCCAGGACGTCGACGGCCACCTGGTCGTCGGCGCCGCTGAAGGCGCGGACCGCCCCGGCGATGACGATCAGCAGGAGGGGCAGGGCGAAGAGGATCAGTGCCCGGCGGCGGCCGAGCAGGGCCCGGTAGGTGAGCCGGGCGACAGTGGGGTCGTACACGGTGGCTCCCTTCAGGCCGCGACGAGGTAGGAGAAGACCGACTCGAGGGACTCGTCCGAGGGCGAGACCGTCAGGAGCCGGATGCCGTGGTCACGGGCGACCCTGGGCAGCAGCGCCGTGAACCGGCCGAAGTCGACGGCCTGGATCCGCAGCGCGCCCTCCTTGAGGTCGACCTCGATGCCGGCCGTGGACGGGTCGGCGATGAGCGCGGCGGCCAGGGCGCGGTCGTCGCTGGAACGGATCAGATAGCGGTGGGGCCGGTCGGTCATCAGCCGGCGGATCCTGCGGAAGTCGCCGCTGGCCGCGTGCCGTCCGGCGACGATCACCTCGATGTGCGAGGCCAGCTGCTCGACCTCTTCGAGGATGTGCGAGGAGAACAGGACCGTGCGGCCCTGGTCGCCCATGGTCCTGAGGAGGTCCATCAGCTGCATGCGCTGGCGCGGGTCCATGCCGTTGAACGGCTCGTCGAGCAGCAGCACCGAGGGGTCGTGGACCAGGGCGGAGGCCATCTTCACGCGCTGGCGCATGCCCTTGGAGTACGTGGAGATCTTGCGGTCCTGCGCGTACTCCATCTCGACCGTGGCGAGCGCCTTCTGGGCGGCCCGCTTGTCCAGGCCGTGCAACTCGGCGTTGGCGACGACGAATTCGCGGCCCGTGAGGAAGTCGTACATCGCCTCGCGCTCGGGGACGATGCCGATGTCCTTGTAGATCTTCTCGTTGCGCCAGATCGGCCTGCCGTCGAGCGTGACGCTGCCCGTGGAGGGGGCGAGGAAGCCGCCCATCATGTTGATGAGCGTGGACTTCCCGGCGCCGTTCGGACCGAGGAGGCCCGTGACGCCCGGGGAGATGTTCATGGTGATGTCGTTGACGGCCACCACGTTCCCGAACCAGCGGGAGGTGTGGTCGATGTTGATGGTGGTCACAGCCCGACCTTCCGGTAGCGGCGCATCATGGCTCCGTAGCAGCCGGCGATGAGGCCGAGGACGACGAGTACGTAGACGACGCCGACGCCGGCCGAGGGGCCTTCCCCTCCGGGGAAGGCGGAGGTCGCGCCGAGGAAGGCGGTCTGCACGCCGTCGATGAGCGTGATCGGCGAGAAGAGTCCGAGCCAGGCGATGGCGCCGGTGCTGCCCTGTTCGTAGGCGATCGCCTGGACCGTGGACACCGCTCCGTAGGTGATGGTCAGGACGGCGATGACGGCGGCGATGCCGAAGCCGCGGCGGGGCGTGATCGCCGAGATGACGAGCGCGATCCCGGAGAAGAGGAGCGAGAGGAGCGCCACGGAGACCAGGCCCTGTCCCAGCCCCTTGGTCTGGTCGGCGAAGTCGAGCTTGGCGAGCAGCGCCCCCACGTAGAGGACGAGGAGCGGCGCGGCGGTCAGCACGAAGAGGGCCGAGGTCAGGGCGGCGAACTTCGCCAGGACGTAGTCACCGCGCTCGATGGGGCGCGAGAAGTAGAGCGGCACGGTCTTGAAGCGCAGGTCGCGTGAGACGGTCTGCGGTGCCTGGGAGGCCAGGAAGAGGCTGATGACGGCCTGCATGACGATGGCGTAGCGCGTGTAGTCGAGCGGGAGGTCGTTCGCCTTCGTGGCCACGGCGACCGCCACCATGATCGCCGCGGGCACGCACATCACCGCGAAGAGGATCATGGGCAGGACCTTGGACTTGGCCGAGCGCCCGAGGCCGTAGGCGCCGCGCAGGCTCTGGGAGAAGAGCGAGCGGCGGGCGTAGGCACGGCCGAGGCGGGGGCCGTCGTAGTCGCGGTACCCGATGTTGTGGATCCGGGTGGACTCGGTGCTCATCGCGTCCCGCCTCCCTTCTGCGCGGCGGTGACGGGCTCCTTGCGTGCCTCGTCCTGGTCCTTGAAGACCTCGGCGATGTGGTGCCTGCGCTGCTCCATCCGCACCAGGCCGAGGCCGAGGTCGGCGACGAGGTCGCGCACGAGGTCGTACGTCTCCTCGCCGTCGGCGGTGAGCAGGATGGTGTGTCCGGCGCCGGGCAGTTCGCCGCCGGTCTCGGTGCCGATCCCGCGCCCCCGCAGTGCGTCCCGCAGCGCGCGGGTGCCGTCGGGGTGTTCGTCGGTGTCGGTGACCTCGACGGCCAGCGTCGTGGTGGTCTGGGTGAAGTCGGTGGTGGAGCTGGACCGCAGCAGCTTGCCGCCGTCGATGACGACGACGTGGTCGCAGGTGCGCTCCAGCTCGCCCAGGAGGTGCGAGGTGACCAGGACCGAGATGCCGAAGTCGGTGTGGACGCGGCGGATCAGGCCGAGCATCTCGTCGCGTCCGACCGGGTCGAGGCCGTTCGTCGGCTCGTCCAGGAAGACCAGCTGGGGGTCGTGGACGAGGGCCTGCGCGAGCTTGACGCGCTGCTTCATGCCGGTCGAGTAGCCGCCGATGGGGCGGTACCGCTCCTCGTAGAGCCCGACGTGGCGCAGGGTGTCCGCGGTGCGCTCGCGGGCCGCGGTGGGCGGCAGGCCGGACATGCGCGCCATGTGGACGACGAACTCGGTGGCCGAGACGTCGGGCGGCAGGCAGTCGTGCTCGGGCATGTACCCGACGCGCTCGCGGATCTGGCCGCCGCTGGTGGCGACGTCGAGGCCGAGCACGGCGGCGCGGCCCTCCGTGGCGGGGGACAGACCCAGCAGGATCTTGATCAGTGTGGACTTGCCGGCTCCATTGGCCCCGACGAGTCCGGTCACACCGGGCCCGATATCCATGGAGAGCCGGTCAAGCGCGGTCACCCTCGGGAACCGCTTGCTCAGGCTTTCGGTCGCGATCACAGTCACACTTCGACGGTAGTGGCGCAGACCACACCGGTCGTCAGACCACGGGCTTGCCCCGCCCTCACTCTGGAGTATTACGGGCCCGTAGGGGTCATACGGAAGTCGCCCCCTGGGGGTTCTTCCGGACCTGTCCCGCGGTGTTGTGCAGAACCCTTGACGCAGCCGCCGTGCATTGTCACATTCATCAGTGTCAAGTTACGGACGCGTACGGCGATGAGCCGGACACGGCAAGGACCGGACTCGGGACGGACGGTGGCATGACCGCAGCAGGTGCAGGCGAACTCTCCGCGGAGCTGCGGGGGTTCAGGGAAGTCCAGACCCTCGCGTATGAATGCGCGGAGGCGGTCGCGGCGCAGCTCAAGCCGGGTGTGACGGAGCGCGAGGCCGCGCGGATGCAGCGGGACTGGCTGCGCGAGCGGGGTGTGCGGGACTGGTTCCACCTGCCCTTCGCCTGGTTCGGCGACCGCACGGCGTTCGTGAACTTCCGGATACCCCTGCAGTTCTTCCCGACCAACCGGAGGCTGGAGCCGGGGATGCCGTTCATCCTCGACATGGCCCCGGTCTACAAGGGCTTCACGGCCGACATCGGCTACTCCGGCTGCCTCGGCCTCAACCCCGTGCACGACAAGCTCCTCGCCGACCTGGAGGCGCACCGCGAGCTGATCCTGCGCGAGGTCCGCGAGCGCCGTCCGCTGCGCGAGATATACGAGGACGTGGACCGGCTCATGGTCCGCCAGGGGTACGCCAACCGCCACCGCGCCTATCCGTTCGGCGTCATCGCGCACAAGGTCGACCGGGTCAAGGAGCGCCGCCTGACGCCGCACCTCTTCGGGTTCGGCACGCAGTCGCTGAAGGGCCTGGCGAGCGACGCGATCCACGGCCACCGGGACGGCTGGTCCCCTCTGTGGTCCCCCTACAAGTTCTCCGACCACCCGCCCCAGCCGGGGCTCTGGGCGGTCGAGCCGCACCTCGGATTCCGGGGTACGGGAGCGAAGTTCGAGGAGATCCTGGTCGTCACCGACTCCAAGGACCCCGAACAGAGCGCGTTCTGGCTGGACGACGATCTGCCGCATGTGCGGCGCTGGGCTGAGGAGAGGGCCGCCGCATGACGACCGGTGCAGTCGCCGAGGGAATGAAGGACGCGCGCGAGCGCTGGGTGCGCACGGGCGGGGTGGAGCTGTGCGTCGCCGAGCTGGGCGACCCGGACCGGCCCACGGTCCTGCTGGTGCACGGCTACCCGGACTCCAAGGAGGTGTGGACCGAGGTCGCCGAGCGCCTCGCCGACCGCTTCCACGTCGTGCTGTACGACGTGCGCGGGCACGGCAGGTCCGCCGCGCCGCGGCCGCTGCGCGGCGGCTTCACCCTGGAGAAGCTGACCGACGACTTCCTGGCCGTCGCCGACGCGGTGAGCCCGGACAGGCCGGTGCACCTGGTCGGGCACGACTGGGGCTCGGTGCAGTCCTGGGAGTTCGTCACGGTGAAGCGGACGGAGGGCCGCATCGCGTCCTTCACCTCCATGTCCGGCCCCTCCCTCGACCACTTCGGGCACTGGATCAAGAAGCGCATGTCCCGGCCGACGCCCCGCAAGGTCGGCCAGCTGCTCGGCCAGGGCGCCAAGTCCTGGTACGTGTACATGCTGCACACCCCCGTGCTCCCCGAGCTCGCCTGGCGCGGCCCGCTCGGCAAGCGGTGGCCGAAGATCCTGGAGCGCGTCGAGAAGGTCCCCTCGGGCGACTACCCGACGCCGTCGCTGCCCCAGGACGCCGCGCACGGCGCCTGGCTCTACCGGGACAACGTCCGCGCGCGTCTGCGCAGGCCCCGCGCCGACGCGTACGCCCACGCGCCCGTGCAGCTCATCACGCCCTCCGGAGACATCTTCCTCTCCGAGCGGCTCTACGACGAACTGGAGCTGTGGGCGCCGCAGTTGGTGCGCCGCACGCTGCCGGCCAAGCACTGGGTGCCCCGCACCCGCCCCGACCAGCTGGCCGCGTGGATCGGCGAGTTCGTCACGGCCAACGAGGACGGCCTGCCCGCCAAGGACACCGTGGCCACGGGGAAGCACGCGGACCGGTTCGGCGGGCAGCTCGTCCTGATCACCGGCGCGGGCAGCGGCATCGGGCGTGCCACCGCCTTCGCGTTCGCCGAGGCGGGCGCCCGTGTGGTGGCCGTCGACCGGGACGCGGAGAGCGCGGCCCGCACGGCGGAGATGTCCCGTCTGATCGGCGCTCCCGAGGCCTGGGGCGAGACGGTCGACGTGACCGACGAGCAGGCCATGGAGAAGCTCGCCGAGAAGGTCGCCACGGAGTACGGCGTGGTGGACGTCCTGGTGAACAACGCGGGCATCGGCCTCTCCGGCGCCTTCCTCCAGACCAGCACCGAGGACTGGAAGAAGGTCCTGGACGTCAATCTGTGGGGCGTCATCCACGGCTGCCGGATCTTCGGCCGGCAGATGGCCGAGCGCGGCCAGGGCGGCCACATCGTCAACACCGCCTCGGCGGCGGCGTTCCAGCCCTCCAAGGCGCTGCCCGCCTACAGCACCTCGAAGGCCGCAGTCCTCATGCTCAGCGAGTGCCTGCGCGCGGAGCTCTCGGACCAGGGCATCGGGGTCTCCGCGATCTGCCCCGGCATCGTGAACACGAACATCACGGCGACGTCCCGTTTCGTGGGCGTCGACGCCGACGAGGAGAAGCGCCGCCAGAAGCGGTCGTCCCGGCTGTACGGCCTGCGCAACTACCCGCCGGAGAAGGTCGCCGACGCCGTCCTGCGCGCCGTCGTCAAGAACCAGGCGGTCGTCCCGGTGACCCCCGAGGCCCGCGGCGCCCACCTCATGTCCCGCTTCACTCCCAAGGCCCTGCGCGCGATAGCCCGATTGGAGCCGCCGTTGTGAGTACGGAGAAGGAGGCCGACCCGCCTCCCGAGGAGCACTACGCGATCGTGCCGCGCCGGGTCTCGTTCGACTGGGACGCGACCCCGCTGCACTGGATACCGGACGAGCCGACCGCCACCCACGTCATCAACGTCCTGCATCTGCTGCTCCCGGCGGGGGAGCGGTGGTTCGTGAAGGTCTTCAAGGAGGGCCTGCCGCTGATCACCGACCCGGTGCTGCGGGAGGACGTCAAGGGGTTCATGGGGCAGGAGGCCACGCACAGCGTGCAGCACGCGCACGTGCTGGACCACCTGGCGGCGCAGCGGCTCGACACCGCCGGCTTCACCCGGTACGTCGACCTCCTCTTCGAGAGGCTCCTGGGCGAGCGGCCGCCGTTGGGCGCTCCGGTTCCGACGCAGGAGTGGCTGCGTTTCCGTCTGTCGATCGTCGCCGCGATCGAGCAGTTCACGGCGGTGCTGGGGAACTGGGTGCTGCACGCCGAGGGCCTCGACCGCGCGCGGGCCGACGAGGTCATGCTCGACCTGCTGCGCTGGCACGGCGCGGAGGAGGTCGAGCACCGCGCGGTGGCCTTCGACATGTACCAGCACTGCGGCGGCGAGGGCCTGCCCCGGTACGCGCGCAGGGTCGCCGGCATGACGGTCACGGCCCCCGTGATGCTGTACCTGTGGATCTGGGGATCGGCGTATCTGATCCGCCACGACCCCCAACTGGCGGGCCGCTTGCGGTACTCACTGACCGAGCACAACAAGGCGGTCGGAAAGGGGCTGCTGCCCACCTGGCGCGAGATCGGCTCGGCCCTGCCGCGCTATCTGCGGCGGTCGTACCATCCCTCGCAGGAGGGCTCGCTGCGCAAGGCGGTCGCGTATCTGGCGCAGTCGCCCGCGGCGCGGGCGGCGGCGGGCGCGGTGGGCCGGGCGGCCATCGCCTGACAGGGACATCCCGGCGGCCGCCGCTCAGTACACACGGGCATCCGGGCCGCCACCGCCCGGCACCCACCACGGGGATCCGGGCGGCCACCGCCCAGCACGAGGCATCACGGAGGACGGGCAGCGTGGAGTACCGCATCGAGGACCTGGCGCACCACAGCGGCGCGACGGTCCGCACGATCCGCGCCTATCAGGACCGCGGGCTGCTCCCCCGCCCGGAGCGGCGCGGCCGGTCCAATGTGTACGGGGAGGCGCATCTGGCGCGGCTTCGGCAGATCGCCGACCTGCTCGACCGGGGGTACACCCTGGCCTCCATCAAGGAGCTCCTGGAGGCCTGGGACGCCGGCCGGGGGCTCGGCGGGGTGCTCGGCCTGGCCGCGGAGGTGGACGGTCCGTGGACGGACGAGAAGGCCGACCGGATCACGCGCGCCGAGCTCGACGCGGCGTTCGGCGGCACCTCGGACGACGCGGCGGTGGCCGACGCGGTGGCGCTCGGTGTGCTCGAACCGATGCCGGGGCGCGCGGACGAGTTCCTGGTGCCGAGTCCCCAAGAGCTTGCTGTGGCGGTGGAGTTGCACGCGGCGGGAGTTCCGTTGTCGGCGATCTCGGGCCATTTGCGGGAGTTGAGGGGACAGGTCGAGCACATCGCTTCCCGTTTCCTGGAGTTCACGACGGAGCACGTCTTCGCGCGCTATCTCGGAAATCATCCGCCGACGGAGGCGGACGCGGCCGAGGCGGCATCTCTCGTCCGCAGGCTCAGGCCGCTCGCGCAGCAGTCGGTGGACGCCGAACTGGCGCGCGCCATGCGTCTGTTCGCCACCCGTCACCTCCGGCAGCACCTGGAGGCGGAGGAACCGCCGCAGCGCACGGAGGAGCCGCAGAGCGTGGTGCTTCCGGCTTCCACAATGCGGGCTGTGCAGGCGCTTGTTGGCGAGGGGAACGCGGCGGCGTTCATCGCGGCGGCCGCCGAACGCGAAGTACAGACACGGACATTGGACTCACTTACGACAACTCACCGTAATAGTGAAACAGTTGACCAAATGCCGCCAATCGCTTGAGAGTTGTCCACAGAATCGCCAACCAGCCTGTGGATAACTGGACTTGGCTGTGGATCAAACCTGTGGACCGAATTTCGTGGATGAAAACTCGGTGGACGAAAATCGAGTGCGCGGAAAACGGATCCCCGGGACGCTGGCGTCATGAAAGTCCCCGATGAACAACGCACCGTGAAGGTGTCGAAGTACCTCTCGAAACACCTGCGTCATCAGCCCGAGCGGATCGGCCTCACCCTCGACGAGAACGGCTGGGTGGAAATCGACGCCCTCCTCGCCGCGGCCGCCGCGCACCGCTTCCCCGTCACCCGCGCCGAGCTCGACCACGTGGTCGCCACCAACGACAAGCGGCGCTTCGCCGTCGAGGGCGGCCGGATCCGCGCCCAGCAGGGCCACTCCGTCGACGTCGACCTCGGCCTGCCCCCGGCGACCCCGCCGGCGTACCTCTACCACGGCACCGTCGCCGCCCGGCTGGCCGCGATCCGCGCCGAGGGACTGCGCCCCATGAACCGGCACGCCGTACACCTCTCGCCCGACCGCGAGACCGCGACACGCGTCGGCGCCCGCCGCGGGCGGCCCGTCGTCCTGCCCGTCGACGCGGGCGCGATGCACCGCGACGGCCACGTCTTCCGCGTCAGCGGCAACGGCGTCTGGCTCACGGACGCCGTCCCGCCCGCCTATCTGCGGTTCTCCTGACCGCGTCGAGCGGCCGGGGCCGGCTTTCCCCACCCCCACTGACCAGGCATGCTCGGTCGCATGGAGCATCTGCACAGCACCGAGGCAGCCCTCACCGCCCTGCGCGCGCTCGCCCGTGAGTACGACCGGGAGATCGCGGTCTCCCACGACATCGGCGCCGACCAGACCTCGCGCCGCACCGCCGCGGGCCTCGGCGCGACGACGGACCCGGACGGCTCGCTGCCGCACGAGGCGTACGTCGAGTTCGACGGCTCGCCCCGGATCTCGGTGCGGCTCTACCCCGCCGACGGCACCGCCGATGACCCCGACGGCGGCGCCGACGCGCTGATCACCGTCGAGAACGTCGAGTGCCACGACGTCCCGCGCGACTCCGTGCCCGCCTTCGTGCGGTCGGTCCTCGGCGGCCTCGCGTACGTCAAGGGCAGGCGTTTCCCGCCCGGCTACCGGCTGATCGTGCCGCTGCCCGGCGACGAGACGTACAAGGAGTACATCCCGATGGTCGCGCTCACGCCCTGGCTCAGCGGTCGGGTCCGCTGAGCCGCGGGCGCCCCGGACCTCAGCCGAGCCGGCCGAGCGCCTCCGTCGCGATCCGCTCGAAGACGCCCTGGTCGGCGGCGAAGTCGGAGTCCGGGATCGGGGCGTGCAGGACGATCTCGGTGAAGCCGAGCTCCGCGTGCCGGCCCGCGAAGTCGACGAAGGCGTCGACGGACTCCAGCGGACCGTTGCGGTCCGGGGTGAATCCGGTCAACAGGATCTTGTCCAACTCCGCCGGGTCCCTGCCGATGTCCGCGCACGCCTTGCCGAGCTTCTCGACCTGCCCGCGGATCGCCTCGCGCGACTCCTCGGGCGTGCCCGACTCGAAGAGCTTCGGGTCGCCGGTGGTCACCCAGGCCTGCCCGTACCGCGCCGCCAGCCTCAGCCCGCGCGGGCCGGTCGCCGCGACGGCGAAGGGCAGCCTCGGCCGCTGCACACAGCCGGGGATGTCACGCGCCTCGGTCGCGGAGTAGAACGTCCCCTCGTACGTCACCGAGTCCTCGGTCAGCAGCCGGTCGAGCAGCGGCACGAACTCGCCGAACCGGTCGGCGCGCTCGCGCGGCGTCCAGGGCTCCTCGTCGGCCTTGAGCAGCGTCGTGGCGTCGAAGCCGTTGCCCCCGGCGCCGATGCCGAGCGTGATCCGGCCACCGGAGATGTCGTCGAGCGAGATGAGTTCCTTGGCGAGGGTCACCGGGTGGCGGAAGTTGGGCGACGTCACGAGCGTGCCGAGACGCAGCCGCGAGGTGGCCGCCGCGGCGGCGGTCAGC
>NZ_LIRJ01000113.1 GCF_001419745.1 Streptomyces silaceus | reverse complement strand
GACGCCGTGGGGCGGGAGACCTTCTGGTCTCCCGCCCCACGGCGTCGTTTCACGTGAAACACGGTTGGTCACCAACTGATCCCGGCCGCCACCGGCAGGTGATCGCTACCGGTGGCCGGCAGCGTCCACGCGCTCCTCGGCTCCACGCCCCGGACGAGGATCTGGTCGATCCGCGCCACCGGGAACTTCGCCGGCCACGTGAAGCCGAAGCCGTCCCCGGCCTCGTCCTGGGCCGAGTCCAGCTGCGAGGTGAGGCCGTCGAACGCGCGGTCGTCCGTGGTGCCGTTCATGTCCCCCAGCAGCACCACCCGCTCGTTCCGCTCGGCGGCGACGGCCTTGGCGAGCGCCTGGGCACCACGGTCCCGGCTGCCCGTCCAGAAGCCGCCCTGGGGAAACAGGCGTACGGACCCCTGGTGCACCACGTACACCGCCAGTGGCCCGTGGTCCGTGGCCACCGTGGCGCGGAGTGCCCGGTTGTCGGGCAACGTGACGTCGGCCGGCTTGGCCTCGCCCAGCGGTCCGACGTCCTGCTGGATGTCGACCCTGCGGATGTCCGACAGCGGCAGCTTGCTCCACAGCCCGACCGTGCCCAGGACCGTGTGGTGCGGGTAGGCCTTCGCCAGCCCCTTCTCGTACAGCGGCTTCGCCTGCGGGGTGATCTCCTCCAGGGCCAGCACGTCCGTGCCGGAGGCGGCCAGGTCACGGGCGGTGCCGGCCGGGTCCGCGTTGTCGGCGTTGACGTTGTGGGTGGCCACGGTGAGATCGCTGCCGGGACGGGACTTGTCGACGAGCAGCCCGCCGAAGAGGCTCAGCCACACCACGACCGGCAGCAGCAGCGCGACCAGCGCGGAGGCGGAGCGGCGCCACAGCGCCCCGGCCAGCAGCACGGGGATGAGCAGGCCGAACCACGGCAGGAAGCTCTCCACCAGGCTGCCGAGGCCTCCGCGGTCCGTGACCTGTGCGTGGAACAGCATGAGCAGGCCGAGCAGCAGCGCCAGCGCCGTGAGCACCAGGCCGCGCCTCCAGGGCCGCACGCGCCAGGTGACGGATCCGGCACCGACGCCACCCGTGCTTCCCGCGCTGTCCGCGTCGTCCACAAGGCCCGTGCTGTCCGTGCTCTCGGTGCTGTCCGTACGAAAAGTGCTGCTCACTGCCGCATCCTCGGGTCCTGGGTGGGGTCGGCGTACATCCGCGGGCAGCCGTCACCGATCGCTTCGGTACGCAGCTCGTAGTGCCACGCCTCGTTCTCGTAGATCTGGCACAGCCCGTACTCGGCGCCGTGCCGGGACAGCCACTCCGCCGCTGGGGAGGGCCCGATGTCGACCGCGTCCCCCGACACGTGGGGAGACGTCTGCGCGGTGGCCACCCATCGGGAGGCCTCGTATGCGGACCCGTACTTGGCGATCGCCTGGCGAAGAAGCTGGTTCTGGTACTCCGGGGAGCGCCAGCCGCTGTTGACGTGGAACGCGACTCCGTCGTCCGCGGCCTCCGTCGCCGCCCGGCGGAGGGCCTTGAGCAGATCCGGATCGAGCTTGGCGACCGCCGGAACACCGTCGTCGAAGACCGTGACGTCGTCGGGGACCACGCCGTCGGCCTCACCGGGCGTACCGCGCCCCTCGTCGGGAGGAGCCTTCGGAGGTGATGCCGCCGAGGAGGACGAAGAGGACGACGAGGGCGAGGACCACGGCAGCTGATGGCCGAGGACCGCGATGATCACCGCGAGGACCGCTGTCAGCCCGATGACAAGGATCCGACGCATCCGGCTGTTCCCGGGACTGGGCCGTACCGATGGTGGGGTTCGAGTCATACCGCCAGTGAAGGCAGCGCGGTGTTGTGGGCCCGTATGCGGTTTTCGATATACCGCCGATATGTGGTGACTCGTAGCCTCGATGACATGCGCGTGCTGATTGTCGAGGACGAACCCTTTCTGGCGGAGGCCATCCGCGACGGCCTCCGCCTGGAGGCCATCGCGGCCGACATCGCGGGGGACGGCGACACCGCTCTGGAGCTCCTGTGCGTCAACACCTACGACATCGCCGTCCTCGACCGCGACATCCCGGGACCGTCCGGCGACGAGATCGCCAGGCGCGTCGTCGCCTCCGGCAGCGGCATGCCGATCCTCATGCTCACGGCGGCCGACCGCATCGACGACAAGGCCTCCGGCTTCGAGCTCGGCGCCGACGACTACCTCACGAAACCCTTCGAGCTGCAGGAACTCGCGCTCAGGCTCAGGGCGCTCGACCGCAGACGCGCCCACAGCAGGCCGCCCGTACGGGAGATCGCGGGGGTGCGACTCGACCCGTTCCGCAGAGAGGTCTACCGCGACGACCGCTATGTCGCGCTGACCAGGAAACAGTTCGCCGTACTCGAAGTCCTCGTCGCCGCCGAGGGCGGCGTCGTCAGCGCCGAGGAGCTCCTGGAACGCGCGTGGGACGAGAACGCCGACCCGTTCACCAACGCCGTACGCATCACCGTCTCGGCCCTGCGCAAGCGCCTCGGCGAACCGTGGATCATCGCCACCGTGCCGGGCGTCGGCTACCGCATCGACACGCCACCGCGGGCCGGACACGAGGGAGGGGACCGTGGATAGGCGCCCCGGGCTGAGCGTCCGCCTCCAACTCACTCTCAGCTACACCGGGTTCGTCATGCTGGCCGGCATCCTGCTGCTCGGCGCCGTGTGGGTGTTCCTCCTGGAGTACGTTCCGGACGACTGGAACCGCCGCATGATGCACCAGAACCCCAACCGCCAGCTCCTCCTGGGCACCTTCGCCCCGGCGGCGTTCACCGTCATGGTGTTCCTGCTCGTGCTCGGCCTCGTGGGCGGCTGGTTCCTCGCCGGCCGCATGCTCGCCCCCCTGACCAGCATCACCCACGCCACACGCATGGCCACGGCCGGATCGCTCTCCCACCGGATCCGGCTGCCGGGCCGCAAGGACGAGTTCCGCGAGCTCGGCGACGCCTTCGACACGATGCTCGCGCGGCTCGAAGCACACGTCGCCGAGCAGCGGAGATTCGCGGCCAACGCCTCCCACGAGCTGCGTACCCCGCTGGCGATCTCCAAGGCGCTGCTCGACGTGGCCCGCACCGACCCGCACCACGATCCCCGCGAGCTCGTCGACCGCCTCCACGCCGTGAACACCCGGGCGATCGACCTGACGGAAGCGCTGCTGCTGCTCAGCCGCGCCGAACAGCGCGCCTTCACCCGAGAACGCGTCGACCTGTCGCTCCTGGCCGAGGAAGCGACCGAAACCCTTCTCCCGCTCGCGGAGAAGCACGGCGTCACGGTCACGACCCGGGGCGACATCAGCACCACCGTCGGATCGCACGCGCTCCTGCTCCAGCTGACCACGAACCTCGTGCACAACGCGATCATCCACAACCTGCCCGGACAGGGCACGGCGGGCACCGTGTGGGTCGACACCGGCGTCCGCGCCGGGACCGCCGTGCTCACCGTCGAGAACACCGGCGAGAAGCTCACCCCAGAGCTGGCCTCGACCCTCACCGAGCCCTTCCGGCGCGGCACCGAACGCGTGCACACCGATCACGCCGGCGCCGGCCTCGGCCTGGCCATCGTCAGGACCATCGCCCAGGCCCACGACGGCACCCTCACCCTGACCCCGCGCCCGGCCGGCGGCCTCCGCATCACCGTGGAACTGCCCGCGGCCTGACACGACAGCGCACGTCGGCAGGCGGCACCGCACGTCAGCGCTCGTCAGCGCCCCCGGCGGCACGCGGCAGCACGCAAAAAGCCCCTCCAAACCGCGTTTCCGCAGGTCGGAGGGGCTTTCTCACGTGGAGCCTAGGGGAGTCGAACCCCTGACATCTGCCATGCAAAGACAGCGCTCTACCAACTGAGCTAAGGCCCCGTGAGCGATGCGTCGGACCGGAAGAATCACCTCCCGGCGTGCACCGCAGACCAGAGTACCGGGTCTCCCCCCGGATCTCGCAAAAGGATTGGGGGTCCCGGTCCACGACCACGCTCCGTAAGATGCTCGACGTGGTTCGCGGCAGCGAACCGCGGTCTTAGGGGAAGCGATGGGGAGACGCAATGGACGCCGCACAGCAGGACACCACCGCGAGAGCACGGGAGCTCCAGCGGAACTGGTACGGAGAGCCGCTGGGGGCGCTCTTCCGTCGGCTCATCGATGATCTGGGCCTGAACCAGGCCCGCCTCGCCGGAGTCCTCGGCCTTTCCGCGCCCATGCTCTCCCAGCTGATGAGCGGTCAGCGCGCCAAGATCGGCAACCCCGCCGTCGTCCAGCGCGTCCAGCTCCTCCAGGAACTGGCGGGCCAGGTCGCCGACGGCAGCGTGAGCGCCGCCGAGGCCACCGACCGCATGGACGAGATCAAGAAGTCCCAGGGCGGCTCCGTCCTCACCAACACCTCGCAGACGGCGACCAGTTCGGGCGCGCCCACCGTGAAGCGCGTGGTGCGTGAGATCCAGTCGCTGCTGCGCTCCGTCGCGGCGGCCGGCGACATCATCGATGCCGCGGACTCCCTCGCCCCCACCCACCCGGAGCTGGCAGAGTTCCTCCGGGTGTACGGCGCCGGGCGCACCGCGGACGCGGTCGCCCACTACGAGGCGCACCAGAGCTGAGCCGTCGACCGGGCCGCGCGACGGCCCGGAAGGGGAGCGGAGCGCGACCATGGGTGAGGTCTTCGCCGGCCGGTACGAACTGGTCGACCCGGTCGGCCACGGGGGAGTCGGAGCGGTCTGGCGCGCCTGGGACCACCGACGGCACAGGTATGTGGCCGCCAAGGTCCTCCAGCAGAGCGACGCACACTCCTTGTTGAGATTCGTGCGGGAGCAGGCGCTCCGCATCGACCATCCCCATGTGCTCGCGCCCGCCAGCTGGGCCGCCGACGACGACAAGGTCCTGTTCACCATGGACCTGGTCGGCGGCGGCTCACTGGCGCACGTGATCGGGGACTACGGCCCACTGCCGCCCCGCTTCACCTGCGTCCTTCTCGACCAGCTCCTCTCCGGCCTCGCCGCCGTCCACGCCGAGGGCGTCGTCCACCGGGACATCAAGCCGGCCAACATCCTGCTGGAGGCCACCGGCGCCGGACGCCCGCACCTGCGCCTCTCGGACTTCGGCATCTCGATGCGCAAGGGCGAGCCTCGACTGACGGAGACCGACTATGTCGTGGGGACGCCCGGCTATTTCGCCCCCGAGCAAATGCTGGGCGCGGAACCGGACTTCACCGCCGACCTCTTCGCCGTCGGCCTGGTCGCCCTGTATCTCCTGGAGGGCGCCAAACCGGATGCCAGGGCCCTGATCGAACACTTCGCCGACCACGGCACTCCCAGGGCCCCTCGCGGCATGCCTGAGCCCCTCTGGCAGGTCATCGCGACCCTGCTCCAGCCGGACCCCCAGACGCGCTTCCGCACCGCCACAGGCGCCCGCAAGGCGTTGGCCTCCGCCGCCGAGATGCTGCCCGAGCCGGGCCCGGACGACGAGCTCATCGAGATCTTCGACCAACTCGCCCCGCTACCCACGGGGTTCGGCCCCGACGGCCCGCTCACGGCCGCACCACGGTCCGGCGCGTCTCCCCGCCACGCGCGCCCCGCCCCAGGAACCGGAACCGGAACGCCCGCCGCCTACACACCACCGACCGGCACCCCATCGGGCCTCACGCCGTCCGGCCCCACTCCACCCGCGCCGTCTACCC
>NZ_LIRJ01000112.1 GCF_001419745.1 Streptomyces silaceus | reverse complement strand
CTGGAGCACATCCTGTGACGTCGCGCGCCACGGCACATCCCGTGACATCGCCCGCCGCGGCACATCCCGTGACGTACTGACGCCCCGGGACATCCCGTGACGTACTGACGCCCCCGAGGCCTTACGCCCCGTCGCCGCCCCCGGCGCCCGCCGGGTCCCCGCCCTCGCCGCCGTCCGTGGGCTCGGTCGGTTCCGTGGGCTCCTCCGTGGCGGGGTCCGTCGGCTCCTGCGTCGGCTCCTGCGTGGTCGGGTCCGTCGTGGGCGTGGTCGGGTCCCCGGTCGGCGTCGTCGGCCCCGTGGTCGGGTTCGTCGGGCCCTCGCTCCGGCTCGGCGGCGGGTTGTAGTCCGTCTCGCCGCCGGTGCCCTCCTCGGGCTCCGTCGAGCCGTCCGAGGTCTCCTCGTCCGCGCTCTTGCTCGGCTCCTTGGACTGCGACTGCTTGGTCGCCGGGGTCTTCGGGGTGTCCTTGTCGTTCTTCTTGTCGCTCGCCGTCAGCGCGAACGTGACGCCCACCGCGATCGCGATCACCGCGAGCACGGCGAAGATCCACATCTTGCCGCGGCCGCTCCGGCCGCCGCCGTGGCCGCCCTCGAAGCCGCCGTCGTCGCCGCCCCGTGTGGGCAGCATCGGGCTCGGGATCTGCGCGGTCCCGGAGTCCGGGTGCCCCATCGCCGCGGTGCCGGCGACGCCCATCGCCGGGGTGCTGCCGCCCTCGTGCATCTCGACGGGGCCGGTGTTCCAGGTGCCCGTGTGGCTGCCCTGCTCGTGCAGCATCTGCAGCCCGTACTGGACCAGACCCCGCATCTCCTCGGCCGTCTGGAACCGGTCGTCCGGGTCCTTGGCGAGGGAGCGCATGACGAGCCCGTCCAGCTCCGGCGGCGCCGCGTCCGAGACCTCGGAGGGCGGCACGGCCTGGTCCTGGACGTGCTGGTAGACCACGGAGAGCGGCGTCTCACCGGTGAACGGGGGCCGCAGCGCGAGCAGTTCGTAGAGCAGNNGCGCGCGATGCCGAAGTCCATCACCTTCACCGCGCCGGTGTTGGTGATGATCACGTTCGCGGGCTTGATGTCGCGGTGCACGATGCCGTGCTGATGCGAATATGCCAACGCTTCCAGGACGCCCGACACGATGATGAGCGCCTGCTCCGGACCCGGCGCCTCCGCGTTGATCAGCAGATCGCGGATCGTCCGGCCCTCGACGATCTCCATGACGATGTACGGGACGACGTTCGGCCCGACGACGTCTTCACCGGAGTCGTACACCGCCACCACGGCGTGATGGTTGAGACCCGCGACGGACTGTGCCTCGCGCGTGAAGCGGGCCTTGGAGACCGGGTCCTCTGCGAGGTCGGAGCGGAGCAGTTTGACGGCGACGGTGCGCCCGAGGCGCACGTCCTCGGCCGCGAACACCTCGGCCATGCCGCCCCGGCCGAGTCTGCGGGTCAGCCGGTATCGGCCGTCTCCGACAAGCCCGCCATTGCCCCACAACTCAGGCGCGTCTGACATACCGCCGCCAGTCGCCTCGGGGTCGGACGGGCCCTGAGCGCGCTGCGTCTGTGCCATCAGTCCTCGCCGTCGTTTCTGGTCGTGGTACTTGGTGCTGAGTACGTCGCGATAACGGGGTACTCCGTCGGGCCACGCTACAGCCTTCGGGCCACCCCCCGATTCGAGGTGGACCGCACATCAAAGCCTTCGTGGGGTCCCGTGCGCAAACTTGTAACGCTTCCGAGACGCTTCTTGCGCGTACGGTCACGGAACGGGCACCGAGCTTGACGCGTCATCGTCCTCGGGCAGACTTGGCCTGGAATAGCGGGTAATTCGATCACCAGCCGCGGAGCCGTCCGGCCACCGCGCCGATGGGGGACGCACGAGATGAGCAGCCAGGACGGCGCACAGGGGCGGTACGCGGGGCGTTCGCTGGCCGGTGGCCGCTACCAACTGCGCGATCTGCTCGGCGAGGGCGGCATGGCGTCGGTGCACCTCGCCTACGACACCGTGCTCGACCGCCAGGTCGCCATCAAGACCTTGCACTCCGAGCTCGGCCGCGAGCAGTCCTTCCGTGAACGCTTCCGCCGCGAGGCGCAGTCGGTGGCGAAGCTCACGCACACCAACATCGTGTCGGTCTTCGACACCGGCGAGGACGCCCTGGACGGCACGACGATGCCGTACATCGTCATGGAGTACGTCGAGGGCAAGCCGCTCGGCTCGGTGCTCGACGCCGCCGTCTCGCAGTTCGGCGCGATGCCCACCGACCAGGCGCTGAAGATCACCGCCGATGTGCTCGCGGCCCTGGAGATCAGCCACGAGATGGGCCTGGTCCACCGCGACATCAAGCCCGGCAACGTGATGATGACCAAGCGCAACGTCGTGAAGGTCATGGACTTCGGCATCGCCCGCGCCATGCAGTCCGGCGTCACCTCCATGACGCAGACCGGCATGGTCGTCGGCACCCCGCAGTACCTCTCGCCCGAGCAGGCCCTGGGCCGCGGCGTCGACGCGCGCTCCGACCTGTACTCGGTCGGCATCATGCTCTTCCAGCTGGTCACCGGGCGGCTGCCGTTCGAGGCGGACTCGCCGCTGGCGATCGCGTACGCCCACGTCCAGGAGGAGCCCGTCGCGCCCTCCTCGATCAACCGCTCGCTGCCGCCCGCGATCGACGCGCTCGTCGCCCGCGCGCTGAAGAAGAACCCGAACGAGCGTTTCCCGACCGCCGAGTCCATGCGCGACGAGTGCCTGCGCGTCGCCCAGTCCTTCCAGGCGGCGGCCCCCAGCATCGTGCCGGGCGCGCAGACGGCGAGCGGCGCCGGCGTCGGCTCCGCGGTCTTCCCGCCGGTCGACACGTCGATGCCGCAGAGCGGCAGCGTCCAGACGCCGTACCAGCCGGGTCCCTACGGCCCGCCGACCCCGGCCCCGACGCAGGGCTACGGCTACCCGCCCCAGCAGGGCGGCTACCAGACCCCGGCGCCCGCCAACGCGTACGCGCCGCAGGCGCAGACCCCGCCGCCGTACAACCTCTCGCCGCAGCCCGCCACGGTCTCGGCCTCGTCCCCGTCCTCGGGCGGCTCGGACACCTCCGGCGGCGGCAAGCGGAACATGCCGGTCATCGTCGGCTCGATCGTCGTCGCCCTGCTCGCCATCGGCGGCCTCATCACCGCCCTCTCGATGAACGGCGACGACGACGGCAAGGAGGGCACCGGCGACAAGTCGAAGCAGCCGGTCGCGGGGCACAAGGGGCCCGAGCGCGGCAACACCATCGAGACCGAGAAGTGCACCGACCCGGAGCCGGGCTACAACGACGAGAACAAGATCAAGACTCCCGACTTCACCTTCAAGGACTGGAAGTCGGTGCTGTCCTGCCTCCAGGCGGCCGGGTGGAACTACGACAAGCGCAAGCTCGACGAGAACGCCTACGGCGAGGACACCGTCATGCGGCAGATGCCGAAGGAGGGCACGGAGATCGACCCGAAGAACGTGGACATCGAGTTCGACGTCTCCACGGGTAATCCGGCCTGATGCGACGTCTCCACGGGTGAGCCCGCTGAGCGGTACGGGCTGGTCCGCCCGGGCAGTACGGAAGAGGGGCTCGGTACGCGGTGCGCGTACCGAGCCCCTCTCGTTGTTCTCGTCAGGCCTGCCTGAAGGTCTAGAGGTAGGGACCTCCCGTGCGGCCCGCGATGCCGCCGCCCTCTTCCTCCTCGTCGCCGCCGCCCACACCGGGCGGCAGCGCCCGGCGCATCTGCTCCAGCTGTGCCCGCGCCGCCATCTGCTGCGCGAACAGCGTCGTCTGGATCCCGTGGAAGAGACCCTCCAGCCAGCCGACCAACTGGGCCTGCGCGATGCGCAGTTCCGCGTCGCTCGGCGTGGTCTCCTCCGTGAAGGGCAGGGACAGCCGCTCCAGCTCCTCGACGAGCTCCGCCCGCCGCTTCATGGCGAAGGCCGCGGCGACCCCGACGTGCTGGAGGGTGCCCTCGTCGTCGTACAGGCCCAGCAGGAGCGAGCCGACGACCGGCCCGCTCTTGTGGAAGCGGTAGCCCGCGACCACGACGTCCGCCGTGCGCTCGTGCTTGATCTTGAACATGAGCCGTTCGTTCTGGCGGTAGCGCAGGTCCAGCGGTTTGGCGATCACGCCGTCGAGGCCCGCGCCCTCGAACTGCTCGAACCACTCCCGCGCCACCCCGGGGTCCGTGGTCGCCGGAGCCACGTGGACCGGGGCCGTGACCCCGGACAGCGCCTTCACCAGGAGCGCCCGCCGGTCCGCCAGGGGTACGTCCAGCAGCGCCTCGTCCCCGAGCGCGAGCAGGTCGAAGGCGACGAACGAGGCGGGGGTGCGCTCGGCGAGCAGCGCGACGCGCGAGGCCGCCGGGTGGATGCGCTCCGTGAGCGCGTCGAAGTCGAGGTGCCCGTCCCGGGCGATCACGATCTCGCCGTCCAAGACGCAGCGTGCCGGCAGGCGCCCGCGCAGCGCCTCGACCAGCTCGGGGAAGTAGCGGGTCAGGGGCTTGCCGGTGCGGCTGCCCAGCTCGATCTCGTCGCCGTCGCGGAAGACGACGGCACGGAAGCCGTCCCACTTGGCCTCGTACTGCATGCCCGGCGGGATCTTCGCCACGGGCTTGGCGAGCATGGGCTTCACGGGCGGCATCACCGGCAGGTCCATGATTCGATTCTGCGGCGTCTTGTCGGCTATCGCCCGGTGTGCGGTGTATGTCCAGCGCGTCTAGCGTGGCTCGCATGGGTGCAGCCAAGGGCAAGAGCGCGGCCGTGGAGATCGACACGGGGGAGCGGACGGTGCGCCTGTCCAGCCCGGACCGCGTGGTCTTCCCCGAGCGGGGCATCACCAAGCTCGACCTCGCCCGGTACTTCGTGGCGGTCGGCCCCGGCATCCTGCGCGCCCTGCGGAACCGCCCCACGACCCTGGAGCGCTACCCCGAGGGCGTGACCGGCGAGTCCTTCTACCAGAAGCGCGCCCCGAAGAACCTGCCCGACTGGATCCCGACCGGCACCATCGCCTTCCCCAGCGGCCGCACCGCGGACGAGATCTGCCCCACCGAGGTCGCCGCCGTCATCTGGGCCGCCCAGTACGGCACGCTCACCTTCCACCCCTGGCCCGTGCGCCGCGACGACCCCGACCACCCCGACGAACTCCGCATCGACCTCGACCCGCAGCCGGGCACGGACTACGCCGACGCGGTGCGCGCCGCCCATGAACTGCGCGCCGTGCTCGACGAGTGCGGCGGCCTGGCCGGCCGGCCCAAGACCTCCGGCGGGCGCGGCCTGCACGTCTTCGTGCCGATCGCGCCGCGCTGGACCTTCACCGAGGTACGGCGTGCCGCCATCGCCTGCGGGCGCGAGCTGGAGCGGCGGATGCCGGACGCGGTGACGACGGCGTGGTGGAAGGAGGAACGCGGGGCGCGGATCTTCGTGGACTACAACCAGACCGCCCGCGACCGCACGATCGCCTCCGCCTACTCCGTACGGGCCCGCCCCCACGCACCCGTGTCGGCGCCACTGCGCTGGGACGAGGTCGACGACGCCGTGCCCGAGGACTTCGACGTCGTCACGATGCCCGCCCGCTTCGAGCGGCTCGGCGACGTCCACGCGGACATGGAGGACCAGGCGTACGCGCTCGACGCCCTCCTCGAACTGGCCGACCGCGACGAGCGCGACCGCGGCCTCGGCGACCTGCCCTATCCGCCGGAGTACCCGAAGATGCCGGGAGAGCCGAAGCGGGTGCAGCCGAGCCGCGCGAAGCACGAGGGCGCCTGACCCCTCCGGGGCGGGCGTCGCGTCGTGGCAACGGCGCCCCCGCCCCGGACGGGGCGAGGGCGCCGAAGTGGAGCGGAACGTACGCGGCCGACGGCGGGCAGGCCGGCGGCTCCGCGGCCTACAGCTCCTTGATCCTGATGTCCCGGTACGACACCACGTCCGTCACGCCGTGGACCTGGAGCCCGACATAGCCGGACGCGTAGCGGCGCCCGTCCGTGCCCGGGTCGTCGCCGCGCGGCGGCACGAACTCCTGGCCGCCGGTGTTGTCGAACTCGTTGAGCAGGACGCCGTTGCGGTAGATCGAGTAGTGCTGGTCCACCACGCGGATCTCGTAGTCGTTCCACGTGCCCTTCGGGGTGACACCCGCGCCGGCCAGGCCCACCCGGTCGAAGCCGTAGACCGACGCGGTCTTGTACATGTCGCCGTCGGGCCGGTCGTGCACCTGGATCTCGTGGCCGTACTTGATGGCGACCCACTCCGGACGTGACTCCTCCGGGTGGTCGTGGACCTGCGGGAAGCGCACGAACACACCGGAGTTGGTGTTGCCGTTGCCCGGCGCGTCGTCCCGCCACTGGAGCTTCAGCGAGAAGTCGCCGTACTTCCGCTCGGGGAACCACAGCATGCCCATGCCCTCGACGCTGGTGGAGCTGGTGATGGTGCCGTCGTCATGGAGACCGAACTTGCCGCCGCCCACCTGCTCCCACTTGCCGAAGGTCTCCTTGGTGCCGTCGAAGAGCTTGCGGTAGCCCTCTGTCTGGCCGGGCTTGCCGATGCCGGACTGCTTGGCGGCCCGGTTGATCTTGTTGTACTCGCGCTGGTCGATCTCGCCGGCCTTCAGGAGCCTGTCCGTGACGGTCTTGACGTGCTTGAGGAACAGTGCGTGGGACGTCCACTCCTTCTCGTCCTCGATGAGTTCGTTGATGCGGCAGCGGTTGTTCGTGACACGGTTCGGGACGCCCGTGTCGACCGTGCCCACGATCACCGTCGACCGCTCGTCGAACTCGGGGCAGTTGGGGGCCGGGACCCCGCCGCCCTCGGAGACGGTGAAGGCCACGTTCTTGGCCGCGGAGGTGTTGCCCGCCTCGTCGCTCGCCCGGTAGGCCACCGAGTGGCGCCCCACACGGTCGACGACGACCGGCGCCTCGTAGGCGAGATACGGACCGCCGTCCAAGGAGTACTCGACCTTGGCGACGCCGGAGTCGGCGTCCGTCGCGGTGACCGTCACCTTCGCCTTGCCGAGGTAGGCGCCGTCCGAGTCCTTGTCGCCGTCGACCTTCGCCGAGGTCTCCGGAGGCGTCTTGTCCTCGACCGGCGGCGCGACGACGGTGAACTCCACGGACTTCTCCGCGGCCTGGTTGCCGGCCTTGTCGGACGCGCGGTAGCGGACCTTGTGGGTGCCCGTCTCGTGCACCATGACCGGCGCGGTGTACGCGGTCCAGGCGCCGTCGCCGATCGCGTACTCGATCTTGTTGACACCGGACCCGGTGTCGGACGCCGTCACCGTGACCGTCGCCATGGCGATGTACTGCCCCTGGTCGTTCTTCTCGCCGGTCACCGTGGCCGATGTCTCCGGAGGCGTCTTGTCGTCCGTCGGCGGCGCCACGACCGTGAAGTCGGCGGCCTTCTCCGCCGCGACGTTGCCCGCCTTGTCGGCGGCCCGGTAGCGGATCTTGTGGGTGCCGACCTGGTCGACGACGACGGGCGCGGTGTACGGCTGCCAGGCGCCGTCCGCCCCCACCGCGTACTCGATCCCGTCGACGCCCGAGCCCTCGTCCGTCGCGGTCACCGCCACCGTCGCCGAACCGACGTACGCGCCGTCGGCGTCGGTGGTCCCCTCGACCTTGGCGGAGACCTCCGGCGCCGTGGTGTCCTCGCCGCCGCCCTCGGTCACGACGAGGATGCCCTGCATCGAACCGTGGCCCGGGATCGTGCAGTGGTAGCGGTAGCGGCCCGGGGTGAGCGTGACCTCGGCCGTGTGCTTGCCGCCCTGCTCGTCATTGGGGTTGGCCAGGATGTTCAGCGGGACGTCGTTGTTGTACTCCGGGTCGGAGACGTCGAACGTCAGCGTGTGCGGCATGCCCGTGGTGTTGCCGGTCGCCTCGCTGTTCTCGAAGACGATCGTCGTCGGGCCCGCCACCGCCGTGGTGGGCGCCGACTTATATTTCGTGATGTCGTTGTCGGCGGTCCAGGTCAGGGTCTGTGCCTGGGCGGCGATGCCGGGGTCGTCGGGGCGTGCCGTGGCCACGGACGTGAGGCCGAGCACCATCAGGAGTGCCGCGAACAGCGCTGTATACAGTCTTCGCTTTCTGGATCCAGTACGCGATGTACTGTCGAAAGCCTTCCAGGACGCGCGCATCATCCCGCCTTCCTCGCCAGGTCGTCGGCGGCCGGAGTCGCCGCGCCGCCCTTGTACGTCACGCGCCACAGCGCCGACTTGGAGTCCGAGGTGAAGAAGCCCCTGCCGTAGTCGAGGACGTACAGCGAGCCGTCCGGCGCGAACTTCCAGTCCATGAGGTTCTTGATGCCGTCGTTGCCGACCGGAATGATCTTCTTCAGCGACTCGGCGTGCACGGGGAGGCCTCCGCCGCCGACCGTCTTCGGGTCGGTGAGCACCGCGTGCCGCGGCTGGTCCCCGTCGTAGAAGTCCCCGACGAACCACTTGCCGTCCCAGTAGGAGGGCCACTTGTCGGCGCTCGTGTTCGCCGCGTCGTAGCGGTAGACCGGGCCGTTCATCGTGGCCTGGCCGCCGCCCTTGAGCCACGGCAGGAGCAGCTTCTGCTCCTCCGTCTTGTAGCTCGGCACGCCGTTCGCGTCGCGCGGGTAGTCGACGCCGCCGCCCTGGGGCGAGTACCAGATGGTGTTGGGCTCGGCCGGCGGGATCTTCACCAGGCCGTCGTTGTTGGGCGATTCGTTCTTGAGGTTCTTGCAGTCGTACCAGCCCAGCGGCTTCGTCGGGTCCGGCAGATTGCGGTCGCGGTAGGGCTGGTTGTTGCCCATGCAGTACGGCCAGCCGCGGTTGGAGGCGTGGGTGATCGCGGCGAACGTGTCGTACTTCGCCGGGCCCCAGGTCGTCGACGGCGTGGGGGCGTCCGGCCCGACCCACCCCGCGTACAGGGTGTCGGTCTTCTTGTCGATCGAGATGCGCGCCGGGTTCCTGACGCCCATCACGTAGATCTCGCCGCGCGTCTTGCCGCCGCCCTCGTCCGGCTCCTTGCCCGTGAAGAGGTTCCCTTCGGGGAGCGTGTACGTCCCGTCCGGCTCCGGGTGGATGCGCAGGATCTTGCCGTTGAGGTTGTTGGTGTTGCCCGCGGTGCGGCGCGCGTCGGCGAAGGAGACACCCTTGAAGTTGGGCTGCGGGTTGTTGCCCGAGTAGCCGTCCGTGAAGCCCGAGGAGTTGTTGTCACCGGTGGCGATGTAGAGGTTGTCCTTGGAGTCCCACGCCATCCCGCCGCCCGCGTGGCAGCAGCTGTGGATCTGCACCGGCCACTTCAGGAGCACCTTCTCGCTGCCCATGTCCAGCTTGTTGGTGGCCTGGTCCAGGGTGAAGCGGGAGACGTAGCGCTCCGCCATGTGCGTCTCGCGGTTGATCTTCGAGTGGGGCGTGTAGTGCAGGTACACCCAGCCGTTCTGCGCGAACTTCGGGTCGAGCTCGATGCCGAGCAGTCCCTCCTCGACCTTGATGAGCTCGTCGCCGCCGCCCTTGTTGCCGAAGATCGACAGGGCGCCCGCGAGCGTCACCTTCTTGGTCTTCGGGTCGTAGACGTGGATCTCGCCCCGGCCCTTGCCGATGTCCGGGTTGTTCCAGTCGGTGACCACCGGCCGGGAGGAGTCGGCGCCGCCGCGCCCGATGTAGAAGACACGCCCGTCGGGCGCGGTCACCAGGCCGTGCGGCTCGCCGATCTGGTCGTTCTGGCCCGGCTGGTTGGGCTGGGTGAGGCGCTCCGCCTTGTAGTTGGCGTTGATCGTCGACTTGCAGTCGGCGCGCGCGATACGGGTCGTCCACAGCAGGGCGCCGCGCAGATGGCCGCGGAAGTCCGCCTCGTCGTACGAGGCGGCCGTACCGCCCATGCCGGTGTAGAAGGACCGTCCGCCGTCGTAGTCGCGGCACCACGACACCGGGTGGTCCCACCCGTTCTTGCTGTCGCCGGGCTTGTATGTCGCCTCTCGTACACGGGCGACTGTATGCACATCACCGGAGGGGTTCTTCGTCCAGTTCAGCCACCGGTCGGGGCGCTTCCACTGGAGGGGCAGGTCCTTGGTCGCCGGGTTCTGGCGGTCGCCGACCTCGACGGTGGCCCGCTGGACGTCCGTCGGGCTGGAGTCCGCGGGCCGGGCGCCGATCAGGCCGGTGAACCAGCTGGAGTACGGCTCGGCGCGGGCCGCGTCGTGGATGCCGAGGAAGCCGCCGCCGGCCTCCATGTAGGCCTCCAGGCCCGCCTCCTGCTCGGCGTCGAGGACATCGCCGCCGCCGGTCAGGAAGGTCACGGCGTTGAACTTGCCGAGCTTCGCCTCGTTCGTGAACACGGACGGGTCGTCCGTCGCCTCGATCCTGAACCGCTGGGCGGCCGGGCCTGACTGGCCGATCTTCTCGATGGCCTCGATGCCGGCGTTGACGACGGGGGACTCCTCGCCGCCGGCCGCCGAGCCGTGGAAGACCAGCACCTTGACGTTGGCGCCGCCGGGCGGCGACGGGAGAGACATCGTTGTCAACGGCGGGTCCGGGTAGGGCCGCGCCGAGGCGGCCTGGGCGGACAGCGCGCCCGTGACCAGGGCCCCGGACAGCAGGGCGGCCGCCCAGGCCCGGTGCGAACGGTTCGGTCTGCGTCGAGTTCTGCTCAACCCTTGTAGGCCCAAGGGTCGTTGATGCGGTGTGCGCCGCATGAGTACACCCACCCCTCGTCGGTCACAGCAACAGCGCCGACGAAGCTAGACCTCTTTCCGCAACTCGCCAATAGGTATCACCGCGATAACGCAAACTTTGTCCTGCGTGTGGATAAACGAAGATCCCGCCGATACCGTGTGGCCGTCCCCGGGGCCTCCTGCGCCCCGTCAGTCTCCGTACCGCAGTGGGGAGTTCGGCATGGACAGACGGAGCTTCAACCGGAGGATGCTGGTCGGCGGCGCGGCCGCCGCGGCGGGGGTGACATCGTTGTCGCTCGCCAACGCGCCCGAGGCCAGCACCGCCGAGGCGCCGCCGAGGACGGCGCCCGCGGGCGGCGAGGTCAAGCGGATCAAGATGTATGCGGAGAAGCTCCCCGACGGGCAGATGGGGTACGGCCTGGAGAAGGGCAAGGCCTCCATCCCGGGCCCGCTGATCGAGCTGAACGAGGGCGACACCCTGCACATCGAGTTCGAGAACGCGATGGACGTGGACGCCAGCCTGCACGTCCACGGCATGGACTACGAGATCTCCAGCGACGGCACCCGGCACACCAAGAGCCATGTCGAGCCGGGCGGCAGGCGCACGTACACCTGGCGCACGCACGCCCCCGGCCGCCGCAAGGACGGCACCTGGCGCCCCGGCACCGCGGGCTACTGGCACTACCACGACCACGTGGTCGGCACGGACCACGGCACCGGCGGCGTACGGAAGGGGCTCTACGGCGCGTTGATCGTGCGGCGCAAGGGCGACCTGCTGCCGGACAAGACCTTCACCGTCGTCTTCAACGACATGACGATCAACAACAAGGCGGGCCACGACAGTCCCGCCTTCGAGGCCACCGTGGGCGACCGGGTCGAGTTCGTGTCGATCACGCACGGCGAGTACTACCACACGTTCCATGTGCACGGTCATCGCTGGGCGGACAACCGCACGGGCATGCTGACCGGCCCCGACGACCCGAGCCAGATCCTCGACGACAAGATCACGGGACCCGGCGACTCCTTCGGCTTCCAGGTCATCGCGGGAGAGGGCGTGGGCGCCGGGGCCTGGATGTACCACTGCCATGTCCAGAGCCACTCGGACATGGGCATGGCGGGCCTGTTCCTGGTGAAGAAGGCCGACGGGACGATCCCGGACTACGAGCCGCACCATGCGGGGGCGGCCACGAAGAAGGGCTCGGGAGGCGCCGAGGAGTCCAAGGGTTCCGGTGACTCCAAGGGCGCGGAGAAGCCGGAGTCAGGGGCGTCGGGGCACGATCACCACTAGGGGCGCGGTCCGTGGATCCGTCGATGGACGTGCCGGGCCGGCACGTCCATCGACGGTGTCGGCCTCGAAGGCGTGCCCGGCTTCGAGGCCGACCGCTACCGCGCCGTCTGTTCCGTGCCGCGCGGCGGCAGTTGGCGGGTGATCCGGTCGAACAGGTCGGTCAGCGGCCGGCCGATGTCCTGCCCGAACTCGGTCAGCCCATAGGTGACCTGGGGCGGCGTCGTCGGCTCGACCTCCCGCCAGACCAGGCCGTCCTGGACCAGCGCGCGCAGGGTCTGGGCGAGCATCTTCTCGCTGATGCCCCGGATGCTGTCGCGCAGCTCGTAGAACCGAAGGTCGTTGCTCCGCAAGGAGATCAGCACCCAGACGCCCCACCTGCTGGTCACGTGGTCGACCACGTCACGCGCGGGGCAGTCGGTGTGAAACACCTCATACCGGGGGCTCGCCTCGGCCTGCTTCAGCTGCGCGCCTTCCGTCATGTCCGGAGCTTACCTCTGGGTATGTTCTTACAAAAAGTAAGCCCGGTTCCTAGCTTCAACTTCCGCAGCACACAACGGACCAGGAGCTGGAAATGATCGTGGTGACCGGAGCTACCGGAAATGTGGGACGGCCTCTGACGCAGGCACTCGCCGAGGCGGGCGAGCAGGTGACAGCGGTGTCGCGGCACGCGGCGGCCGTGCCGGACGGGGTCCGGCACGTGGCGGCCGACCTGGCCGAACCGGCACGCCTCGCAGACGCGTTGGACGGGGCGAAGGCACTCTTCCTCCTGCTCTCCGGCGACCTGCACGCACCCGGGGCCCGGCCGGCCGACCTCATCGGCCTGGCCGCGGCCGCCGGGGTCCGCAGGGTCGTCCTGCTGTCCTCGCAGGGCGTGGCGACCCGGCCGCTCGGCCCGTCGCGGGTCGCGATGCGCGCGGTGGAGGACGCGTTGCGGGAGTCCGGCATGGACTGGGCCCTCGTGCGACCGGGCGGCTTCGCCTCCAACGCCCTGGCCTGGGCGGAGTCCGTCCGCACGCAAGGAACGGTCGCCGCGCCCTTCGGCGACGTCGGGGTGCCGGTCGTCGACCCGGCGGACATCGCCGGGGTCGCGGCGGCCTGCCTGCTGGAGGACCGGCACGCCGGAGGGGTGTACGAGCTGACCGGGCCGGAGGTGATCACACCGCGTCAGCAGGCGGAGGCGATCGCCGCCGCGCTCGGCTCGCCGGTACGGTTCCACGAACTCACCCGCGACGAGGCCAGGGCCGCGATGACCCGGTTCGTGCCGGCGGAACTCGCCGACGACACCCTGGACATCATCGCCGCCCCGAACCCGGCCGAACTGCGGATCAGCCCGGACGTGGAACGCGTCCTCGGCCGCGCCCCGCGCCCCTTCGACGACTGGGTCGCCCGCAACATCGCCGCCTTCCGCTGAGGCGCCACCCGACGGACGCGCCGGTGAGCCGCGCGGACCCTCGGCTCACCGGCCCCCGGCGCGCAGCTGACGCAGCAGTCCGGAGAGCATCTCGGCCCGCTCCTCCGCGTCGGGAAAGCCGTCGGCGGGGCCGCCGCGGTCCGCCCAGCCGGACGCCTCCAGGCTCTCCAGCCGCTCGACGAGACGGGGGCGCAGGTCGTCGGGGACGTGGACGTCGTCGTTCGCGGACGCGTGGGCGAGGCCCGACACGAACTGCCAGTGCACGTCGGGCGACTCGAACTCGTGGAGGAGGCGGTCGTACGCGTCGGGCACGCCACGGCCGAGCGCGTCCCCGACGGCGATCGCGCGCAGCTCGGGATCCGGCGCGTCGAGGTGGCGCTCCAGGGCGTCGGCGGCTGCCAGGGCGTTGCGCTCCTCGGCGTACGGGAGGTTGGCGAGGGACGCGGCGGCGGCCAGCCGCACCTCCTCGTCCTCGTCGCGCTCCACCCGCTCGGCGAGCGCGTCCACGGCCGCGCGCTCCGCGGTGGAGCCCGCGGCCATCGGGTGGAGTCCGTCGGCGGCGGCCCTGCGCACGCCGGCGTCGGCGTGCCGCAGCCCGTCGAGGAACAGCGGGAGCGGTGGCTCGGCCAGGGGCGCGTGCACGTGGAGGTAGTCGTAGCAGGACAGCGCATCGCGCAGGACGGGGGCGTCCGGCTCGCCCGCGACCAGGCGGTCCAGCGTCGCGCGCACGCGGTCGTAGCGGAGCGCGCCGTTGAACAGCAGCAGATCCGAGAGCGCCTCCATCCCGAGGGCCACCCGCTCCGGGTCCTCGTCGGCGCACAGCGCCAGCGCCTCGTCGACCAGCAGGGCGACCCGCGCGCGCTCCGTCCCGGAGTCCTCCTCGGCCGGCCGCGCGAGGTGGACGAGGGCGTCGGTGCGCTCCGTGCCGCCCGGCGCCAGCTTCAGCGCCTCGGCGAGGCCGGAGCGCATCCCGGACCGCACCCGGTCCGCCTCCTCCGGAGACAGCGGTTCGTTGCGGCGCAGGACGGCCGAGGCCAGCATCACCGCGAGGTCGAACGCCAGCTCGCGCTCGAAGGCGTCCGGCCGCCCGAGCCCGGCGAGGCCCTGCGCGCTCCAGCCGTGCCCGCGCAGCGCCGCGAGCCGCTCGCGCATGTCGTCGTGCATGTCCTCGCCGGCGTCCCGCGGGGCGGGGCTCCAGCCGAGTTCCGTCATGAAGGCGGTCCAGGCGCGCAGGAAGCCCTCGGGGTCGTCGAGATGCCCGGCGACGATCCGTTCCGCGCGCTCGCGCAGGGCGGTGTCGCGGCGCAGCGTCACGGCGAAGCCGTCCACCACCGTCTCGTGGAAGTCGTCCGTCCACGGCTCGCGCGCCACGGCGCGCGCCAGCTCGGGCAGCGCCCACTCCAGGTCGGCGGACTCCGCGGCCTCGGTCGCCGCCGTGGCGCGGACGCCCGCGTCCGGGTCCCGCAGGGCCGCCGCCAGCCGCTCGTGGAGTTCGGCCTGCTTGCGCTCTCTCCGCTTCTTGAACATGGGGGCAGCGTATGTGTCACGGGTACGGGACACGCGACCCTCTGCGGGAGCCCCCTCTATGGAGAACCCGCCCTCGCCGAGCCGCCGGAGGGCCTCGTACGGAAGGATGCCTCCTGACATCGTCAGGGAGGAGTGAGCGAAGGTGACCGAGGAACCGCGTCCCACCCTGGAAGCCGTGGCCGCCCGGGCCGGGGTCTCCAGGGCCACCGTCTCCCGTGTGGTCAACGGTGACCCGGGTGTACGGGAGGTGCTCGCCGAGAAGGTGAGACGCGCGGTCGACGAGCTCGGCTACGTCCCCAACCGCGCCGCCCGCAGCCTGGTGACCCGGCGCCACGACGCGGTCGCCGTGGTGATCGCGGAGCCGGAGACGAGGGTCTTCGCGGATCCGTTCTTCGCGCTGCAACTGCGGGGGATCAGCAAGGAGCTGACGGCGCACGACGTCCAGCTGGTGCTGCTGCTCACCGAGGGGCGGGACGACCACGAGCGGGTGGGCCGCTATCTCGCGGGCGGCCATGTCGACGGCGCGCTCGTCTTCTCGCTGCACCTGGACGACCCGCTGCCCGGCATCATCGGCAGGGCGGGGGTGCCGACGGTGTTCGGCGGCCGGCCCGGCTGGGCGGACGCCCGGGCGGCGCGGCCACTGGACCCCGGCGATCCCGTCGCCCCGTACGTCGACTGCGACAACCGCGGCGGGGCGCGCGAAGCGGTGCGTCACCTGGTGGGACTCGGCCGGGGCCGGGTCGCGCACATCACCGGCCCCCTCGACCAGACCTCGGCGGTCGACCGGCTGGACGGCTTCCGCGACGTGCTGGCCGATGCGGACCCGCGGCTGATCGCCGAGGGCGACTTCACCCCGGCGGGCGGCGAGCGCGCGATGCGGGAACTCCTCGACAGGGTCCCGGATGTGGACGCCGTGTTCGCCGCCAACGACCTGTCCGCCGCCGGCGCCCTGCGCGTGCTGCGCGAGCACGGCAGGAGGGTGCCGGACGACGTGGCGGTGGTCGGCTTCGACGACATGCTGCCGGTGGCCGAACAGGCCGACCCGCCTCTGACGACGGTCCGTCAGGACATCGAGGAGATGGGCCGGTTGATGGCCCGCATGCTCCTGCGCGGCAGAGGCGGGGCGGCGGATCCAGAGCCCTCCCCGGTGGTCCTGCCGACGGCCCTGGTGCGCAGGGCCTCGGCGTAACGGGTCTGGACCACCGGGTTCTCCGAGGGCACGACTTCTCTGAAGCCTACGGACCCACGTTCCCGCAGGCTACGACCCCACGCTCACCGTGAACCGCCGGGGGTTCCCGTCGTGCGCCGCGCCGGAGACGTCCGGCTGGCCGTCGGGCCGCACGTCGTCGTACGGGAACGCGTACCCGATGGGCGAGTTGGCGTGGACCACCCGCGACCAGTGGTTGGTCACCGCGTCGCGGTAGTAGTCGTCCGACGTGGCGCCGTTCGGCTGCTCGGGGTGCGTGAGCATGATGCTGCGGTTGAAGCCGGCGGCGAGGCGGGCGAGGAGGCCCTTCTTGTCGTCGGGGTCGCCGGGGTTGTTGGCGAAGGGGCCGTGGTTGCAGGTGAAGATGTCCTTCGACGTGGGCTTGGTGAAGGAGTGGCCGCCGTTGAACGTCAGTACGTCGCCGCTGACGCGCCCGGTGAACACGCCGCGGCCGCCCTGCAGGTCGATCTTGAGGTCCGTGGAGCGGTACTTGTCCCACACCTGGTCGATGTAGCCGTTCCACACGTCGCGGAAGGGCATCTGGTCGGGCTTGTCGAAGTACGGGGCCATGAGGTTCTGCGGCGAGATGACCCGCAGGACGCCGCCGTCGCCCCGGATGACCAGGTCGTCCCATGGCTGGCCGTCCTTGGCCGCCTGCGCCGCGAGGTCCGCGGCGATCTTGTCGACGGCGCCGTCGGGCAGCGGGGCGACGGTGTGGTTGCCGTCGCCCTCCAGGGACAGGCCGATGGGGAGCGCGGTGACCAGGTCGACGTAGCTGATGTTGGCGTAGAGCTGCTGCGGGTTGAAGGTGAACTCGCAGAACGACCAGGTGCGGCCGTAGTTGGGGTCCTCGGGCGTCGCGAAGGCGGGCTCGACCAGCGAGGGGCCGGGGTTGAGGAAGAAGTCCAGCTTGTCGTCGCGCACGAAGTAGACGCGGGCGCCGTACATCTGGGGCAGCGTCAGGACCTTGGGGGCCGAACCGGCCGCGCCGAGCGGGATGGCGCAGTCGACGGGCAGCGGGGTCTGCGGCGCGGAGGGGGAGTCGGGGCGGTAGACGCCGCCGTCGGGCTTGAGCAGCACCCAGCGGTCGGTGCCCTGCTCGTGCCCGGTGACGTAGGCGTGCACCTGGCCCGGGAGCGACTTGTTCGCGAGGGCCAGCTCGCAGGTGGCGGGCGCGGCCTTGCCGCCCGCGCGGGCGCTGGGGCTCAGGGCGCTGCCCCAGACGGGGTAGGTGAGGGCGCCCGCCGCGCCGGCGGCTGAGGTCAGGAACATTCGACGCGATATCACGGAAGGTCTCCTGCGCGGTCGTGAGTGTGTGGGGGGACGTGGTGACAAGAGGTGTGCGGGGGAGGTGCGTACAGGGGTTGGGGGGACTCGTGCGGGTGGTGCACCACTGTCGTGGCGGGCGCGAGGGGCGTCAAGAGTTGTGACTGAGAGCGCTCTCAGAAATGTTGTGCGTTCATGAAATGACGAGGTCGTCGGCGTGTGGCGGCATGGCGGGCGGATTGTCAGTGGCGGGTGCCAGACTCGGAGATACGGAAGAGAGATGCGACAAAGGAGTCGATCATGCTCAATACCCGTTTCCTGACGGGCGCCCCGGTCTGGGTGGACATGTGCGCCCCCGACCTGGCCGACGTCAGCGGCTTCTACCGCGACCTGTTCGGCTGGGAGCTCGAGCCCGGCGGCGCGGACGTGGGGGGCTACAGCCGGTTCCAGCTGTCCGGCAGGACCGCGGCGGGCGCGATGGCCATGCCGGCGGAGGAGGCCGCGCCGTCCTGGACGCTCTACTTCCGCACGCCGGACGTCGACGCCACGGTGAAGGCGGTCGAGCAGGCCGGCGGCGGAGCCCTCTTTGAGCCGGTGGACATCCGTGACCTCGGCCGCATGGCGGGCCTCACCGACTCCTCCGGAGTGCCGTTCTCCGTGTGGCAGCAGGGCGAGCTCAAGGGCCTCGACGTGGTCAACGAACCGGGCAGCCTGGTCTGGACGGAGCTCTACACCGCGGACGTCCCCCGGGCCGCCGCGTTCTACGGCTCCGTGTTCGGCTGGGGCACCTCAGAGACCCCCTTCCCCGGCGGCAGCTACACCATGGTGCATCCGGCGGACGGCACCGAGGACGACATGTTCGGCGGCATGGTGCCGCTCGCGAGCGACCCCTCGGAGGCGGGCGAGGGGGCGTACTGGCTCCCGTACTTCCAGGTGGCGGACTGCGACGAGGCGGTGGCCAGGGCCCGGCGGGGCGGGGGCACGGTGCGGATGGAGCCGATCTCGATGCAGGGCGTGGGACGCTTCGCCAAGCTCGCCGACCCGGCGGGCGCGCGGTTCGCGGTGCTGCAGCCGTCGCCTCCCGGCGAGGAGATGGAGGGGTAGGCCGCGGGCCGGGGCGCGCGGGGCGTTTCGCGGCGGGGCCCGCGGGGCAACCCTCATCGGGGCCGAGGAGAGCGGCGCCCCGGCGCGGGGAAGCGTCGGATGTCCCGGCGCGCCGATGAGCATCGGACCCTCGGGAAGGGCAAGGTGTCGAGCACCGCGCGTGCCGTCGCGAAACACCGGCCAAACGGTTGTTGATCGTTTGTTGATCGCTTGTTTCGCGCGGTGGGGCAGCATCTGCTGCATGCAGATCGACATGACAGCCGAGCCCGAACTCGCCTGGCAGGAGCAGGCGCTGTGCGCCCAGACCGGAGCCGACTTCTTCTTCCCCGAGCCCGGTAGCTCGGTGCGCGAAGCGAAGTTCATCTGCCAGCTCTGCGAGATGCGCTCGGCCTGCCTGGAGTACGCACTCGCCAACGACGAGCGGTTCGGCGTCTGGGGCGGCCTCTCCGAGAAGGAGCGGTACGCCCTCAGACGGGAACCGCGCGCCTGACCCGCGCAACCGACCACGTCCGTACCCGTACGCGTCCGACCTCGTCCGCGCCCGGCCACCCCAGCGGTGACCGGGCGCGGACGAGCGCGTGTCAGGCGTACGTCACCCTGAACCGCCGCGCCCCGGCGGGGACCTGGACGTCGTCGCCGGTGACCGGCAGGTCCCGCCCGTCCACCGACACGGAGCGCACCGGCCCGAAGCGGCACGGATAGACGTAGCGCACCCGTTCCGGGGCCTCGCCGATCTCCACCGTCACGGTCCGCCGGTCCGCGTCATGGGTGAGCCGGTAGCCGAAGGGGGCACCGAAGAGCGTCGGCGCCGACTCCACGGCCACCGTGTCCCCGTCCGGCACCCAGTGCGGACGCACGCCCGGCGCGATGTACAGATGCGGATCCCGGTCCTCGTCCGCCTCGAAGAGCAGGATGTCGCGGATCAGGAGCAGATACTCGGCGGCCGCCCAGCCGTGCGGGATGTCGCCCATGTACCAGGGGCGGGAGGGCACTTCGCGGAAGTCGGAGGCGATGGAGAAGGCGTGCTGCTCGTTCCACGCGCCGAGCGCGACCGCCCGCTCCTGCGTCCTCGGGAAGGACGCCCCGACGGTCCAGCCGAGCAGCGCGTCCATCCGCACCGGATCGCCCGCCAGCAGACAGGCGTGCGCCAACTGCGTCGTGAGATAGGGGCCGTAGGCGTTCCAGGCCGCCTCGTGCCGGTAGCCGCCGGACACGAAATGGGCGTACATGGTGTCGAGCGTGAAGCGTGCCGCCCGGTCGATGTCCGCGCCCAGCTTGCTGCCCATGTGCAGCCGCAGCGGATGGAAGAACGCCGCCGTGCCGATCATCGTCGAGTCCAGCCGTCCGACATCGGCGGGACCGGTCGGGATGTACGTCTCCCAGGCGCCGCGACGGCGTTGCTCCGCGAGGACCCAGCGCACCGAGGCGGCCGTGGCCCGCCGCACGTCGTCGAAGGCCGCCCAGAGCTCGGGCGCGTCGGGCGAGCCGATGCGCTCCGCGAGCCGCGCCGCCTCGTAGAGCCCGGCGACCGCCCACAGGTCGTCCCAGTAGTGCGGTTTGTCGCTCTCGCCCAGGTGCTCGGCGCTCCATCCGCTGTGCAGCAGCCCGTACTGATCGCGGTTGTCGCGCAGCCACCGGGCGCCGTCGACCACGTACGGCTGGTACAGCTTCGCGCCGAACGCCGCGCCGCGGCCCTTCGTGCGGTCGAAGCGGCCGATCGCCCACAGCGCCTGGCCGTTGCTGTCCCACTCGTGGGCGTCCCGCTCGTGCGGCCCGCCGAAGAAGCCGTACTCGGCGCACGGCCCGATCCGGCCCGTGCCGCGGTTGAACCTGAGCGGGTAGTGCGTGCCCAGCTGGTGCTCGGCGAGCGCCTGGTCGCCCACCAGCGAGCAGGCCGTGGCCTCGACGGACGAGTCGCGGATCCAGAACGAGTCGTAGACCGTCGGCCCCGGATGGATCTCACCGCCGTCGGAGAGGATCAGGAGCTGCGAGCGGGCCTCGCGGAACAGGTCCGTCAAGTGCGTCACCGGCCACGGCAGTTCCGGCTGCACGCCCTGGCCGAGGAGTTTGGTCGTCCAGAACTGACGGTTCCGCTCCTCCAGCTCGGCGGCGGGCGTCGCCCTGATCTCCGCCAGGTCGGCGGCCCCGCTGTACAGATCGACGGGCAGCCGTACGTCCACCTCGAACATCTCGTCGTCGACGACCCGGAAGGGCCAGGCGAACACCGCGCTGCACAGGCCGGCGACCTGGTCCTGCGCCTGGCGGGCACCGTTCAGCTTGCCGCCCATGACCAGGTCGTGGAACGGACTGTGGGCCAGGTAGCTGTCCGGGTCCCGGCTGAACTCGGGGTTGCCGTACACGCCGTACTGCTCGGGAGGCGTGTCGAACACCGGGCCCCAGCCGCTGTTCGTCTCCACGCGGTTCTCCTCCGGCAGATGCCGCAGGAAGGTCAGCCTGCGGTCGGTGATCCGCCGGCCGTCGCGGTCGTGGCGCTGGAAGCCGCTCGGCCCCGCGGGCATGACCGCCGCGCACAGCCAGCCCTGACGCGGCTGGCCGGTCGCGGTGCCCACCGTCAGCCGGGTGACCACCAGGTCGCGCTGCCGCGCCCCGATCGCCGTCGCGAAGGTGCGCTGCACGAACTCGATGCCGTCCGGAGTGCGGAAGTCGGTGAGGACCACCGGCAGATGCGGCGCCTCCATGCGCTGCCCGACCGAGCCGCCCTCGATCAGCTGCGGCAGGTGCAGGGCGCCCGTCACCGGGTCGTAGAGGAAGAAGGACAGGCAGTACTTGTCGTAGACCGGCTCGATCTCGCCGGCCTGGCCGATCAGGGACTCCTGGCGGTGGTCCTTCACGCCCACCATGTGCCAGTAGCGGTACAGGGCGTTGGAGGCCAGGGCGGCCTCCTTCGATTCGTACGTCCCGGAGTCGAAGTCGTCGCTCCAGCGCCGGAAGGCCTGCTGCGTCCACCACGGAACGGGGTAGGGCACCTGCGCCCGGCCCGCCCAGCTGCGCCACATGACCTCGTAGAACATCCACTCATGGGTCTGCGCCATGGGTTCACCCCTGGTGCCCACAGTCGCACCGCGGAGGGATTCCGTAAATCGGGGACTCCGTCGGGGTTCGCCGTCAGGGGCCCTTGATCGTCTTCATGGTCAGGTGGGAGTCGACGCGGAGCACGCAGGGCAGACCGGTGAGCTTGCCGGTGAGGAAGGCCTCGTAGGCGGCGTGGTCGGCGACCGCGGCGCGGATGAAGTAGTCGGGGCGGCCGAACATCCGCCGGACCTCGACGACTTCCTCGTACGAGGCCACGACCTCCTCGAACTCCAGGTACGTCTTGCGGTCGTTCGCGCTGACCTCGACGTCGATGAGGACTTCGAGCCCGCGGCCGAGGGCGCCGTGGTCGATCACGGCGCGGTATCCGGAGATGACGCCGGCGTCCTCCAGGCGCTTGACCCGGCGCAGGCACGGGGGCGCGGTCAGGCCGACGCGCTTGGCCAGTTCGACGTTGGTCAGACGGCCGTCCTGGCGGAGGTGAAACAAAATTTCACGGTCCACGGAGTCCAGGCGGATTTCATTGCTCATGGAGCGATGATACGGCCACTATAGGCAACCAAATAAGGTGCGATTCGGCATAATGTTTCGGGTATGCGTATACCGCCTTCCGTCGTCGGCGATCCTCCCGTCTCCTCCTCTGCCTCTTCTCCCGCACCTGCTTCCGTTCCTGCTTGCCGTGCTTCCGCCCCAGCCCTCGATGTCGGCTCCCGTCCCAGGTCGGAGGCGGTGGTGGCCTTCAAGGAGTCCGCCTCGGTGGGGCTGGCCTTCATTCCGCTCGGGCTCGCCTTCGGGGCGCTCGTCACCCAGTCCGGCCTCGACTGGTGGTGGGCGGGCCTGTCCGCGGCCCTCGTCTTCGCGGGATCGTTCGAGTTCCTGCTCATCGGCCTCGTCGCCGCAGCGGCCCCGCTGTTCTCCATCGCCGCGACCGCCTTCATGGTGAACGTCCGGCACGTCTTCTACTCGCTCTCCTTCCCGCTGGACCGCGTCGGCGGCGCCCTGGGCAAGGGGTACTCCACCTTCGCGCTGACCGACGAGGCGTACGCCTTGACCTCGGGAGAGAGGGGGCGCTCCTGGCCGGGGCAGCGCATCCTGTGGGTGCAGGGACTCCTGCATCTGTACTGGGCGGGCAGCGCGGTCGCCGGAGCGCTGCTCGGCTCGCTCATCCCGGAGTCCGTCACGGGCCTCGACTTCGCCCTGACCGCCCTGTTCGCCGTCCTCGCCCTGGAGGCCTGCCGGGATCTGCGCGGCGACCTGCCCACCCCCGTGATCGCCCTGCTCAGCGCCCTGTTCGCCCGGCTCCTGTTCCCCGGCGAACTGCTCCTGGCCGCCTTCGCCCTGTTCACCGTCGGCCTGCTGGCCCGCCACGTCACGACCGGAAGAACGCCGCACCATGCCTGACGCCCGCTACGCCGTCGCCGCGGTCCTCGTCACCGCCGCCGTGACCTGGGCCCTGCGCGCCCTGCCCTTCGCCGCCCTCGCCCCCCTGCGCGAGAGCGCCACCGTCCAGTACCTCAGCACCCGCATGCCCGCCGGCGTCATGGTGATCCTGGTCGTCTACTGCCTGCGCGACCTGCCGCTCACGCAACCGCGCGCCCTGGCACCGCTGGTGGCCCTGGCCGTGACCGTCGGCCTCCATCTGTGGCGCCGCAACGCGCTGTTGAGCATCCTCGGCGGCACGGCCGTCCACGTGGCCCTGGCCAGCGCGGTCTTCGCCGCCTGAGGCCGAGCCCCACCTGGTCCCGGGGGGAGGGGGGCAGGGCGCCCCCCGATCCCACCGGCGGCGGTCAGCCGCGCCGCGCCGCCATCCGCGCCTTGCGCGCGGCCAGCTTCTCGTCGAACTTCGACGCCTCCGCGTCGAGCCCGCCCATGTAGAAGCCCAGCTCCTCCTGGGCCTGGCGGCCCTCGGCGCCGAGCCCGTCGATCTCCATGATCTTCAGGAAGCGCAGCACGGGCTGCAGCACGTCGTCGTGGTGGATCCGCAGGTTGTAGACCTCGCCGATCGCCATCTGCGCGGCGGCCCGCTCGAAGCCCGGCATGCCGTGGCCCGGCATCCGGAAGTTGACCACCACGTCGCGCACGGCCTGCATCGTCAGGTCGGGCGCGAGCTCGAAGGCGGACTTGAGGAGGTTGCGATAGAAGACCATGTGGAGGTTCTCGTCGGTCGCGATGCGCGCCAGCATGCGGTCGCAGACCGGGTCGCCCGACTGATGGCCGGTGTTGCGGTGCGAGATGCGGGTCGCCAGCTCCTGGAAGGCGACGTAGGCGACCGAGTGCAGCATCGAGTGGCGGTTGTCCGACTCGAAGCCCTCGCTCATGTGCGCCATCCGGAAGCGCTCCAGCTCGTCCGGGTCGACGGCGCGCGAGGCCAGCAGGTAGTCGCGCATCACGATGCCGTGCCGGCCCTCCTCCGCCGTCCAGCGGTGCACCCAGGTGCCCCAGGCGCCGTCGCGGCCGAAGAGGCTGGCGATCTCGTGGTGATAGCTGGGGAGGTTGTCCTCGGTCAGCAGGTTGACCACCAAGGCGATGCGCCCGATGTCCGTGACCGGCGACTGGCCCTTCTCCCAGGCCTCGCCGTCCTCGAACTGGCCGGGGAAGTTGCGGGCGTCGGTGAACGGCACGTACTCGTGCGGCATCCAGTCCTTCGCCACCTTCAGATGGCGGTTCAGCTCGCGCTCGACGACTTCCTCCAGCGCGTACAGCAGGCGGGCGTCGGTCCAGCTGTCCGCGCTGCCGAGGTGGGGAGAGGTGATCGTCACGGGGGCTCCAGAGGGGGGACGGGCCAGAGGGTTACGGAGGTGCGTACGGGCAGTGCGAGCGGTGCACTACCTACGGTGTCGTAGGTTACGTTGCCGTAGGTTAAACCCGCCGTAAAGGGCCCGGCATCCCGGGTCCCGGCCGGCCCCTGTGCAACTGGGGCCTCATTGCTGGTCAGTCGTGCAGTTCACGGAGTCGGACTGAGAGGCACGTCACACACCCTTCGAGCTTCTCGAACTCGCTGATATCAACCTGAATCGGGTCGTATCCCAGATCGGCGAACAGCTCCGCGCTCTTCGGTGCGGCGGCCGACATCAGCAGTCTCGATCCGCCCAGCAGCACCACGTGCCCGCCCGCCTCCTCCGGTACGGGAAGGAAACGGGGGAAGAGGGCCGGGCTGTCGACCAGCGGCCCGTACCCGACGACCGTCCCGTCGGGCAGCGCCGTCACCGCGGACTTCAGGTGCAGCACCCGCGACACGGGCACCGCGACGACGCGCGCCCCGAGGGGCTCGAAGACGGCCCGCAGCTGCCGCACCCCCTCCGCGTTGGTCCGGCCGCCCCGGCCCACGTAGATCGTGTCGCCGACCTTGAGGACGTCGCCGCCGTCGAGGGTGCCCGGCTCCCACACCCAGTTGACCGAGCAGCCGAGCCGGGCCACCGCCTCCTCGACGCCCGGCGTCTCGCCGCGCCGGGGCAGGGCACCCGGCCGGGCGATCAGCGCCACATTGCGGAAGACGACCACCGCGTCCTCCACGAAGACCGCGTCGGGGCACTCGTCCGCCGGTTCCACCTCGAAGGTCTGCCAGCCGTGCGCGTCCAGTGCCGCGACGTACGTCTCCCACTGGCGCAGCGCGAGGCCGACGTCCACCGGCGTGCGTTCCAGGTGGGTGACCAGCCCCTCGGCGAGGCGCGGTCCCGGGCGGCGGATCAGGGCCTTCTTGCTGGGCACGGCTGGCTCTCCTCACGCGGGCGGACGGGCTGCCGCGCCCCGACCGGGCGCGGCGGTGCCGCACATCATGCAGCGCGCGCCCGCCCCTCGCCCAGAGCGCCTCGCAGATGCTCCGCCGTGAAGGACCTTTCGGCCCGCAGGAGCTGCGCGGGCGTGCCCTCGAAGACGACGCGTCCGCCGTGCTTGCCGCCGTCGGGGCCGAGGTCGATCACCCAGTCCGCGTGCTTGACGACGTCGAGGTTGTGCTCGACGACGAGCACCGTGTTGCCCGCGTCGACCAGCCGGTCGAGCATCGCGAGCAGCCCGTCGACGTCCGCCATGTGCAGGCCGGTGGTCGGCTCGTCCAGGACGTACGTCGTGCCCGTCCGGTGCAACTGCGTGGCCAGCTTGATGCGTTGGCGCTCGCCGCCGGAGAGCGTGCTCAGCGGCTGTCCGAGCGTGAGGTAGGTGAGCCCCACGTCGCGCAGGGCGCGCAGCCGGCGGCGTACCGCGTCGTCGCCGAGGTGCTCGAAGTACGCCAGCGCCTGCTCGGCCGTCATCTCCAGGACGTCCACGACGGACTTCCCGTCGACGGTCAGCCGCAGCACCTCGTCCTTGAAGCGGCGCCCCTCGCACGCCTCGCACGTCGTGGTCACCGGATCCATGAACGCCAGGTCGCTGTAGATGATCCCGCGTCCCTGGCAACGCTCGCACGCGCCGTGCGAGTTGAAGCTGAACAGGCTCGCCTTCGTCCCGGTCTCCCGCGCGAAGAGCCTGCGCACCGTGTCCATGATCCCGAGGTACGTCGCCGGGGTCGAGCGGCCCGAGATGCCGATGGACGACTGGTCGACGACCACGGCGTCCGGATGCGCCTCGGTGAACGCCTTCGACACCAGCGTGCTCTTGCCGGAGCCCGCGACGCCGGTGACGGCCGTGAGCACCCCGGTCGGCACGCGCACGCTGACGTTCTTCAGGTTGTGCAGGTCGGCGCCCTCGATCCAGTGACCGCCGGTCGGCGTCCGCGGGTGCTCCTTGATGCCGGTGGCGCGGCGCAGGTGGCGGCCGGTGAGGGTGTCGGCGCGCCGCAGCTCGTCCGGCGTGCCCTCGAAGACGACCAGGCCGCCGCCCGTCCCGGCCCGGGGGCCCATGTCGACGACGTGGTCGGCCACGGCGATCACGTCCGGGTCGTGCTCGACGACCAGGACGGTGTTGCCCTTGTCGCGCAGCCGGAGCAGCAGATCGTTCAGGCGCCCCACGTCACGCGGGTGCAGCCCCACGCTCGGCTCGTCGAAGATGTACGTCATGCCGGTGAGGCTGGAGCCGAGATGGCGCACCATCTTCAGGCGCTGGCCCTCGCCGCCCGAGAGCGTGGACGTCTCGCGGTCCAGGCTGAGATAGCCGAGGCCGATCGCCTCGATCCGCTCCAGGGCCGCCACGGCCGCCTGCGCGACCGGGCCCGCGACCGCGTCGTGGACACGGCCCAACTCCTCGATGAGGTCGCTGACTTCCATGCGGGTGCAGTCGGCGATGCCCAGGCCGTTGACGCGGGTGGCGAGCGCCGCCGCGTTGAGCCGGGCCCCGTGGCAGGACGGGCAGGAACCCTCGTCCAGGAACGCCTGCACCATGTCGCGGGTCTTCTGGGAGAGCGTGGACAGGTCGCGGTTGAGGTAGAGCCGCTCGAAGCGGTCGGCGAGGCCCTCGTAGTCGATGTCGCGGGCGCCGCCCGTGTTGTCGACGTTGACCTTCTTCCGGTCCCGGCTCCCGCGCAGCAGGAACTGCCGTTCCTCGGCGGTGAATTCACCGACCGGCTTGTGCGTGTCGAGGTCGGTCGTGTTCGTGTACGTCTGCCCCTGCCAGGTCCCCACGGCGAACGGCGGGAAGAGGATCGCGCCGTCCGCCAGGGACTTCGCCGGGTCGATGATGCGGCCGTAGTCGGGCCGTACCGTGCGGCCCAGGCCGTCGCACTCCGGGCACATGCCCGACGGGTCGTTGAACGAGTACGCCGTCGCCGGGCCGGCGCTCGGCGTGCCGTGCCGCGAGAACAGCACCCTGATCACGGAGTAGATGTCCGTCATCGTGCCCACGGTGGAGCGGGAGTGGCCGCCGATCGGCCGCTGGTCGACCACGATCGCGGGCGAGAGCTCCTCGATGGTGTCCGCGTGCGGCCGCTCGTACTTCGGCAGCCGGTTGCGGACGAACCACGTGAAGGTCTCGTTCAGCTGGCGCTGCGACTCGACCGCGATCGTGTCGAAGACGACCGACGACTTCCCGGACCCGGACACCCCGGTGAAGACCGTGAGACGGCCCTTCGGGATGCGCAGATCCACTTCCCTCAGGTTGTTCTCACGGGCTCCGGCGATGGTGATGAATGCGTGCGTCTCCTGGTGCATGCACGCGAAGCTAGTCGGAATACCCGACAGCTTCTGTCTTCTTTTCCTGGGTGATCTCCCGCAGTTCCCCGTCCAGGAGCAGCCACCGCGTGATGCCGATGGACTCCAGGAACGGTACGTCGTGACTGGCCACGATCAGCGCGCCCTGGTACGACTCCAGGGCCGTCGAGAGCTGCTTCACGCTCGCCATGTCGAGGTTGTTGGTCGGTTCGTCGAGCATGAGGAGCTGGGGCGCCGGCTCCGCGAGGAGCAGCGCCGCGAGCGCCGCCCGGAACCGCTCCCCGCCCGACAGGGTCCCGGCCTTCTGGTCGGCCTTGGCCCCCTTGAACAGGAAGCGGGCCAGACGCGCCCGGACGCGGTTGTTGGTCGCGTCGGGCGCGTGCGCCGCCACGTTCTCGGCGACGCTCAGCCCGTCGTCGAGCACGTCCAGGCGCTGCGGCAGGAACCGCGTCGGGACGTGCGTCAGCGCCTCGCCGGAGACCGCTTCCAGCTCACCGGAGATGGTGCGCAGGAGCGTGGTCTTGCCCGCGCCGTTGCGGCCGATCAGCGCGATCCGCTCGGGCCCGCGCAGTTCGAACTCGCCCTTCACACGGGCGCCGTAGCGCAGTTCGAGACCGCTCAGGGTCAGGACGGTGCGCCCCGGATGGACCAGGGTGCGCGGCAGGTCGACGCGGATCTCGTCGTCGTCCCGCACCGCCTCGACGGCGTCGTCCAGGCGCTCCTTCGCCTCGGCGAGCTTCTCCTGGTGCATGATGCGGTGCTTGCCGGCCGACTCCTGCGCGGCCCGCTTGCGCGCGCCCACGAGGATCTTCGGCAGGCTGCCGCTGTCCTGGATCTTCTGGCCGTACCGCTTGCGGCGGGCGAGCTTCACCTGGGCGTCGGCCAGATCGCGCTTCTGCCTGCGCAGATCGGACTCGGCGACGCGCACCATGCGCTCCGCCGCCTCCTGCTCGGTGGCGAGCGCCGCTTCGTACGCGCTGAAGTTCCCGCCGTACCACCGCACCTCGCCCTCGTGCAGATCGGCGATCTGGTCGACGAGCTCCAGGAGTTCACGGTCGTGGCTGACCACGACCAGGACCCCGGACCACGCCTCGACGGCCGCGTACAGGCGCCGACGGGCGTACAGGTCGAGGTTGTTGGTGGGTTCGTCGAGCAGCAGGACGTCCGGCCGGCGCAGCAGCAGCGCGGCCAGGCGCAGCAGCACCGACTCGCCGCCCGACACCTCGCCCGTGGTGCGGTCCAGGCCGATGTGGCCGAGCCCGAGCTCGTCGAGGGTGACGCGGGCGCGCTCCTCGACGTCCCAGTCGTCGCCGACGGCGGCGAAGTGCTCCTCGCGCACGTCGCCCGCCTCGATGGCGTGCAGGGCGGCGCGCGTCGCGGTGATGCCGAGCACGTCCTCGACCCGGGCACCGGTGTCGAGCGTGACGTTCTGCGGCAGATAGCCGACCTCGCCGACGACGCGCACGGCGCCCTCGGTGGGCGTCAGCTCGCCGGCGACGAGCTTCAGCAGGGTGGACTTCCCCGAGCCGTTGGTGCCGATGAGCCCGGTCCTGCCGGGACCGAAGGCCACCTGGAGGCCGTCGAAGACGCCGGTGCCGTCGGCCCAGGCGAAGGAGAGCGACGTACAGGTGAGAGAGGTGGGGGTAGGAGACATACGGGCCTCGCGGTTGCGTGAGTCGAGCGTGGTCAGGGGCAACGCGTTCGAGACACCGCGGCGGTGGAGAGGCCGGGAGAAGAAGGAAGGCCTGTGCCGGGGGACGGGACGGCTCGGATGCCGAGGTCGCACAACGGCGTGCACGACAGCGAAAGCTGCGTGACGCGGTGTCTCATGACCTCAGACGAGCAACGTCCTTCTCCTATCGACGGCAACAGAACCGCTGTACACCGTACGAAGGCCCCAGGTGCGTGTCAACGTTTTATCGTCCGGCCCACCGGCCGAGGAGGCGCCGTGCACTTCGGAACGCTGTCCCTGCCCGCCAAGCTCTTCCTGCTCGCCTACCACCCGGACAAGGGCAGATTCACCGGCGGACCCGACCTGCACCTCGTGGTCCGCGCCGGGGCGCTCACGGAGCTGGCGCAGCGCGGCCTGCTGCGCGAGTCGGGCGGCACCGTCGCACCGGCCGTGGGCGCGCGCACCGGCGACACGGTCCTGGACGGCCTGCTCGAAGCGGTCGAGCGCTCCCGCCCGCGCAAGTGGCGCGGCTGGCTGACGTACCGCTCCCGCGCCACCCTGAGCGCGGTCCGCGACCAGCTGACCGCCCACGGCTATCTGCGCGCCGAGCGCAGGCGCGCCCTCGGTGTCTTTCCCACCCGGCACTGGGAGCTGGAGCGCACGGGATACGCGGAGGCCCTGCACGCGGAGGTGCTCGCCGTGCTGCGGGGACCGCAGCCGGTCGAGGAGGTCGGTGAGCGCGAGGCGGCGCTCGTCGTGTGCGCGGCCACCGGGAAGCTGCGCCCGGTCGTCACCGGCAGGGACCGCAGGCGTCACAAGGACAGGCTGGAGGAGCTGACCGACCGCAGCGCGGGCGGGTCGCCGGAGCTGCGGGAGCTGATGCGCCACCTCCGCAAGGCACTGGCCACGGCGATCGCGTCGGCGGAGGTCGCGCGCTCCGGGGGCGGCTGAGAGCCGCGGGGGCGTGACAGGGAAGCCGGTGAGGGAGAGGGAGGGCCCTCGGGGGCTTCCCTCAGCGGGCTTCTCTCAGCAGGCGTCCCGCATCAGCTCGGCCAGGTCCTGGTCCAGGTCGACGTGGCGGAACTCCTGGCCGAGGGGCACGAGCGCCGTCGTGCGGTGCAGGAAGCGGCGCAGGTCGCCGGTGCGGACGTGGACGATCGCGGTGCCCTCGGGCGCGTGGAACTCCACGACCGTGCGGTCGAAGCCGTACGGGCGCACGCGCACGTCGCCGTCGCCCGCCGGGCGCTCGACGCCCTGGGTCAGCAGTTCGCGGGCGAAGGTCCAGTAGACCTCGATGCCCTCGAGGGTCGCCGGCGCGGGGAAGCTCATCCGCACGGCGAAAGGATCCCGCAGGTCGTAGTGGAGCGAGGCGGGAATGGTCGGCATCCGCGGCGCGGCGGCGACGAGGCGGGCCTCTACGGCTTGCTCGATGACGGTGGACAACGCCTGCTCCCTCACTGACTGCTGGACGACTGGGGTTCGGCACCTGGATAGACGACGGAATGACGAGATCCGTGCACACGGAGAGCGGGTGAGAGCGAGTGACCTCTGTCACCGCGACACCGTGGCGGCCCGCGCGGTTCCCGTCGCTCACCGCACGGGGGACGCCTTCCGGCCATCTGGACGAGGCCCGGCGGGTCGGCTAGCTTCGCCCGCCATGAGGGGCATGGGGAAGACGAAGTCGATGAGGCGCACGGTACTGGCGGGACTGTGCGGCGCGGCGCTCGCGGGGGCCGTCCTCGCGGCGCCGGGGACCGCGCAGGCGGACGGCCGCGGACACCCGTCGAAGGGGGCGCCACGCTGGCAGCTCAAGGACAGCGGCACCGACGCGCGCTTCCGCGGTCTCGCCGCCGTCAGCGGTCGGACGGCCTGGGTGGCGGGAACCAAGGGGACGGTGTTGCGTACGACCGACGGCGGCGAGACCTGGCGCGATGTCTCCCCACCGGGCGCCGCCGATCTGGAGTTCCGCGATGTGGAGGCCTTCGACGGCCGCCGCGCGGTGGTCCTCGCCATCGGCGAGGGCGAGGCGTCCCGGGTGCTGCGCACCGAGGACGGCGGGGCGACCTGGACGGAGTCCTTCCGCAACACCGACGCCAAGGCCTTCTACGACTGCATGACCTTCTTCGACCGCCGCCACGGCCTGGCGATGAGCGACCCCGTCGACGGCAAGTACCGCATCCTGTCCACCGCCGACGGCGGCCGGTCCTGGAAGGTGCTGCCGAACGCCGGCATGCCCGCCGCCCAGGAGGGCGAGGCGGCCTTCGCGGCGAGCGGCCAGTGCCTGGTGAGCTCGGGGCCGCGCGACGTGTGGCTGGCCACCGGCGGGGCGGCCCGCGCGCGCGTCCTGCACTCCGCCGACCGCGGTCTGACCTGGACGGCCACCGACGCCCCGATCCCGGCGGGCGATCCGGCCCGTGGCGTCTTCGGGCTGGCCTTCCGCGACCGCGCCCACGGCATCGCCGTCGGCGGCGACTACCGCGCCGACCAGGCCTCGCCGAAGGCGGCGGCGGTCACCCGCGACGGCGGCCGCACCTGGGACCCCGCCGCCCGCCCGCCACCGGCCTACCGCTCGGGCGTGACGTGGTTCCCGCACAGCCGCGGCACGGCCCTCGCGGTCGGCCCCACGGGCACGGACGTCACGACGGACGGCGGCAGGACCTGGCGCACGGTCGATACGGGTTCGTACGACACCGTCGACTGCGCCCGGGACCGGGGCTGCTGGGCATCCGGCGAGAAGGGCAGGATCGCCCGCCTGGAGCCGCGCTAGGCGGGCAGCTGCTCGCGGTAGGCGGCGAGCTCCGGGGCCGTCTTCGTCGCGAAGAACTCGGTGACGCGGTACGCGCACACCCCGGCGACCGTGAACGGGTCCGCGGCGGTGATCTCCTCGATCCGCGCACGGTCGTCCGCGACGGCGATGATCACGCCGCCGTCGCGCGGGTTCTTGCGCCCGGAGGCGATGAAGACGCCGGCCTCGTACTGCGCGTCGAGCCAGGCCACGTGCGCTGCGAGGTGCTCGTCGACGGCGGCGACCGGCGCGGTGTAGGTCAATTCGAGAATGAACATGATCGCGAGGCTACCCGGCGGCCCGAACGGGCCGCCGGCCAGGCGTCCGTCCGGGGCGGGCGCACCATGAAGACGTCGACCGGGTCCTCCGTCTCCACCGTGAATCCGTGCCGCTCGTACAGCCGCCGGGCGGAGCTGCCCTGGAGGACGTCGAGGCGGACGGCCGCCCCCTCGGCGTCGGTGCGCTCCAGGAGCGAGCCGAGGACGGCCGAGCCGAGGCCGCGCCCCTGCGCCCGCGGGTCGAGGTAGAAGTGTTCGAGCCAGTGGCCGTCCTCGCCGGGCCGCAGGGTGACGGATCCCGTGAAGGCGCCGTCGCTCTCGATCACGGACGTGTGCTCGGCCGAGAAGGAGTCCCGCAGCCGCTGCCGCACCCGGTGCGGGTCGAACCGCCCGAGCCGTTCGAGGTCCGGCCGCATCACGATCGCGCGCAGTTCCGCGATGGCCTCTCTGTCCGCCGTCCTCGCGGAGCGCAGGGTCCATGCCAGGGGCGGAGTACCGCAGTCCGGATTCATGGACGGAGTGTCGCCGCCCGGAGGGCGCGGCCGGACACCGGGGGCGCTACCTCGCGAGTTCCGCCCGGATGGTCTTGCTGGTCGCGTCAAAGGTGACGCTCACGGCCCTGGCCAGGTTCTGGACCATGGGCCAGCCGAACCCGCCCGTACCGCCCTCCAGATCGGGAGCGCGCTCCCGGGGCGGCCGTGGGTCCGCGTCGGAGACGGCGATCGTGATGCCGTCGGTGCGGGCCTGAAGCTGCAGGGAGCACAGGGCTCCGCGGGCATGGCGCACCACGTTGGTGATGAGCTCGGAGACGACGAGTTCGATGGTCGCGGCGGCCTGGTCGCCGACGGCCGGGGTGAGTCCGGCCACGAAGTCACGGGTGAGGTCCCGCGCGTCCGTGACGGATTCTGGCTTCTTGTCGAAGGTGGCCGTCTCCGGCGGTGCGGTGTCGAGCGGTGCGTGCGGTGTCCGCATCAGCCTCCTCCTTCTCGTGCGTCGGTACGGCAATAGCAGGTGAGGGCCGTACGAGAGGATCTCTTGCCCGAAAATGGCGGGTTCAACGCCTTTGACGCGGGCGAACCGCGAGACTGTACGAACGTCCCGGCCAGATCGTGGAGTTGTGCGATCGACTGACATGAAGTGATCACTTCGGGGTAGTCGCGGTTCACCGGAGCCGTTCCACCGGCGTTCCGGAGGACGCGCAGAGCCGGCCGACAAGGAGGGCAACATGACGATGGTGACGGGAACACGGGCAAGCACCGGGAGCGAGACGCTGCCGGAGATCACCGCGCCGCGGACCATGACCCCGCAGGACGCCCGGGACCTGTCGAGGGTGTTCTTCGACCGCCTCGCCTCGCTGGAGGAGGGCACGGCCGAGTACCAGTACGCGCGCAACACCCTGATCGAGATGAACATGTCCCTCGTGCGGTACGCGGCCGGGCGCTTCCGGCACCGCGCCGACGAGATGGAGGACATCGTCCAGGTCGGCATGATCGGTCTGATCAAGGCCATCGACCGCTTCGAGCTGTCCCGTGACACCCAGTTCGCGACGTTCGCGGTGCCCTACATCACGGGGGAGATCAAGCGCTTCTTCCGCGACACGTCCTGGGCCGTGCATGTGCCCCGGCGCCTCCAGGAGGCCCGGGTGGAACTCGCCAAGGCCACCGAGGAGCTCAGCACCAGACTCGGCCGGGCCCCGCGGGTCGCGGAGCTGGCCGCCCTGATGAACCTGGACGAGGACGAGGTGGTCGAGGCCCAGGTCGCCGCCAACGGCTACAACTCCACCTCCCTGGACGCCTCCGTCCACGGCGACCCCGACGAGGGCGAGGCGGCCCTCGCGGACTTCATCGGCGAGGAGGACCCGGCCCTCGAACTGGTCGAGGACTTCCACACCCTGGCGCCCCTGCTCGCCGAACTGGGCGACCGCGACCGTCGGATCCTCCACCTGCGGTTCGTCGACGAGCTGACGCAGGCGCAGATCGGCGAACGCCTGGGCGTCTCGCAGATGCACGTCTCACGGCTGCTGGCCCGCACCCTGGAGCGCCTGCGCGCGGGCATGCTCACCCCCGCCGGCTGACCTGCGCTCATGCCGGTCTCAGGCGCGCCCCCGCCAGTCGAGGCACACGATCATCGCGTCGTCCTCGGCGTCGATCGGCCCGCGGTGCCCGGACAGTTCGAGGAGCACCGCACGCGGCACCTGCGAGGGCGGCAGCAGACGGGTGCTGGTCATCGCCCGGGTGAGCGCACGCTCGATGTAGCGCTCACCCGAGGGCGATGCCACGTTGTAGACGCCGTCGCTGACGAACAGGAGCCGGTCCCCGGGCAGGACCTGGAGGCGCTCCGCCGTGTAAGGCGTGTCCTCGGACATGCCGAGCGGGAGCTGCGCGTCCAGCTCGATGGGCTCGGCCCGGCCGTCACGCAGCCGCCACATCTTCGGCGAGCCCGCGTCGATGACCTCGGCCTCTCCCGTGGCGAGGTCGAAGCGCAGCAGCAGCGTGGAGAGATGGACGTCGCCCTGGTGGTGGCCGTAGAGGGCCTGGTCGGCCAGGCACGCCTGGTCCGCGAGCGACAGCCCGGCGCGGCGCGCGTTGCGCAGCGCGTTGACCGCCAGATTGGTCAGCAGGGCGGCCTCGATGCCTTCGCCCATGCCATTGGTGACCGTGAGCGTCAGGTGGTCGGCCGAGGTCGACCAGTCGAAGTTGTCGCCGTAGATGGCGTAGGCCGGCTCCAGCTGGGCCCCGATGTCGTACTCCGGCCGGGAGCAGGACCGTCCGGGCAGCAGCTGCCACTGCATCTCGGCGGCGAGGGTGAGCCGGTCGGCGCGCCGGGCCTGGAGATAGAGGTCGGTGTCGCGCTCCGCCACGAGGATCTCGTGCCCGAGGACCTCCGCGATGTCGCTCAGTTCGCGCACGGTGTCGGGGTCGCAGGCGGGGGCGGGCAGGCGCACGGTGAGGACGCCGATGCGGTCGCCGCGCACGCTGACCGGGAGATGCACGCAGACGACGCCTTCCGCGCCCTCTCCGCCGGGGCCCTGCCCCTCGTGGCCGTCGGCCTCGATGTGCGGTTCCTGGCGTCCGAAGGCGCGGCCGGGGGCACTGGTGTGGACCGGCACGGGCCGCGCGGTGTAGGGGAGGGCGCTGACCGGTTGGAGTATGGTCGTCGCGTAGTCGGCCATGAGCAGGTCGACGGAGCGGGCTGTGTAGTGGACGGCGAGCGCGTCCTGCACTGCTTCGAGCAGAGCGTGCGGTGCGGAGTCGCGCAGGGCACGTTCCACAGCCGTGAATCTGTCCACCTGTCGGGTACCACCTGTTCCTGTTCGGGACGAGAGTGCGAGAAGGAGCCGTCGGCCTGCCATGCCTCATCGACTGACAGGGTCATTGCGAAGTGTCACAGTTGCGGGCATGGATGCCGACACTTCCGGCGGGGGCGATCCTGGTGCGGCCGCGCAGGCCGCCAGGGAAGTCATCGAACTGCTCGAAGTGCTCTGGGGGAGAGGCCGGGACATGACACCGACCGCCCCCGTGTCGTCGTCCCAGCTGCGGGTGCTGTTCGCCCTGGACGGCGCTCAGGGAATCAACCTCCGCACGCTCGGTGAGCACTTGGGGTCGGCGCCGTCTTCGGTGAGTCGTATGTGTGACCGCCTTCATGCCCTGGGCTTCATTGAGCGGTCCCTCAGTTCAGCCAGTCGCCGCGAACTCGAACTGCGCTTGTCGAGCCGGGGAGAAAGTTACCTCAAGGATCTGCGGGCCCGCCGGGAAGGAGCCCTGCTCGAGGCGATCTCGACGATGCGGCCCGCCGAACGCTCCGCTCTGGTGAAAGGGCTGGGCGGTTTCCGTCGGGCGGTGGAGGGGACCGAGCCCCGTACCGGCTCCGCGGGCGCCCGGGCGGTCGAGTCGGCCTGATCCCGGTGCGCGCGGTCCCGGCGGGAGCGGGACGGCGGCGGTTCCCCTGATCGCGTGGGTTTACTTTCGGTGCATCCAGGTACATGCAGACGGTCGAACTGGTGGTAACGATACTTCTGCGTGTGAGCTGGGCAGGGGTGACGGTACTGCTGGGCCCCGGCGGGGAGTCGGTCAAGGGCGCTGCCGGGTGCCGCAGTTGACGCATCGTGACCTCCGCGCGTCAGAAGATCGTCGGCCTCGGGATAACATTTGCCGCGCGACAACAATTGCTAAGGTGGATGGAATGAACACCAGTGAGTCCGAGGCCCGGTCGCGCGTCAGTGCCACCCTGCGCGAGCAAGGCGAGAAGGTGGCCGACCGATGGGTGGAGCTCCAGTCGGAGCGGGCCGTCCTGGACACCGGCATCACCACGGCCGAGCTGAACGAGGAGGCCGACTCCCTGGTCGAGGCCCTGCTCGCCGGTCTGGAGACCGAGCACGCGGTGCAGGACGTCGTGGCCGCGCACCCCGGCCTGCGGCAGGCCGTCACGGACCTGTCGCTGCGCCGCGCACGCGGCGGCGCGACGCCCACGGCCACCTCACTGGCCGTACTGGCACTGAAGGAAGCGCTGCTGGAAGCGGTGCAGGAGAACACGCCCAAGGGCGACGTCACCGCGCTGTACCACGTCGCGCTGTTCATCAACCGCCTCCTCGACACCGCCGGCGCGATGTCCTTCGAGATCTACGTCGAGGGCCGCGAGGAGATCATCCGGCGTCAGAGCCGCCAACTCCTCGAAGTCTCCACGCCGGTGGTGCGCCTGTGGGAACGCGTCCTCGCCGTGCCGCTGATCGGCACCCTGGACACCACGCGGACCCAGGTCGTGATGGAGAACCTCCTGGAGGCCATCGAGCGGGACGAGGCGCAGGTCGCCATCATCGACATCACGGGGGTGCCCACGGTCGACACCGCGGTGGCGCACCACCTGATGCAGACGGTCAACGCCGTACGGCTGATGGGCGCCGACTGCGTGATCAGCGGCATCCGCCCGCCGATCGCCCAGATCATCGCCCAGCTCGGCATCGACCTGTCGAACATCCTGACGCGCGCGACCCTCGCCGACGCCCTCGCCGCCGCCATCCCCCTGCTCAGGGACCCGTCGCTCCATCTCGCCTCGCCCGCGGACGCGCGGTGAACGGCGGCTTGAGCGGCGTACCCATCCTGCGGCTCGGTGACGTGCTGGTCACCGGCCTGCTCAACGAACTCGACGACAAGGCCGCGGTCGCGTTCACCGAGGAGCTGACGGAGCGCATCGTCGCCGACCGGGCCCGCGCGATCCTCATCGACATCTCGCGGCTGGAGATCATCGACTCGTTCGTCGCCCGCACGCTGATGGAACTGACGACCACGGCACGGCTGTTGGGTGCGCGGGTCATCGTGGCCGGCATGCGCCCGGCGGTCGCGATCACCCTGGTCGAACTGGGACTGCAGCTGTCCGGTGTGGAGACCACGCTCAACGCGGAGCAGGGAATGATCGCGCTGGGCTGGCAGCCCGCACCCCGACCCCCAAAGGGGGAACCCGTTGTCCCTCTACCGTGACATCGAGGAAACGTCCGTCCGCCCCGCCCTCGCCGAGGGTCTCTCGGAGACCGACGGCACCCGTGCCGAGCACGTCATCCGCGCGGAGGAGGACCTCCTCTCGGTCCGCCACGCGGTCCGTGAGGCGACGCTGAGAGTCGGGTTCGGGCTCGTGGACCAGACGCGCATCGTCACGGCCGCCAGCGAACTGGCCCGCAACGCCTACGTGCACGGCGGCGGGGGCACGCTCACCCTGGAGATCGTCCAGCGCAACGGCCGCCGGGGGCTGCGCCTCGTGGTGAGCGACCAGGGGCCGGGCATCGCCGACATCGACGAGGCGCTCACGGACGGGTACACCACCGGTGCCGGTCTCGGGCACGGGCTGGGCGGCGCGCGCCGTCTCATGGACGAGTTCCAGGTGCGGTCCGTCCCCGGCAGCGGCACGACCGTGACCGTCCTGCGCTGGGTCGGACCGCGGTGAACACCGCCACGGCGGCCCGCTCCACGCACATCGCCATCGACCACCCCAGCGCCGTGCAGAGCGCGGCCGACCACGCCCGGTCGTGCGCCCGCGAGATGCCCGGCGCGCTGCCCTACCAGGCGGCCGTCCTCGCGAGCGAGCTGGCCAGCAACATCGTCAAGCACGCGAGGAACGGCGCCCTGTTCGTCCAGCGGTCGCCGCTCGGCGACAGCCTGGACGTCATCGCCGTCGACTCCGGTCCCGGCATGCCCGACATCGACCTGAGCCTCACGGACGGGTACAGCACCACCAGCACGCTGGGCGCCGGACTCGGCGCCGTGCGCCGGATCGCCACGGAGTTCACCATCCGCTCCGAGGCGGGGCTTGGCACGCTCGCCCACGCGCGCCTCGCCGCCCCGGACGCACCGCGCACCGCCGCGGCGCCGGGCGCGCTGTGCCTGCCCGCCGACGGCCAGCGGGAGAACGGCGACGGGTACGCCGTGGTCGAACACGGCGGCGCCCGGACCGTGCTGGTCATCGACGGCCTCGGCCACGGACCCGAGGCCGCCACGGCCGCCCAGCGCGCCGAACGGACCTTCCTGGCGAACCCCGCGGCCCCGCTGGCGGACGTGCTCACCGCCCTGCACAAGGCGCTGCGGCACACGCGCGGGGCAGCCGTCGCCGCCCTGCGCATCACCACCGGACAGGCCGAGTACTGTGGCGTCGGCAACGTCCGTGCCGCGGTGCTGTCCCCCGACGGCATCCACCACCAGTTCACCGGCCAGGCCGGCATCGTCGGATACACCCTCCCCACGCTCAGGAGCCGCTTCGTGGACCTGGGCGAGCACACCACCGCGGTCCTGTACACCGACGGGATCGACCACCGGTGGACGCACGCCCCCTCCGATGCGCTCCGCAGGCTGCCCCCGGTGATGCTCGCGGCGTCCCTGGCCCACAGCCACCGCCGCCGGCGCGACGACGCCACCGTCCTGGCCCTCGGCCCCCACCTGGGAATGAGATGACCCGCGAAACCTTCCGTACGCTCACGGCCCTGCGGCACACCGTACGAAGCATCGCCCTGGGGCACCGGCTGCCCGCCGACGACCGGGCGCGCCTCGTGCTGTCGCTGAGCGAGGTCGCCGCGGCGGCCCTCGGCGGCGGCCGGCCCGTCACCCTGCTGAGCGGCCGGGACACCGACGAGGACGGCGCCCATCTGCTGACCCTCGCCCTGCGCCTGCCGGGCCAGAACCGCGGCCCCGACGTGGCCACCGACAACCTGCCGCTGCGGGCCCGGACCCAGCCCGACGGCACGGTGGTGTGGAACCTTCCCCTGCCGCCGGCCGGTGTGCCGGGCCCCGGCGGCGGGCCGCAGGTGAGCCGCCCGCCGGCCACCCCCGCGGCGGCGCACAGCGGCGAGGCCGACGTCGCCCTCCTGGAGGAGGAGCTCCGTGCCTCCCTCGCGCGCGCGGACGCCCTGGCCGACGAGCACCGCAGGCTCAAGCACGAGCTGGCCGAGACGAACAGCGGCGTCCTCGCCCTGTACGTACAGCTCGAAGAGCGCGACGAACAGCTGCGCACCGCGCACGGCCGTACCCTGCGTGCCCTGGAGGACGCGCTGCGCCCCAGGCCGCTGCACGTCGACGGCCTGGAACTGGCCGTGCACTACGCCCCGGCCAGCGACGAGGCGCCCACCGGCGGCGACCTGTACGACTGGTTCACGCTGCCGGACGGCACCGTCCACATCACGGTCGTCGACGCGCTCGGGCACGGCATAACGAGCACGCGTACCGCGCTGACCGTCACCCACGCGGTGCGGACCCTCGCCCTGGAGGGCCATCCGCTGGAGTCGATCGTGGCGCGGACCGACGGCATCCTGGCGCCCTTCGACCAGAGCGTCATGGCGACCCTGCTGCTGGCCCGGCTGAACCCCGCCGACGGCACGCTCAGCCTCGCCAACGGCAGTCATCCGCCGGCACTGGTTGCCCGGGGCGACGGCAGCGCGGGGTATCTGGAGGTGCGCGGGCGCGGCGTCGGATTCCCCCTGCCCGGCAGCGAACGCGTCCTGACGGCGGAGCTGGGGCCCGACGACGTCCTGCTCCTGTACACCGACGGTCTGACCGAGAGCCGGCGCGACCCGGTGGAGGGCGAGCGCCGGCTCAAGGACGCCCTGTGCCGGCACCGCGCCGCGCCCACGGAAGAGGTCCCCGGCCTGGTGGCCGAGGACCTGCTCCATGACGTGCTCCACCAGGACGACACCCTGGCGATCGCGGTGCGCCGCACCGGGACGTGAGGGGCCTTTCGCCCCGCGGTCCGGGCTAGTCCGTCACGTCGATCCGGCCGTTGGCGGCGGCCGGGGCCGCGGCCGGCTGCGGCGACGTGGCCTTGCCTCCCGTGATGCCCTTGAGCATCTCGGCGAGGTCCACTCCCGTGGTGGAGCTGAGGAGTTCGACGCCCTGGGCGACGTTGTCGGCCACCGTGCGGGAGAGCTGGCTCGCGCCGTCCGTCGAGATGACCGTCATCTTGTCCACCGCGCCCAGCGGCTCGGACGCCTTGGCGACCACGCTCGGCAGCACCTCGACGAGCATCTGCAGGACGGCGGCGTCACCGTACTGCGCGAACGCGTCGGCCTTCTTGCGCATGGCCTCGGCCTCGGCGGCGCCCTTCGCGCCGATCGCGGCGGCCTCGGCCTCACCCTCCATGCGCACGGCGTCGGCGAGCGCGGCACGCTGCGCCTTCTCGCCCTCACCGGTGAGCCGCGCCCGCTCGGCGTCGGCCTCGGCCTGCTTGACCAGGCCGATCCTGCGGGCCTCGGCCTCCTGCTCGGCCTGGTAGCGCGCCGCGTCGGCGGGCTTGCGGACCTGGGTGTCCAACTCGCTGTCGGTGAGCGCCGCCTGGCGCTTGGCGACCTTCTCCTGCTCGGTCAGGACGTCCTGCTGGCGCGCGGCCTCGGCCAGCGGACCCGCGGCGCTCGCGCGCGCCGCCGCCTCGTCCGTCTCGGCCTTGATCTCGGCCTGCTTGAGGTAGAAGGTCCGCTGTGCGATCGCGATCTCCTCCTCCGCCTTCAGCCGCGCCTGCTCGGCGGCGCGGCGCGCCACGGCCTCGGCGATGTCGGCCTCCTGCTTGGCGCGGGCGGCCTCCGGGCGCCCGAGGTCCTCCAGGTAGGAGCCCTCGGTGGTGATGTCCTGGATCTGGAAGGCGTCCAGGACCAGGCCCTGGCCGGACAGGCTGGCCTCGGCCTCCTCGGCGACCTGCCCGGCGAACGCGGCGCGGTCACGGATGATGTCCTCCACCGACATGCGTCCCACGATGGAGCGCAGGGCGCCGGAGAGCACCTCCTGGGTGAAGCCGACGATGCCGTCCTGCTGCACCAGGAAGCGCTGGGCCGCGGCCCGGATCGAGTCCTCGGTGCCGCCGACCTTCACGATGGCGACGCCTTCGAGGTTCGACTTCACACCGCGCAGCGTGACCGCGCCGCGGACGGCGATCGGGATGTGCCGCGAGGACAGGTCGAGGGTGAACTTCTGCTGGACGAACGGCACGACGAAGACGCCGCCGCCGACCACGACCTTCTGGCCGCTGTTGTCGGTGATGACCTGGCCGGTGTGGGGATCGGTGGACTTCTTGCCGCGCCGCCCGGTCACGATGAAGGCCTCGCTGGGCCCGGCGACCTTGTAGCGCGTGATGACGACGAGCGCCAACAGGACGAGGAGTACGACGACTCCGACGACGGAGATCAGAACAGGACTCATGTGCATTCCCCCCTGCCACCCGGGGACGGCAGATCGGTTACAAGACGTAGGGCAGTCGATGCGTGCGCGGTCGTGCCCGGGCGTGTCCGGGCGTGCGCGGTCACGGCTGCGGTGCGGTGCGCGGGTCGGTCGCGCGGTGCCCGGCCGGTGTCCGGCGCGGGGCTCCGCGGCCGGTCAGCGCTCCACGGGCCGCACGGCCACCGAGGTCGGCGACAGTGTTTCGGCGACCCAGATCTCGGTGCCCCGCGCCACGGCGACGGAGCTGCGGGCCGAGAGCTTCACGGGCTGGCCCGCGAGGCGCAGCAGCACCTCGCCGTAGCCGTCGGCCGGGATCGCGGTGACCACGGAGCCCGCGGTCCCCACGAGGTCGTCGCCGCGCGGGGTCGGGGCGGTCTGGTCACGCATCAGGGCGCGGGTGAGCTTCCAGGTGAGCCAGCCCGCTCCGGTCCCGGCGCAGGCTCCCGCGACGGTGGCGGGACCCGCGCCGAGTCCGGTGGTACCGAGCACGAGTGCCCCGCCGAAGCCGAGCATGGACACGAACCCGGCGACGACCGGCAGTGAAAGGAGCCCGTCGAAGAGCCCGTCCAGCGCGCCCGCTCCCCCGAGGAGTCCCTCCAGGACCCCGTCGAGGAGGAGCGAGAGCACCAGCAGCACGATCCCCGCGATGCCGAGACCCAGAAAGACCGTCATCGGATCACTTCCCCCGTCATGCCGTTTCACCTCGGTACGGGGCGATCGTGACATGTCAGGAGTGATCTATTCATTGCCGGTTTCCGGCAATCTTTACGCTTCTTTAATGCCGGTCCGAAGCCGGGGCCGGTTCTGCCGGTTGCCGGGTTCAAAGCTCCGGGGCCGCCCGGCGGCCCCACTAGGCTGACGCGCACCATGATCAGCTACTCACTTCCGGGCGACTGGCCCACCGACGAGCGGACGGCGCGCGCCGTCCAGGACGAGCTGCGCACCCGCGTCGTCCTCGACGAGCCGGGACCACCGCCCGGCACCGGCCACGTGACCGGCGTGGACGTCGCCTACGACGACGAGCGGGACGTCGTCGCCGCGGCCGTCGTCGTGCTCGACGCGGCCACCCTCGACGTGATCGAGGAGGCGACGGCGGTGGGCGCGGTGACCTTCCCCTATGTGCCGGGCCTGCTGGCGTTCCGCGAGATCCCGACGGTCCTCGCCGCCCTGCGCGGGCTGCGTGCCGACCCGGGCCTGGTCGTCTGCGACGGCTACGGCGTCGCCCACCCGCGGCGCTTCGGGCTCGCGAGCCACCTCGGCGTCCTGACGGGCCTGCCGACGATCGGCGTCGCCAAGAACCCCTTCACCTTCGCGTACGAGGCGCCGGCCGCGCCGCGGGGGAGTGCCTCGCCCCTGCTGGACGGCACCGAGGAAGTGGGCCGCGCGCTGCGCACCCGCGAGGACGTGAAGCCGGTGTTCGTCTCGGCGGGTCACCGGGTGGATCTCGACGGTGCCTGCGCGCACACGCTGTGCCTGACCCCGCGCTACCGCCTCCCGGAGTCCACGCGCCGCGCTGACGCGCTGTGCCGGGCGGCGCTGCGGGAGGCCGTGTCCGGCTGACGCCCGGTTGAAGGCTCAAAAGAGCGTCGGGTTAGCATATGAGCGCCGCCTAGCTCGAAAGATACTCCTGTGACTGTCAATGACGACTCGTTCACCAATTGGAAGCACCGCGAGGAGATCGCGGAGTCGATGATCCCCGTCATCGGGAAGCTGCACCGCGAGCGGGACGTCACCGTCCTGCTGCACAGCCGCTCCTTGGTGAACAAGTCGGTGGTCAGCATCCTGAAGACCCACCGATTCGCCCGCCAGATCGCCGGCGAGGAGCTCTCGGTCACCGAGACGCTGCCGTTCCTGCAGGCCCTCACGACGCTCGACCTCGGCCCGTCGCAGATCGACCTGGCCCTGCTGGCGGAGGCCTACAAGGCCGACGACCGCGGTCTGACCGTCGAGCAGTTCACCGCCGAGGCGGTCTCCGGTGCCATCGGCGCCAACAAGGCCGAGCGCGGCGAGGGCCGCGACGTCGTCCTGTACGGCTTCGGCCGCATCGGCCGACTCGTCGCCCGCCTCCTCATCGAGAAGTCCGGCTCGGGCAACGGCCTGCGGCTGCGCGCCATCGTCGTGCGCGGGGGCGGCGACCAGGACCTCGTGAAGCGCGCCTCGCTGCTGCGCCGCGACTCGATCCACGGCCAGTTCCAGGGCACGATCACCGTCGACGAGGCGAACAGCACGATCGTCGCCAACGGCAACGAGATCAAGGTCATCTACGCCAACGACCCGTCCGAGGTCGACTACACGGCGTACGGCATCGAGAACGCCATCCTGATCGACAACACCGGCAAGTGGCGCGACCGCGAGGGGCTCTCCCAGCACCTGCGCCCCGGCATCGACAAGGTCGTCCTCACCGCCCCCGGCAAGGGCGACGTGCCCAACATCGTGCACGGCGTCAACCACGACACGATCAAGCCGGACGAGCAGATCCTGTCCTGCGCCTCCTGCACCACGAACGCGATCGTCCCGCCGCTGAAGGCGATGGCGGACGAGTACGGCGTGCTGCGCGGCCACGTGGAGACCGTCCACTCGTTCACCAACGACCAGAACCTGCTGGACAACTACCACAAGGCCGACCGCCGGGGCCGCTCCGCGCCGCTCAACATGGTCATCACCGAGACCGGTGCCGCCTCCGCCGTCGCGAAGGCGCTGCCCGACCTCAAGGCCCCGATCACCGGCAGCTCGATCCGCGTGCCCGTGCCGGACGTCTCGATCGCCATCCTCAGCCTGCGCCTGGGCCGCGAGACCACCCGCGACGAGGTCCTGGACTACCTGCGCGACGTGTCGCTGCACTCGCCGCTGAAGCGTCAGATCGACTTCACGACGGCGCCCGACGCGGTGTCGATGGACTTCGTCGGCTCGCGCCACGCCTCGATCGTCGACGCCGGCGCCACCAAGGTCGACGGCGACAACGCGATCCTCTACCTCTGGTACGACAACGAGTTCGGCTACTCGTGCCAGGTCATCCGGGTCGTCCAGTACGTCTCCGGGGTCGAGTACCCGACCTACCCCGTGCCGGTCGCCTAGGCACCGGCAGCTCCGCGCCGACGGGTGCCCGCCCCAGCAGGGGGCGGGCACCCGTCCGCCGTGCTAGCGGACCGACGCCACCCGGAACGCGAGCCCCGCGGCCCGCAGCCGCTCCAGCAGCGCGTCCCCCATCGCCACGGCCGTCGTCACCTGTCCCGCGGTCCGCGGCAGGTCGTCCAGCGCGAGGCACATCGCCGCCTCGCCCAGCATCTTCGCCGTCTCGTCGTAGCCGGGGTCGCCGCCGGAGACCTCGGTGAAGACCCGCTTGCCGCCGCCCTCGCCGACGAACCGCACCGAGAACGACGACTTGGCGCGCCGCTCGTCGCTCGGGCCGTCCCCGGGCCTGAGCCGCCCCGACAGCCACCGCCGCGCGGCGGGCAGCTGGGCCGCCGTGACCAGACCGCCGACGGCGAGGGCGCCGCCCACCGCGACCGGCAGCGACTTCACGGCCGCGTAGTGCCGGTAGCGGAAGTCCGGCCCGTACCGGTCCAGGGCCCGCGCCGAGCGCTGCACCACCTGCGGGTCGATCGTCGGCAGCGGCAGCGCCCACGCGCCGACCTCGCCCGCGTACCGGGGCGCGCTCGGCGGCGCGTACGCCTTGCGGCCCACGAGGCGGGGTTCGTGCCGCCGCCGGTCCTTCGCGGCGGCCAGCATCTGCGGGCCCCGCCCGAACTGGTTGAGCGCGGAGGCGAAGGTGCCGCCGGAGAACTGGGCGGCGGCCCGAACGAATCCGTCGACCCGCAGCGGCACGCCTTCCGGCAGCTGTCCCACCGTGAAGTACGCCCCCAGGTCGTGCGGGACCGAGTCGAAGCCGCAGGAGTGCACGATGCGCGCCCCGGTCTCCCGGGCCTCGGCGTCGTGCCGGACGTACATGAGATCCACGAACTCCGGCTCGCCCGTGAGGTCCAGATAGTCCGTGCCCGCCTCGGCGCACGCGGCGACCAGGTCCTGCCCGTAGGCCAGATAGGGGCCGACGGTCGTGGCGACCACGCGCGCGTGTCCCGCCATGTCGCGCAGGGACGCGGGGTCCGCCACGTCGGCCCGCACCAGCGGGAGCCCGGCGCAGGCCGGGTGGTCCTCGGCCAGGCGCTCCCGCAGCTTCTCCAGCTTCGTGGTGTCGCGGCCCGCGAGGGCCCAGCGCAGCCCCTCGGGCGCGTGCGCGGCGAGGTACTCCGCGGTGAGCACCCCGACGAACCCCGTCGCTCCGAAGAGCACGATGTCGTATGCGCGATCACTGTTCTTGCCGTTGCGACCCGTCATGGCACCTCTCAGCCGTACGCCCCCGGGCAGTTGTCGGTGGCCGAGGCTAGCGTGAGAGGGGCGGGCCGCGACCAGGAGGTGTCCATGGCTGTCCCGAAAGGCGCCGTGAAGAAGTGGGAGAGCGTGCGGGTCTTCGCGCTCGGGATGCCGGGTGCCACCGAGGAGTTCCCGTGGGGCGAGTCGGTCGCGAAGGTCAACAGGAAGGTGTTCGTCTTCCTCGGCATGGGCGACGGCAGTCACCCCATGGGGATCACCGTCAAGCTCACGGACGAGGCGGCGCACGCGCACGCCCTGACCGCGCCGGGCGCCGAGCCCGCGGGGTACGGCCTCGGCCGGTCGGGCTGGGTGCGCATCCCCCTGGAGGAGCGGGGCGCCCCCGCGGCCGAGCTGCTGTGCGACTGGGTCGAGGAGAGCTACCGGGCGATCGCCACGAAGAAGCTCGTCGCGGAGCTGGACGCCCGCGCGGGGTGAGCGCGGCCCGCGCGCGACGACCTGGCGGATTCACACCCCCGGAGCGTTCCGCACCGCGATCCCGTTCCGTTCGAGGAGCGCCGCGGTCACCCCGTCCCCGGCCACCAGCTCCCCGCCGAACGACCCGTCGTACACCGCCCCGCGCCCGCACGACGGGCTGCGGGGCATCATCAGCGCCTCCGTGCAGCCGCCGTGCCGGGCGGCCGCCAGCGCGCGCCGCGCGCCGGCCACGAACGCGGCCGTCACATCGCGCCCGGTGTCCTCGACGACCCGCGCGGTGCCGTCCAGGACGTCGTGCCCGTCGCCGCCGACCAGTTCGGCGGGCCGGCGCGGCGTCGGCAGGCCCCCGGCGGCCTCGGGGCAGAACGACACGACCTCGCGTCCCGCCACCGCTTCGTCGAGCCGGGGCGAGGCCTTGTCGCGGCCGTCGTAGCGGCACGGAACTCCCCGCAGACACGCGCTGACCAGTACGGAATCCATGTCCTCAGGCTAGGCGCCGCCCGCTGCCGGCGGGAGCCGCGGGCCAGAATTGGCTAAGCGCTTGCTCGCCAGGGGCTTGTGCACGGTGGAACACGTTCTTAGCATCACTGGTGTTACATCAGTTGTGTCATAGCGCTGGGGGCTCAATGGCAGTGCCGGGCAAGGGCGTTCACGGACCGCTCGCCGGGGTGCGGGTGGTGGAGCTTGCGGGCATCGGGCCCGGCCCGTTCGCGGCCATGCTCCTGGCCGATCTGGGCGCCGACGTCGTCCGCGTCGACCGGCCGGGCGGCAGCGGTCTCGCGATCAACCCCGAGTACGACGTCACCAACCGCAACAAGCGCTCCGTCGTCGTCGACCTGAAGGCCGCCGACGGCGCGGCCCGCGTCCTCGACCTCGTCGAGCGCGCCGACGTGCTCATCGAGGGCTACCGGCCCGGCGTCGCCGAGCGCCTCGGCGTGGGCCCCGAGGAGTGCCACGCCCGCAACCCGCGGCTCGTCTACGGCCGGATGACCGGCTGGGGCCAGGAGGGCCCGCTCGCCCAGCGCGCCGGGCACGACATCTCCTACATCGCCATCACCGGCGCCCTCGGCATGATCGGCAACCCCGACGAGCCGCCCGCGATCCCCGCGAACCTCGTGGGCGACTACGCGGGCGGCTCGCTCTATCTCGTCGTCGGCATCCTCGCCGCGCTCCACCACGCGCGCGTGCACGGCACGGGCCAGGTCGTGGACGCCGCGATCGTGGACGGCACGGCCCATCTCTCCGCGATGATCCACGGCATGCTGGCGGCCGGCGGCTGGCAGGACCGCCGCGGCGCCAACCTCCTCGACGGCGGCTGTCCCTTCTACGGCACCTACGGGACGGCCGACGGCGGGTACATGGCCGTCGGCTCCCTGGAGCAGCAGTTCTACGACGAGTTCATCGCGCTGCTCGGCCTCGCC